>NZ_JAQWGB010000032.1 GCF_029238425.1 Flavicella sp.
AATGAAGAACTATAAACTAAAACTTAAATTATGAATTATAAATATATATGTAGTTTATTGCTTGTCGTTGCAACTGTTTTTACAGCTTGTAAAGAGGAGGAGGAAGTAAACTTAATAATTCCGAGTCACAGAGTAATTGTAACATCGGAAATGGATTTTGAAAATAGAGTGAATATCAATGGAACTATTTCTTTTGGAGATGTGTCTGCGGGTGTGGTTTCAAGAAAATGGACCTTGCCTAAAGGAATTGGGGACATTGAAGGAACAGATAATGATACGGTTTCAGTTGCTTCAACTTTTAAAACACAATTTACAGTTGTAGGGTCTCATGACATCAAGTTACATCAGGAGTTTTATAAAGATGCATATGATGGTGAAATTCTAAAAAGTAGTGTTTTAGATACCACTATAGTTGTTCAAGTATTGCCATTTATTGAGGCAGAAGTGAAGGCAAGTTTGTTAGATATTGATGGAAATGTAATGAGAGAATTGAATGTTGTAGATAATGCTTTAGAAGAGGTAGAAGCCGGAAGTACAGTAAGGTATTCTTATGCTGCAATTGGTGAACCTGCGGGTTTTAATTGGGTATTTGGAGGTGGAGACCCTTTGACATCAGATTCAGATGTTGAAATAGATGTGAAGTATAAAAAAATCGGTCAGTTCGGAGTGAACTTTATCGCAAATCGTCAAAGACCTTTTAGCGCTGATACAGTAACCGTAGCTAATTTGGTTTCGATAATTCCGTCTTCACAACCGGTTACTTTGGATAAAGTTTATCAATTGGAGAATGCAATAGCACTTGAGTTTAGTAGGGAGATAGATGTGAACACTTTGAATAAGGATGATTTTTCTGTTAGTATTGAAAATGGAACTATTATGAATCCTACAATTGTAAGTGCTGAAATAAATGAGGATGAAGCAAATATTGTAGTATTGAATTTAGGGACTGAAAATGTGTACAGTGACGATCTTGTTAAGGTGTCCTATACACAAGGTGATTTGAGTTCTACAGATTTTGTGCAAGTAGATAATATTACAGACCATGTTTTAGTTTATGAGAAATCTAATATTTTGATTGGTTCAGCTTATGACTACAGTTTTGAAAATAGTGCATTGGATACATGGAAGAATCTTTCGTGGGGTGGATTTGAAACATTTACATTTGATCTATCCAGTGTCCAAGCTCAAGACGGTTCCAAAAGTGGTTATGCTGTAATGCAAGGCGGTAATGGAATGATCTTAGGTCATAAACTTGCAGATGGTTCAGATTTTATCAGGTTTGATGTTGAGGCGAATGTAAATTATGAAATAGGAGTATGGGTGTATGTTGAAGGAACAATACCGAGCTTACCAGGAGCTCCAGATTTAAGAGTTTATTGGAATCCTGATACAAATTGGGGAGTTGGTTCTCACGCTTTGTTTACATCTGATTTTAAAACTGGTGAATGGGTTTATACTTCAGCAAATGCTCAATTTAATTCCGCAGGAGCTATATCATTTATGATAAGAGGAAATAATGCTCAAAACACAGAGCAATTTAAGTTTTATATGGATAATATAAGTGTTTCAAAAACACCGTTACGTCCATAGCATACAGTTGGTGATTTTAGGTTTAAGACCGGTTCTTCTAGTTGAATATTAGAGAATCGGTCTTTTTAATTGGATTGAAAATAGAGCTTAGGTATTAGGAAACTAGCTTAATGATAAAAAAAAAGCGCCGAAAGGCACTTTTTTATTTGTTATTTTTTTAGCTTAATGATAGAATAATCACTTTTATATTCAAACTCACTGGAGTTGTTAAGAATCATAAAGGCAGTAAGTTTATAGAAATGTCCTTTAGGTAATTTTTGTTTTATTGTTGGATTTGCTTCTGATGCTATGTATTTAAAATTAATAGTTCCAAAAGCATTGTTATTGACGGTTTTTAGCATCGGCTGTGAATTGTTGTAGGTGTTCACAACATTCCCTTTAGCGTCTACTTCTAATAATTTAGCGTCAAGGTATAGAAAGCTCAGTGGTCTTGCATCATAATTTAAGTGCATCGTAACAGTGTCGGTAGCTTGAAAGCTATCGATTTTGTTTTTCCAAGTAATATTTTGTGCATAACTACCAAAGGAAACTCCTAAAGCAAGAATCAATGTTTTTTTTAAAGATTTCATAGTATTTGTTTATAATGAAAATTTGATCGTTTAAAACGACAAGCAATTCAATCGCTTCAAACACCTTAGAAGTAAATTTATTCTTTTTGAAGGTTGATTCCTTGTTTTTAACATTGACTTCAACTTGACCTATCCGTAAAAAACGGATTTGATATCTCGTTTTTATATAGACAATAATTAAACTGGACTATATTTTGACTTTAGTAAATGGTTTATTTGAAAAATTATTTGTTGATTTGTTTGTCTTGTTGCTGAGATGTGAATGTTTATTTATATCTTATCAGTTCAAATCGGTAATGTCGGTCATTATCATTCTGTATCTATTGTTTAATATCATTTTTTAGAAAAAAGATTATGTTGGAAAAATTAATGAATGTTCATATTAAATTTGGAATACGTCTATTTATTTTAATGTTTTTTGGGTTTTATTTTGTGAATTCTCAACAGATGAATGAAAGAGATTCTTTGTTTTATTTGGCGAGAGAACTGACTTTTATGCAACCAGATAAAGCTATTGATAGCTATAATAAATCTATCGAATTGAGTTTAGAGAAAAATGATACGATAAGAGCTGTAGAAGGACTTATTGAGGTAGGAGATATATATTCTCATCATGTAAATTATAGTAAAGCCTATGATAGTTTTTGGCGTGGTTTGTTGTTGGAGGATGGAAAAGTAACCACACGTGTTGGTAGGATTTACAAGGGGCTAGGTTGGTTGTATAGCTTTTTTGAAAGAGATGACGAAGCATTGAAATATTTGAACATGTCTCTAGATTTAAATAAGGAGATGTTTCGTAGTAATATTATCTTGACGGAGGTGTATATGTTGAGTGATTACTTTGCATTGACAAGTTTTCATAGAGTTAGAGGTGAGTATGAAACTGCACAAAAATATTTGGATAGTAGTATTACTGCAAAGAATAATATATTGTTGAATTCAAAAAACTTTTATTTAGAAGCAGAATCTGGATACTTAAAATGTATGCGTGGCGATAAAGCTAAAGGCTTAGATGAACTTGAATCGGCGGAGGATTATTTTAAAGAGAATGATCCATCATACTTAGTGTTAATCTATTATATGTATGGTGATGCTTATAGAAAGTCAGGTAATAGAGAGAAAGCAGAGATGTATTATTTGAAGTCTTTAGAGGTGTCAAAAAAATATCGAAGTCATTCAAATTATAAAATCAAAGATTTTAAAGCTTTAAAAGAACTTCAGCTTTTGAAAAAAGACTATGAGAAGGCTTTTTATTATTTAGAAAAAGAGAAAGAATTAAACGATGAAGTTTTCGGAATAAAAAACAAAAACAATCTTCCTTTATTTGATATCAAAGATAAATTTAGGTTGACCAAAGAGAGATTAGAGGATCAAGAGAATGAGCAACGTTTGAAAGTTCTAGAGCATGAAGAGGATATTTGGCATCTAAAAACTATATTTTTAATTTTTTCAATTGTAGGGATACTGGTATTTACGTTTTTCTTTATAAGAAATCTGAGACAAAAACATAGGGCTGAAAAGCAGGTGATCAGGGAACGTCAAGATGCGGAAACAAAACGTCAAGAAGAGATCTTGGAGATGAAAAATAAAGAATTGACTAGTTCAGCTCTTAGATTGATTGAAAAGGAGGAGTTTTTAAATAGTTTAAACTCAAAGTTATCTCAGCAAAAAGATACGGTGGATGTAAAAACAATTAGTAGAATGGTGAAAACGATCCAAGGTAGTTCTTCTAGTAATTGGAAAGAATTTGAGGCAAGATTTACCTCTATAAACCAAAGTTTTTATGAAAACTTAAAGGAGAAACACCCTAAGTTAAAATCTGCGGATCTAAAAATATGTGCCTTAATTCGGTTGAATTTCTCAAGTAAAGAAATGGCGCCATTACTAGGTATATCAGTGGAAAGCATTCATACCTCTAGATATAGACTTAGAAAGAAGTTAGGTTTGGAACGTACAGAAAACCTGTCCGAGTACATTAATTCTTTTTAGAATAAAAAAAGGTTTGACACAATGTCAAACCTTTTTTGTTTTATTAATAGTTCTATTGTTAATGAAGCTATTATATTTTGTTTAAAATAACTTCCATTTCACTTTGTAATTCTTGTGCTTTTTTTTGAGCTACTTGAGCAAAATCTTCTCCGTTACTTGCGTAAATAATCCCTCTTGAAGAGTTGATCAATAATCCACAGTCTTTATTCAATCCATAGTTACAGACGTCTTGCAGGTTACCTCCTTGCGCACCTACACCCGGAACCAATAAAAAATGGTTCGGTACGATCTCTCTGATCCCTTTAAAATATTCAGCCTTCGTTGCGCCAACAACATACATTAACTGTTCATTATTGTCCCAAGTCAAAGATTGCTTTAATACATTCTGGTATAATTTTTCATCCTCGGTAACTTGCTGTGCTTGAAAATCCAATCCACCTTTGTTAGAGGTCAAAGCAAGCATAATAGTAAATTTATCCTTGAAAGCTAAAAAAGGTTCTACAGAATCACTTCCCATATAAGGAGCAACAGTAACAGAGTCAAAATTTAAATTTTCAAAGAATGCTTTGGCATACATCGTTGAGGTGTTCCCAATATCCCCACGTTTAGCATCGGCAATTGTAAAAATTTCAGGATGTTTTTCGTTGATATAAGCAATAGTTTTCTCTAAAGATTTCCAACCTTCTAGTCCGTAACATTCATAAAAAGCAGTGTTCGGCTTGTAAGCAACAGCCAAATGATGTGTGGCATCAATAATTTGTTTGTTAAATTCAAAAATAGGATCTTCAGTATCCAATAAATGTTTTGGGATTTTATTGATATCTACGTCTAAACCAACACATAAAAATGATTTTTTAAGTTGGATCTGTTCTATTAATTGTTGTTTTGTCATTGCCCTAAATTTTGAATCGCAAAAATATACTTTTCAATGCTTTTGTGAAAGTTTTAAAGGCAAAGCTTTTTAGCACGCAAATTTTAGAGAAAGACCCGCTTAGATTGAAAAATTACATTGGTTTTGCTATCTTGCATTAAATTAGAATATACAAGCTATGAAAGTGATTCATCAGATTCGTCATTATTTTGAGAGACATGGTTTCGATGTTTCCACTCGTTTTTCGGAACGATTGGGAATTGGGGTGAAAAATATACGTTTGTTATTCATATATCTTTCCTTTGTGACTTTTGGGATTTCCTTTGCAGTTTATCTGATATTGGCTTTTTTTCTAAAACTAAAGGATATGGTGTATACCAAAAGAACCTCTGTTTTTGATTTATAAACAACCAAAAAAGAAATATTTGTCGTCTAGAATTTACAAAGCTGTAGTCCTTTTTTTAGCTGCTATTTTAATAGGTGTTTTAGGGTATACTTATTTGTTTGACTTTTCTTTTGTGGATGGTTTGTACATGACCATCATTACGATTACTACAGTAGGTTTTAGTGAAGTCAATCCTTTGAGTGAAGAAGCCAAGTTATTTACTATATTTTTAATTCTTACAAGTATTAGTATTTATGGTTACGTGGTTACAGTGGTCTCGGAATTTTTGTCTAACAGTACTTTGATGGAAGAACTTAAAAAGAATAAGATGTTAAAAAAAATAAATGCACTTGAAAATCATACCATTGTTTGTGGTTATGGGAGAAACGGTAGGCAGGCAGTTTCGAAATTGAATAATTTCAAAAAGTCTTGTGTAGTTATTGAAAAATCTCCTGAGCTTTTAAGAGAAATTGAAGAAGAAGGTTTTTTATTTATAGAAGGAGATGCAACAGATGATGATTCGTTGTTGGAGGCCGGTGTTAAAAATGCAGAAAACTTAATCACTGCGCTGCCGTCGGATGCGGACAATTTATATGTGGTTTTATCTGCTAGACAGCTGAATTCTGAGATGAATATTGTAAGTAGGGCTAATAATGAATCCTCACAAAAAAAATTAAAAATTGCGGGCGCTGATAATGTGATCATGCCTGATAAATTAGGTGGAGATCATATGGCTTCTCTCGTAGTGACTCCAGATTTAGTTGAGTTTGTCAATAGAATTTCTTTGGACGGGGAAAGCTATGCGAACTTGGAAGAGATTTCTGTAGAGGATTTACCAAGTAAATATTTAAATAAATCTATAAGGGAATTGGATTTAAGACGAACAACAGGCTGCAGCGTGATTGGATTTATTTCAGGAAATGGAGAATATATTATCAATCCATCTTCTGATATGATTTTGGAAGCAAAGTCGAATTTAATCTTGTTAGGGAGACCAGACCAAATTGCAAAAATTAAAAAATTATTTTAACCTAGATACTTGTATGTACAGGGTTGTTTTTTTTGCGAAGAATCAAATTTCCTTAGAAGTCCCTATATTGCATCAAAATTAACAAAGAACCTAAATTTTTATGAAGCGTAATTTACTCATGAGCCTTGCTGTAATGATAATTCCATTTTTTGGATTTGCCAAGGAGCTATCTATTGATCAGGAAATTGAAGAAGAATTCAAACCTTTTGCCGATTGGATCGGTTCCATTGTTTTTTATCCGGTTTCTATTGTAGGGATTAGCGTGCCAATAGTACTTATTGTGTTGTTACTAGGAGCTTTGTTTTTTACTCTATATTTTAAATTTGCGAATGTACGTTTGTTAGGTGTCGCTATCAATGCAGCCAAAGGGAAGTATGATGCCGTAGATCATCATGAAGTGGACGTAGTTGCGGGAGACCCTACACCTGGTGGAGATGTTAGAGAGACTATTCAAAAGGAAGGAGTTGTTGGTGAGGTTACTCATTTTCAAGCCTTGACAGCAGCCTTGTCTGCAACGGTTGGACTTGGTAATATTGCAGGGGTTGCGGTAGCTATTGCGATCGGAGGTCCAGGAGCTACTTTATGGATGATTTTAGCTGGGTTTTTAGGAATGTCTACAAAATTAGTTGAAGCTACTTTAGGGGTGAAATACCGTGAAGTTGGAGAAGATGGTAAAATTTATGGAGGTCCTATGTATTATTTAAAACAAGGATTGAAGGAAAACAACTTAGCCGGTTTAGGTAAGTTTTTGGCAGGGATTTATGCCGTCTTTGTAGTAGGTGGATCTTTTGGTGGAGGAAATATGTTTCAAGCAAATCAAGCAGCCAGTCAAATGAAAGAA
Organism: Flavicella sp.; assembly: GCF_029238425.1. Lineage (GTDB taxonomy): Bacteria > Bacteroidota > Bacteroidia > Flavobacteriales > Flavobacteriaceae > Flavicella. The sequence continues at coordinate 7,276 of NZ_JAQWGB010000032.1, forward strand.
TTATTTCATGTTGAAAATGGTTTTTGGTTTGGTGTTGTAATGGCGATACTTGTTGGTGTCGTAATTATTGGAGGAATCAAAAGAATTGGTCAGGTTACAGAGAAAATAGTTCCTTTTATGGGGATCTTATATATAGGTGCGGCCTTTGTGATAATTTTTATGAATTTTGATATCATTCCTCAAGGTTTTGGTGAGATTTGGTCAAGTGCTTTTGGAAATGAAGCGGTTGTTGGTGGTGTTATAGGTGTGATGATTCAAGGGTTTAGAAGAGCAGCCTTTTCAAATGAAGCTGGAGTTGGATCTGCATCGATAGCTCATGCAGCAGTGAAAACTAGATTTCCGGCAAGTGAAGGAATTGTAGCTTCGATAGGGCCTTTTGTTGATACGGTTGTAATTTGTACCATGACTGCATTGGTCATTGTAATTACAAACATTAGAAGTAATTTATTTACCTATGGAAACCTAGATGGTAGCAGTGTAATTTTAAATAGTTCAGGAGAAAGCGTTGGGGGAGTAGATTTAACTTCAGTGGCGTTTGATTCGGCAATCCCAAATTTTTCTATTATCTTAACAATAGCGGTTATATTGTTTGCTTTTTCAACGATGTTATCATGGTCCTATTATGGGATTCAAGGTTGGAAATATTTGTTTGGAAAAGGACGTGTGGCAGATTTAACATACAAAGCATTGTTTTTGTTTGTGATTATAATAGGTGCATCCTCTAGTTTAAATTCAGTAGTAGAATTTTCAGATTCTATGATTTTTGCAATGGTGTTTCCAAATGTTTTAGGATTGTTGATATTAGCTCCTAAAGTGAAAGACGAATTGAAAAGATATTTGAGTGCAATAAAAAGTTGATGCTTCTATGAGAAAATTAAGACCCCATTTCGTTTATAATAAAAGACAACGAAATGGGGTTTTTTGTTTTATGTTGTTATTGGTATGTATCCAAGTGGGGTATTATTTATATGTAAATCGCAACCGAAGAATAGAGTTGGATGTAAATGAAGTTGCCTTCCTAAATAAAAAGATTGATTCTTTGAAATTATTGAAGTCCGCGACAAAAATGAGGTATCCATTCAACCCTAATTTTATAACGGATGAAAAAGGATATGCTTTGGGGATGTCAGTTTTAGAAATAGATCGGTTGCTTGCTTTTAGAAGTGAGTATAAATGGGTAAACTCTTCTAGAGAATTTCAAGAGGTTACAAAAGTATCAGATAGTTTGTTAGGGGTGTTATCTCCTTTGTTTTTGTTTCCAGCTAAAAAGAAATCGATAAAAACAACTTCCGCTAAGTTAAGAGTCTATAAAAGTATTGTGAAAAAAGATATTAATAAGGTGACAGCAATAGAGTTGCGAAAAATTTATGGTATCGGAGAAAAATTATCAGCAAGAATTATAAAATATCGAAATCGCTTGGGTGGATTTTCAGAGATGAGTCAATTGCAAGAAGTGTATCGGTTAGAGTCAAAGGTGGTCAAAGAGATTCTTAAGTATTATAAAGTTTTTGAACCCCCTGTTTTGGAAAAACATAATATAAACACCGCCAGTTTTAAGGAAATTTTATCCATTGTCTATATGGACTATCCAACGACTAAATTATTATTCAGGTATAGAGATTCTGTAGGAGAGTTGAAGAACTTAGAAGAAATAAAAAAAATACAAGGTTTTCCGATTGAAAAATATCATAGAATAGCATTATATTTGCGAGCTGAATAAATAGGTCGTATTTTTGTTTAATAATTTAAGCAAAAGATTAAACAAAGTATTTTTCATGAATTTCGAATATACAGAAACACAAAAGATGATTGCAGAATCCGTAAGGGATTTTGCACAACAACATATCAAACCATTTGTAATGGAATGGGATGAGAGTCAAATTTTTCCGATTGAACTGTTTAAGAAAATTGGCGAAATGGGTTTTATGGGGATATTAGTTCCTGAGGAATATGGTGGATCTGGTTTAGGATATCATGAATACATTTCCATTTTAGAAGAGATTTCTAAAGTAGATGGCTCTATTGGTCTTTCAGTTGCGGCACATAACTCTTTGTGTACGGGACATATTTTGCAATTCGGTAGTGAAGAACAAAAACAAAAATGGTTGCCTAAATTGGCTTCTGGTGAGAGTATCGGTGCTTGGGGGTTGACGGAACATAATACAGGTTCTGATGCTGGTGGAATGAGTACAACAGCGGTAGAAGACGGAGATCATTATATGTTAAATGGTGCAAAGAATTTTATAACGCACGCTATTAGCGGTGATATTGCCGTGGTAATCGTGAGAACGGGTGAGAAAGGTGATTCGCATGGAATGACCGCTTTTGTAATTGAAAAAGGGACGCCTGGATTTAGTTCTGGAAAGAAAGAGAACAAATTAGGAATGCGTGCTTCGGAAACGGCAGAATTGATTTTTGACAACTGTCGTGTTCCAAAAGAAAATATATTAGGTGAAATAGGAGAAGGATTTATCCAATCTATGAAAGTGTTGGATGGAGGTAGAATCTCTATCGGAGCTTTATCTGTTGGAATCGCTAAAGGTGCTTATGAAGCAGCTTTAAAATATTCTAAGGAGCGTGTGCAATTTGGTAAACCTATTTCTTCATTTCAAGGAGTTTCATTTAAATTGGCTGATATGGCCACGGAAATTGAAGCTTCAGAATTGTTGATTCATAAAGCGGCCTACTTGAAAAACAATAAAAAACCAATGACTAAAATTGGAGCGATGGCTAAAATGTATGCCTCTGAGGCTTGTGTGAAGATTGCGAACGAGGCAGTTCAAGTACACGGAGGTTATGGTTATACCAAAGATTTTCCTGTAGAAAAGTTTTATAGAGACTCTAAATTGTGTACAATTGGTGAAGGAACTACAGAGATTCAGAAAGTAGTGATTTCAAGAAAAATATTAAAAGACTAAAAAAAGATTGTCAATCGGAAATAAATTGTATTTTTGCAGTCCTAAAATGACATTATAATTGAACTATTTAAGTTTCAATTCAAACATATTAAAGAGAGTACGATGAGAGGAGGTGATACCCTATGTTAATTATACCTATAAAAGAAGGAGAAAATATCGATAGAGCGCTAAAACGTTTTAAGAGAAAATTCGATCGCACGAAGACGATGAGACAATTGAGAGAGCGTCAGCAGTTCACGAAGCCATCTGTGGCAAACCGTAAACAAAACATCAAAGCGAAATACATCCAAAGATTAAGAACAAACGAAGAGTTAAGTTAATCTAAGAGTATTGAAAATATAAAACCTGTTTCATTTTTTGAAACAGGTTTTTTTATGGCCTTATATTTCTTTAGCTTTGTTAAGAGGCATAATTAAATTACATGGTTGAAAGGTTTATTGATTATATAAGTTTAGAAAAGCAGTATTCGAAGCATACGGCACTAGCGTATAAGAAGGATTTGGAAACATTTCAGGTTTTTAGTAATTCTGAGTGTGGGACATCTGATATAGTCAAATCAAGCTATGGAGAAATCCGTTCTTGGATAGTTGCCTTAGTCAATGAGGGAGTCTCAAATAGAACAGTGAATCGAAAAATAAGCTCTTTAAATAGTTTTTACAAATACCTGCAGCGAATTGAAGAGATTGAAGCGAATCCGTTATCTGGTCATAAGGCTTTAAAAGTTGCTAAAAGATTACAAGTACCTTTCTCGGAGAACGAAGTTGTTTCTGTAATAGAAGGGATAGAGTTGGATGGTTTTGCAGGGGTAAGAGATAAGTTATTGGTAGAACTATTGTATTCAACGGGAATGAGAAGGGAAGAGTTGATTGGTTTGAAACAAACCTCTGTGGATATACACAATAACACTTTAAAAGTCTTAGGAAAAAGAAATAAGGAGCGTTATGTTCCCTTGCTTCAATCGGTTAAAAAAACACTACTTGATTACTTAGAGATAAAGGAGCAAGAGTTTGGTACAACAGAGTATCTTTTGGTCTCGAATAAGGGAAATAAATTGTATGGAACGCTTGTTTATAGAATAATAAAATTATACTTTAGTAGGGAATCTACGAAGGTAAAGAAAAGTCCTCATGTGATTCGTCACTCTTTTGCGACGCATATGTTAAACGAGGGGGCAGATTTGAATTCGGTTAAGGAGTTACTAGGGCATTCCAGTTTAGCGTCAACTCAAATCTATACTCATACCAGCTTAGATCATTTAAAGGAAGTGTATAACCAAGCTCACCCTAGGAGTAAAAAATAATATTACATGAAAGTATTTGTACAGTCTGTAAATTTCAACGCAGATAAAAAATTAGTTGATTTCGTAGAGAAGAAGGTGATGGGACTTGAAAAGTACCACGATAAAATAATTGACGTTGAAGTGTTTCTAAAAGTTCAAAAAACGAGCGAAAAAGAGAATAAAATCACTGAAGTAAAAATAAACATCCCTGGTAGTGAGTTGATTGTAAAAAAAGAAACAAAATCTTTTGAAGAAGGGGCTTCTGCTGCAGCTGATACTATGAAGCGTCAATTGAAGAAATCAAAAGAAAAGGAAAGGGAATTACAACATTAAAAAAAAATAAAAATTACAACAAAAAGTTTGTTGTGATGAAAAAAACTTTATACATTTGCAGTCCGTTAGAAATAATGGACTGTTTTTTTGTGCAGGAATGCCGATGTAGCTCAGCTGGCTAGAGCAGCTGATTTGTAATCAGCAGGTCGTGGGTTCGAGTCCCTCCATCGGCTCTAAAGTAAGTTAAACTTACAGCAAAAACACAAAAGACAGGTTGGGGTTTTTAGATGAGAATTTAAAAACTTTGTTCTTTGAATAATGGTGAGATACTCAAGTGGCCAACGAGGGCAGACTGTAAATCTGCTGCGCAAGCTTCGTAGGTTCGAATCCTACTCTCACCACAATGATTTTAGCAGAAATGCTAAAAGGGAATTTGATAATTAGAATGCGAAAGTAGCTCAGTTGGTAGAGCGTCAGCCTTCCAAGCTGAATGTCGCCGGTTCGAACCCGGTCTTTCGCTCTATGTCAAATCTTGGCCGGTGTAGCTCAGAGGTAGAGCGTTTCCTTGGTAAGGAAGAGGTCACGGGTTCAATTCCCGTCATTGGCTCAAAGAAAAAATATAAGAGTATAATAAAATAAGTATATAAACTAAGAATTAAAATTAATAATCATGGCTAAGGAAACTTTTGACCGCTCGAAACCACATTTAAATATTGGTACAATTGGGCACGTAGATCACGGTAAAACTACATTAACTGCTGCTATTACAACTGTATTAGCTGCTGCTGGACTTTCAGAAGTGAAAGATTTCGATCAAATTGATAATGCTCCGGAAGAAAAAGAAAGAGGTATTACAATTAACACATCTCACGTTGAGTATCAAACTGCTAATCGTCACTACGCTCACGTTGACTGTCCTGGTCACGCGGATTACGTAAAGAACATGGTTACTGGTGCTGCTCAGATGGATGGTGCAATTTTAGTTGTTGCTGCAACTGATGGACCAATGCCTCAAACTAGAGAGCACATCTTGTTAGGAAAACAAGTAGGAATTCCTAGAATTGTTGTTTTCATGAACAAAGTGGATTTAGTTGATGATGAAGAATTATTAGAATTAGTTGAGATGGAAGTAAGAGAATTGCTTTCTTTCTATGACTATGATGGTGATAATGGACCGGTAATCGCTGGATCTGCATTAGGTGGATTGAACGGAGATGCTAAATGGTCTGAAAAGATTATGGAATTAATGGACGCTTGTGATACTTGGATCCAAGAGCCATTAAGAGAAGTTGATAAAGATTTCTTAATGCCTATCGAGGATGTATTCTCTATTACAGGTCGTGGTACAGTAGCAACTGGACGTATCGAAACTGGAATCGCTAATACTGGAGATGCTGTTGATATCATTGGTATGGGTGCTGAGAAGTTAGCTTCTACAATTACTGGTATTGAAATGTTCCGTCAAATCTTAGATAGAGGTGAGGCTGGAGATAATGCAGGTATCTTGTTAAGAGGTATTGCAAAAGAAGATATCAAAAGAGGAATGGTAATCTGTAAGCCAGGTTCTGTAACTCCACACGCTCAATTTAAAGCTGAGGTGTATGTATTGAAAAAAGAAGAAGGTGGACGTCATACTCCATTCCATAACAACTACCGTCCACAGTTCTACGTACGTACAACTGATGTAACAGGAACAATTAACTTGCCTGATGGAGTTGAAATGGTAATGCCAGGAGATAACTTGACAATTACTGTTGATTTACACCAACCAATTGCAATGAATGTTGGTTTACGTTTTGCAATCCGTGAAGGAGGTAGAACTGTAGGTGCAGGTCAGGTAACTGAAATCTTGTAAGAAATACAAAATAAGTTTATTCGGAGTGTTTTACTTTGTGTAGGACACTCCGTTTTTACGGGCGTAGCTCAGTTGGTAGAGCACTGGTCTCCAAAACCAGGTGTCGTGAGTTCGAGTCTCTCCGCCCGTGCAATTAAAAAGATAATAGAATGAGTGTTATAAATTATATCAAAGAATCATTTGAAGAATTGAATACCAATATGACTTGGTTGCCAAAAGCTGAAGCTCAGAAATCTACTGTTGTAGTAGCAATATTTACAATAATATTTGCGGTAGCAGTATTTGCTGTAGATTCAGTATTTCAAAATGGTTTGGATAGATTTTTTAACATGTTTAACTAAGACTGATGGCTGATTCTGTTAAAAAGTGGTACGTAGTTAGAGCTATTGGAGGACAAGAGAATAAAGTAAAGTCTTATATAGAAACAGAGATTTCTAGATTAGGACTTTCTGATTTTGTAGAACAAGTATTAGTTCCTACTGAAAAAGTTATTCAGATACGTAACGGGAAGAAAATAAATAAAGAAAGAATTTATTTTCCGGGTTACATTATGGTGGAAGCAAATTTAAGTGGTGAAGTTCCTCACGTAATCAAATCGGTAACAGGTGTTATTGGGTTTTTAGGTGAAACTAAAGGAGGTGAACCGGTTCCATTGAGAAAAAGTGAAATCAATAGAATGTTAGGTAGAGTTGATGAACTAGCGGTTCAAAACGAAAACGTGGCTATTCCTTATACGGTTGGAGAAACTGTAAAAGTTGTTGATGGACCGTTTAATGGTTTTGATGGTGTCATTGAAAACGTAAACGAAGAAAAGAGAAAATTAGAAGTAATGGTGAAGATTTTTGGAAGAAAAACACCATTAGAGTTAAGTTACATGCAAGTAGACAAGATCTCTTAATTGTAACACACAATATTATCTGTTACACATGGCTTCCACTATATGTAAATAAATAATTAGAAAATGGCAAAAGAAGTAAGTAAAGTAGTAAAATTACAAGTACGTGGGGGAGCGGCTAACCCGTCTCCACCAGTAGGTCCTGCTTTAGGTGCTGCCGGAGTTAACATCATGGAGTTCTGTAAGCAATTTAATGCTAGAACTCAGGATAAACAAGGAAAAGTATTACCTGTTGCAATTACTGTATACAAGGATAAGTCTTTTGATTTTGTAATCAAAACTCCTCCAGCAGCTGTTCAAATTTTAGAAGCAGCAAAAATTAAGAAAGGATCAGGTGAACCAAACCGTAACAAGGTTGCGAGTATCACTTGGGATCAAGCAAAAGCAATTGCAGAAGACAAAATGGCAGATTTAAATGCATTTACTATTGAGTCTGGAATGAAGATGATTGCGGGTACGGCTCGTTCTATGGGAATTACGATGAAAGGAGATGCTCCACAATAAACTTTAAGAAATGGCAAAATTAACAAAAAAGCAAAAAGAAGCTCAAGCTAAGGTAGACAGTTCTAAAGTATATTCTTTATCAGAAGCATCTGCATTAGTGAAAGAGATTTCAACAGTAAACTTTGACGCATCAGTAGACTTAGCTATTCGTTTAGGAGTTGATCCTAGAAAAGCTAACCAAATGGTTCGTGGAGTTGTTACTTTACCACACGGTACAGGTAAAGATGTAAAAGTACTTGCATTAGTTACTCCAGATAAAGAAGCTGAAGCGAAAGAAGCAGGAGCGGATTATGTAGGATTAGATGAGTACTTACAAAAGATAAAAGGAGGTTGGACAGACGTTGATGTAATTATCACGATGCCAAGTGTTATGGGTAAATTGGGACCATTAGGACGTGTATTAGGACCTAGAGGTTTAATGCCTAACCCTAAAACAGGTACGGTAACTATGGATGTAGCAAAAGCTGTTACTGAAGTAAAAGCTGGTAAAATCGACTTTAAAGTTGATAAAACGGGAATTGTACATGCTGCAATTGGAAAAGTATCTTTTGATGCTGAGAAAATTGCTGATAACGCAAATGAATTAATTCAGACGCTTATTAAGATGAAACCAGTTGCTGCTAAAGGAACTTATATCAAAAGTAGTTACATGTCAAGTACAATGAGTACTGGATTGGCACTAGATATCAAATCAAATTAATAGGAAGTTAAATCGTAAATTATGACAAGAGAAGAAAAATCGCAAGTAATCGATGCTTTAACTGCCCAATTAACTGATAACAGTATCATTTATGTAGCTGATATTTCAGGTTTAAACGCAGAAGCTACTTCTAATTTAAGAAGAGCTTGTTTTAAAGCTGACGTAAAATTGGCTGTAGTTAAAAATACATTGCTTGCTAAGGCAATGGAAAATTCTTCAAAAGAATTTGGAGAATTGCCTTCAGCATTGAAAGGAAACTCATCTATTTTATTATCAGAAACTGGAAATGCTCCAGCGAAAATAATCAAAGAGTTTAGAAAAAAATCTGACAAACCAGTATTGAAAGGAGCTTACATCGAGGAAGCTGTTTACTTAGGAGATGATCAATTAGAGAATCTAGTAAACATCAAATCGAAAGAGGAGTTACTTGGAGATATTATTGGATTGTTACAATCGCCTGCTAAGAATGTTGTTTCAGCATTACAATCAGGAGGTCAAACACTTTCAGGTATCGTTAAGACGTTATCAGAAAGATAGAATACGCGCACAAATAAATTATTATAACACACATTAAAATTACACAAAATGGCAGAATTAAAAGATTTCGCAGAGCAGTTAGTTAACTTAACAGTAAAAGAAGTAAACGAATTAGCTACAATATTAAAAGATGAGTATGGTATCGAGCCAGCTGCAGCTGCAGTAGCAGTAGCAGGACCAGCAGCAGGAGGAGCAGACGCAGCAGAAGAAAAAACTGAGTTTGATGTAATCTTGAAATCTGCAGGAGCTTCTAAATTAGCAGTTGTAAAATTAGTTAAAGAATTAACTGGTTTAGGATTGAAAGAAGCTAAAGGAATCGTTGATAGTGCACCAGCACCAATCAAAGAAGGAATCGCTAAAGATGAGGCTGAAGGTCTTGTAAAATCTTTAGAAGAAGCTGGAGCTGAAGTAGAGCTTAAGTAAGCTTTTCACCCAACAATTAAATTAAGGTTTAGGTCAGAAGGAGTCTCCTTTTGATCTAGACCCTTTTTTGCATTTATATTTATTCTTTATTTATCACAGAATTTTAACTAAAATTTTTTCTCCTTTGGCAACGAAAAATAGTACTGAAAGAATAAACTTTGCGTCGGCAAAATTAGCTACGGACTATCCAGATTTCTTGGATATCCAGATCAAATCTTTCCAAGATTTTTTCCAGTTAAAAACAAAAGCAGATTCGCGAAGTGATGAAGGTTTGTATAAAACCTTCTTGGACAATTTCCCAATTACAGATACAAGAAATAACTTTGTATTAGAATTTTTAGACTACTTTGTAGATCCACCTAGATATTCTATTCAAGAGTGTATCGAAAGAGGTTTAACACACAGTGTACCTTTAAAAGCACGTTTAAAATTATATTGTACGGATCCTGAACATGAGGATTTCGAAACAATAGTACAAGATGTTTATTTAGGAACTATTCCTTACATGACTGACTCTGGTACTTTTGTTATCAATGGTGCAGAACGTGTGGTAGTATCTCAGTTACACCGTTCACCTGGTGTGTTCTTTGGGCAATCATTCCACGCAAATGGAACCAAGTTATACTCAGCAAGAGTTATTCCTTTTAAAGGATCTTGGATTGAATTTGCAACAGATATCAATCAAGTAATGTATGCTTATATTGATAGAAAGAAAAAATTACCAGTTACTACTTTATTCCGTGCAATCGGATTTGAAAGAGATAAAGATATTTTAGAGATTTTTGACCTTGCAGAAGAAGTAAAGGTTTCTAAAAGTGGTTTAAAGAAAATATTGGGTCGTAAATTAGCGGCTCGTGTATTGAAATCATGGCATGAGGATTTCGTTGATGAGGATACTGGTGAAGTAGTATCTATTGAAAGAAACGAGATTGTATTGGATAGAGATATTATTCTTGAGAAAGAGCATATCGAAGAAATTATTGACTCTGGGGCAAAGACTGTGTTATTGCATAAAGAGGATAATGAAATGGCAGATTATGCTATTATTCATAATACGCTTCAAAAAGATCCAACTAACTCTGAAAAAGAAGCTGTTGAGCATATTTACCGTCAATTGCGTAATGCTGAACCGCCTGATGAAGAGACTGCACGTGGAATTATTGACAAATTGTTCTTCTCAGAACAACGTTATAATTTAGGTGAAGTTGGTCGTTATAGAATGAACAAGAAGTTACAACTTGATGAAGCGTTAGACGCAAAAGTTTTAACTAAAAATGATATTATTACAATCGTAAAGTATTTGATTGAATTGATCAACTCTAAAGCAGAAGTTGATGATATTGATCACTTATCGAACCGTCGTGTAAGAACAGTTGGAGAGCAATTAGCTAGCCAATTTGGAGTAGGTTTATCAAGAATGGCTCGTACAATTCGTGAAAGAATGAATGTACGTGACAATGAGGTATTTACTCCTATTGATTTGATCAATGCAAAAACTTTATCTTCAGTGATAAATTCTTTCTTTGGAACAAACCAATTATCTCAATTTATGGATCAAACGAATCCATTAGCAGAGATTACACACAAACGTAGATTATCTGCCTTAGGACCAGGTGGTCTTTCAAGAGAAAGAGCAGGGTTTGAGGTGCGTGATGTACACTATACACACTACGGACGTTTATGTCCAATTGAAACTCCAGAGGGACCAAATATTGGTTTGATTTCATCTTTAGCAGTATATGCAAAAGTAAATCACCTTGGGTTTATTGAGACAGCTTATAGAGAGGTAAATGATGGTGTTGTAAACATCAAAGATGAGCCTATTTATTTAAGTGCGGAAGAAGAAGAAGGACATAAGTTTGCACAATCTAACTTACCGTTAGATAATGAAGGAAACTTTGTAGCTGAAAAAATTATTTCTAGAGAGGAAGCGGATTACCCAGTAGTTGCTCCAACAGAAGTAAGCTATATGGATGTATCTCCAAACCAGATTGCCTCTATTTCAGCATCTTTAATTCCTTTCTTGGAACATGATGATGCCAACCGTGCATTGATGGGATCGAATATGATGCGTCAAGCGGTACCATTATTACGTCCTGAAGCTCCTATTGTAGGAACAGGATTAGAGAGAAGAGTAGCAAAAGATTCTAGAATTTTAATCAACTCTGAAGGAGCTGGTGTGATTCAATATGTGGATTCTAATAAAATTACAATCAAGTACGATAGAACGGACGAAGAAAGACTTGTAAGTTTTGACACGGATGAGAAATCATACGATTTGATTAAGTTTAGAAAAACAAACCAAGGAACAAACATCAACTTGAAGCCTATTGTAAGAAAAGGTGATAGAGTAGAAGAAGGTCAAGTTCTTTGTGAAGGGTATGCTACACAAAAAGGAGAATTAGCTCTTGGTAGAAATATGAAAGTAGCCTTTATGCCTTGGAAAGGGTATAACTTTGAGGATGCGATTGTAATTTCAGAAAGAGTTGTAAGAGAAGATATATTTACTTCTATTCATATTGATGAGTATTCATTAGATGTAAGAGATACTAAATTAGGAAACGAAGAGTTGACTAATGATATCCCTAACGTTTCTGAAGAAGCTACAAAAGATTTGGATGAGAATGGTATGATTCGTATTGGTGCTGAAGTGAAGCCGGGAGATATCTTAATTGGTAAAATTACTCCAAAAGGTGAATCTGATCCAACACCAGAAGAAAAATTATTACGTGCTATTTTTGGTGATAAAGCAGGTGATGTAAAAGATGCATCATTAAAAGCTTCTCCATCATTAAGAGGGGTAGTAATTGATAAAAAATTATTCCAGAGAGCGGTAAAAGATAAATCTAAGAGAACTCGTGATAAGGAGGAAATTGCAAAATTAGAAAATGAATTTGCAGTTCAGTTTGAAGCGTTGAAAGATTCATTAATTGAAAAACTTTTCAACCTTGTTACTGGAAAAACTTCTCAGGGTGTACAAAATGATTTAGGTGAAGATGTATTCCCTAAAGGTAAAAAGTACACATTGAAAATGTTAAACTCTGTAAATGATTATACGCATTTAACGAAAGGATCTTGGACTACAGATGAAGCTTTAAATGATATGATTAGTGAGTTAATTCACAATTATAAAATTAAAGTAAGTGACTTACAAGGAATATTACGTCGTAGTAAATTTACGATCAGTGTAGGGGATGAGTTACCAGCAGGTATCTTAAAGCTTGCTAAAATTTATGTTGCTAAGAAACGTAAATTGAAAGTAGGAGATAAGATGGCGGGACGTCACGGAAATAAAGGTATTGTGGCTCGTATCGTAAGAGCTGAGGACATGCCATTCTTAGAAGACGGAACACCTGTAGATATTGTATTGAATCCATTAGGCGTACCTTCTCGTATGAATATTGGTCAGATTTATGAAACTGTATTAGGTTGGGCTGGTCAAAAACTAGGTCAAACATATGCAACACCAATTTTTGATGGTGCATCTTTAGATGAAATCAATGGATTGACTGATGAGGCAGGAGTACCAAGATTTGGACATACTTACTTGTATGATGGTGGAACAGGAATGCGTTTCGATCAACCAGCAACAGTTGGTGTTATTTATATGATCAAGTTAGGTCACATGATTGAGGACAAAATGCATGCTCGTTCAATCGGACCTTACTCATTAATTACGCAACAGCCACTTGGAGGTAAAGCTCAATTTGGAGGTCAACGTTTTGGAGAGATGGAAGTATGGGCATTAGAGGCATATGGTGCTTCTAGTATCTTGAGAGAAATCTTAACAGTTAAATCTGATGATGTAATGGGAAGAGCTAAAACTTACGAGGCTATCGTAAAAGGAGAGCAAATGCCAGAGCCAGGTTTACCTGAATCATTTAACGTATTAATGCATGAACTGAAAGGTTTAGGATTAGACGTTAGATTAGAGGACTAAATATTATCGGCTAGTAAAAAGAAATATTTGCTAGCCATTATATAAAGTCAGATCGGGAAAATAATATTTACATTTTAAATTCGAATCCATTTACCATGGCAAGAAAAGAAGATAAATACACTGTAAAAAAATTCAGTAAAATATCAATTGGTTTATCATCTCCAGAGTCTATCTTAGATATCTCAAAAGGAGAGGTGTTAAAGCCAGAAACAATAAATTACCGTACACACAAACCAGAAAGAGATGGTTTATTTTGTGAGCGTATTTTTGGTCCTATCAAGGATTTTGAATGTGCTTGTGGAAAATACAAAAGAATCCGTTATAAAGGAATCGTTTGTGACCGTTGTGGTGTTGAAGTAACGGAGAAAAAAGTACGTAGAGACAGAGTTGGACATATCAATTTAGTGGTTCCTATTGCTCATATCTGGTACTTTAGATCATTACCTAACAAGATGGGTTACCTTTTAGGTTTGCCTTCTAAAAAGTTAGATATGATCATTTACTACGAGCGTTACGTAGTAATTCAAGCAGGTGCTGCTTCTAATTTAGATGGAACTCCATTGAATAAAATGGACTTCTTAACAGAGGAAGAGTATTTGGATATATTGGAAACAATTCCAATGGAAAACAGATATCTTGATGATTCAGATCCAGAAAAGTTCATCGCTAAGATGGGAGCTGAATGTTTGATTGATTTGTTAGACCGTATTGATTTAGATGGTTTATCATATGAATTACGTCATAAAGCAAATACTGAAACTTCTAAACAACGTAAAACAGAGGCTTTAAAGCGTTTGAATGTTGTAGAAGCGTTTAGAGATTCTGCTAAAAATAGAGAAAACAATCCAGCATGGATGATTATGAAGGCGATTCCAGTAATACCGCCAGAATTACGTCCGTTGGTTCCTTTAGATGGTGGTCGTTTTGCGACTTCTGATTTGAATGATTTATACCGTAGAGTAATTATTCGTAACAACCGTTTGAAACGTTTGATGGAAATTCAAGCGCCAGAGGTTATTTTACGTAATGAAAAACGTATGTTGCAAGAATCTGTGGATTCATTATTTGACAATACACGTAAAGCTTCTGCTGTAAAGACTGAGTCTAACAGGCCATTAAAATCTTTATCAGATTCATTAAAAGGTAAACAAGGTCGTTTCCGTCAAAACTTATTAGGAAAGCGTGTTGATTATTCTGCGCGTTCTGTAATTGTTGTTGGACCAGAAATGAAATTGTCTGAATGTGGATTGCCAAAAGATATGGCAGCAGAATTATACAAGCCTTTCGTAATCCGTAAGTTGATTGAAAGAGGAATTGTTAAGACTGTAAAATCTGCAAAGAAAATTATAGATAAAAAAGAGCCTGTAGTTTGGGATATTTTGGAGAATGTTTTAAAAGGACATCCAGTATTGCTAAACCGTGCACCTACGTTGCACCGTTTGGGAATCCAAGCTTTCCAACCTAAATTAATTGAAGGTAAAGCAATTCAATTGCACCCATTAGCCTGTGCGGCCTTTAATGCCGATTTTGATGGGGATCAGATGGCCGTTCACTTGCCATTAGGACCTGAAGCTATTTTAGAAGCTCAGATGTTATTATTAGCATCACACAATATTTTGAATCCAGCCAATGGTGCTCCAGTAACTGTACCTTCTCAGGATATGGTACTTGGATTGTACTATATGACGAAAGAGAGAATTTCAACTCCTGAAGTGCCTATTAAAGGTGAAGGTTTGACTTTCTACTCTCCGGAAGAAGTGAACATTGCTTATAACGAAGGGCAAGTAAACTTAAATGCTGGAATTAGTGTAAGAACTCAAGACATTGATGAAAATGGTGATCAGGTAACTAAAATTATTAAAACTACTGTTGGTAGAGTTTTAATTAATGAAGTAGTACCTGCAAAAGCTGGATACATTAATGAAGTATTGACTAAAAAGAATTTAAGAGATATTATTGGTGGAATTTTAAAAGCTACTGATATTCCTACAACAGGAAAATTCTTAGATGATATCAAAACAATGGGATTCACCTTTGCATTCCAAGGTGGACTATCATTTAGTTTAGGAGATATTATTATCCCTGCTGAAAAACAAGGCATGATTGATGCTGCGAATGAAGAAGTGGATGTAATTATGGCGAACTATAACATGGGTATGCTAACGAACAAAGAGCGTTACAACCAAGTTATTGATATTTGGGGATCAACGAACAACCGTTTGACTGAATTGTCAATGAAACGTTTGAGAGAAGATCAACAAGGATTTAACTCAGTATACATGATGCTTGATTCTGGAGCCCGTGGATCGAAAGAGCAAATTCGTCAGTTAACAGGAATGCGTGGATTGATGGCGAAGCCTAAAAAATCTACAGCTTCTGGTGGAGAAATTATTGAAAACCCGATTCTTTCTAACTTTAAGGAAGGTCTATCAATTTTGGAATACTTTATCTCAACTCACGGTGCGCGTAAAGGACTTGCCGATACTGCCTTGAAAACGGCAGATGCTGGTTACTTAACACGTCGTTTGGTTGATGTATCTCAAGATGTTATTATCAATGAGGATGATTGTGGTACATTAAGAGGATTGGAAGTTGCTCCACTGAAGAAAAATGATGAAATCGTTGAATCATTAAGCGAAAGAATTGTTGGACGTTTCACGTTGCACGATGTACTTCACCCAGTAACTAAAGAGGTTATTTTAGGTGCTTCAACATTGATTTCTGATGAATTAGCTAAAGAAATTGAATTGTCTGGTGTTGATTCTGTGGAAGTAAGATCTCCATTGACTTGTGAAGCTAAAACAGGTATCTGTGCTAGTTGTTACGGTCAAAGTTTATCAACTCGTACAATGGTTCAAAGAGGAGAGTCTGTTGGTGTAATTGCAGCACAGTCTATTGGAGAGCCTGGTACTCAGTTAACATTGAGAACATTCCACGTTGGTGGGGTTGCCGGAAATATTTCTGAGGACAACAAGTTGATCGCTAAGTTTGACGGTAAAATAGAAATTGAAGATCTTGATACTGTAAGAGGTGATGATGGACAAGGTAACTTGGTTGATATCGTAATTTCTAGAACTTCTGAAATTAAAATTGTTGATGAAGTAACTGGATTGGTATTGAGTTCAAACAATATTCCTTATGGTTCTCATGTTTTCGTAAAAGGAAAGAAGAAGATCAAAAAAGGAGAAGTTGTTTGTCAATGGGATGCCTTTAACGGTACAATTGTTTCTAAGTTTGGTGGTAAAATCGTCTTTGACAATGTTGAAAGAGGAATTAACTACACGGTAGAAGTTGATGAGCAAACAGGATTCCAAGAGAAAGTAATTACTGAATCTAAAAATAAGAAAATCATTCCTGCATTGATTATTGAAGGTGAAGATGGAGAAATATTGCGTTCTTACAGTTTACCTTTAGGGTCTCACTTAATGGTGGACAACGGTGATGTAGTTGAGGCTGGTAAGGTCTTAGTTAAAATTCCTCGTAAATCTGGTAAAGCAGGGGATATTACAGGAGGTTTACCTCGTGTAACTGAATTATTTGAAGCACGTAACCCTTCAAACCCAGCAGTGGTTGCTGAAACGGATGGTGTTGTTTCTTTCGGTAAAATTAAGCGTGGTAACCGTGAGATTATCGTTGAATCTAAATTAGGGGATATTAAAAAGTACTTAGTAAAGCTTTCTAATCAAATCCTAGTGCAAGAGAATGACTTTATCAAAGCAGGTATGCCATTATCAGACGGAGCTACAACTCCTAATGATATTCTTAAAATTCAAGGACCAGCAAAAGTACAAGAGTACTTGGTAAATGAAATTCAAGAAGTATACCGTTTACAAGGGGTAAAAATTAATGACAAGCATTTTGAAGTAGTTGTACGTCAAATGATGCGAAAAGTTAGAATTATTGATTCTGGAGATACATTATTCTTGGAGAATGCATTGGTTCATAAAAATGACTTTATCGAGCAAAATGATGCGATTTACGGTATGCAAGTTGTTGAAGAAGTTGGAGGCTCTGAAGAGTTGAAAGCTGGACAAATTATTTCTGCTCGTAAACTTAGAGATGAGAATTCTTTATTACGTCGTGAAGACAAAGACTTAGTAGTAGCAAGAGAGGCTAGACCTGCAACCGCAGAGCAAATCTTACAAGGTATTACTAGAGCTTCGTTACAGACTAAATCATTCATCTCTGCAGCTTCTTTCCAGGAAACTACAAAAGTATTGAATGAGGCTGCTGTAAGTGGTAAAGTTGATAACTTAGAAGGATTGAAAGAAAATGTTATTGTTGGTAAGAGAATTCCTGCCGGTACAGGTATGCGTTCTTACAATAACTTAATCGTTGGTCCTAAAGAGGAAATCGAAGAAAGTTTGAATTAAGATTAACCTAGTTAATTTTTAAATATACTAAGATTGGTTCACGAGAAATTGTGAACCAATCTTTTTTTGAAATAGTTTTTATATCTTTAACTTATGAATGAAGAACAGAAAAAAGACGGACAATTGAATATTGAATTGGATGAGAAAGTAGCGGAAGGAACTTATTCTAACCTCGCAATTATCAATCATTCGGTATCGGAATTTATAGTAGATTTTATCAATGTAATGCCAGGAACTCCCAAGGCAAAAGTAAAATCAAGAATTATTTTAACACCTGAGCATGCAAAAAGGTTGACCAAAGCTTTAGCTGAGAATATCAAAAGATTTGAAGCAGCGAATGGAAAAATTAATGAACCTGAAGAAACGCCGATTCCAATGAATTTTGGACCAACTGGCCAAGCATAAAAATCATTTATGATATTGAAAAGGGATTATTTAAGAATAATCCCTTTTTCTTTTTTATCAAAATTGTATAGAGCTATAATGTTCAATTGCTGCCATGTTATTTGAGTTTAATTTGTATTGATGTAGACTTTCAGAACCTATGGCAATTAATAGGTCATTGGAGATAATAACGTCAAATGCTTCTTTATTAATACTGGTGACTAAAATTGAGTTTTGAGGATCTGAAATATCAAATATTTTTATCTCATCATCGCAAACAATTAGGTAGTTATGATATAAACCTAAACCTTTCGGAGCTGATAAGTTTCTTGTGTTTATGAGTATCGGTTCCGTAACGGTTGTGACATCATAGACTTCTAATGTATTGATGTTATTGCCACAGAACGAATTTGAATGTAACGTGACATAAGCATGCGTGTCATTTGCTACTACAGGATCACATGCTGTAAAATGTTCTACACTTGAAAGCTTTTCAGGAAACTCTGGGTTTGTGACTCCATAAATGAACATTCCGTTTTGAGAACCTATATATAAATAGTCTTTGTGTCCAAATAGGGTTTCAATATCAAAACCGATGAATACCGTATTTACTAGTGTTGGATTTTTGGGATCAACGATGCTAAAAACATTTAAATCGTTGTCGTCTACGGTATATAAATAATCTCCTTTTAGGGCAAAAGTCGCTAATGAACCTCCTTGGCCATCATTGCTCTGTTCATTCGCCCCAACCGAATCTTGATCGCTAGAGCAGGCAAAAAATAAGAGGGTAGTAATAAGTAAAATATAATTTTTCATTTGTTAGTTTTTTAATTTCCAATCAACTACTATTTCATCGTCGTTTATGCCGTATTCGTGATAGCCATCAGGTGAATAAAGTTCAGGGAATACGTTTTTTATCCTTTTTGCAACCGTCATACTTTGTTCAGAAAAGAGATATTCTAAGCTGATTAAATCAGTAGCTTGGTTCACAAAAATTATATTATTACCAATGGCCATATCTGTAGCTCCAGGAATGTTGATGAAATTTATTTTTTTAGGAGTCTCAGGGTTCGTATTATCATATACATGAAATCCCTTGTATTTGTCATTAATGAATAGGAGATTATCCTTGATATATATTTTGCCAGCATTTTCTATTAAAGTTTTAGGCTCTAACAATTGTACTGTGCTTTCAAAAACTTCTCGTTGAAGAGTTATGGCTTGATATTCCGATTCTCTAAATGGTGCGGTACAACAAGGTTCTTCTATCTGCCAACAAGAATTTAAAGTGAGGACTAACATCAGTAATCCCATTAACTTTAGGTTTTTCATAGTTTTTAATTTATTTAGAATAAATATAAACAATATTGTTTTGAAAAAAATAATACAATGTTATAAGAATGTTAGCTATTCACTATAGATAATCCTGCTGTTGCTGAAGATTTATTTTCAAGGAGTAACAGCAAACTTTCGTTCAATTTTACGATATTTGTATACCTTAATTTTTAGCTTCAATTGAATTTCATTTGAATGGGTTAAGAAAAAAATAACAAGTAAAAAACACATTATATGTCAGACGATAAAAAAGTCATTTTTTCCATGTCAGGGTTAAGTAAAACTTACCAAAGTACAGGAAAACAAGTATTAAAAAATATTCACTTAAGTTTTTTCTATGGTGCCAAGATTGGTATTTTAGGTTTGAATGGATCAGGTAAATCTTCTCTATTAAAAATTATTGCAGGTGTAGATAAAAATTACCAAGGAGATATTAATTTTTTACCTGGGTATTCTGTTGGTTTCTTGGAGCAGGAGCCAATTTTAGATGAAACAAAGACTGTATTAGACATCGTTAAAGAAGGAGTTGCAGAAACAGTAGCTGTTTTAGATGAATACAATAAAATCAATGATCAATTCGGGTTAGAAGAAGTGTATTCTGATGCTGATAAGATGGAACAATTGATGAACCGTCAGGCAGAGTTACAAGATCAAATAGATGCTTCTGATGCTTGGGAATTAGATACTAAGTTGGAGATAGCTATGGATGCCTTGCGTACTCCAGAGCCGGATAAATTAATTTCTGTATTATCGGGAGGTGAAAGACGTAGAGTTGCGTTATGTCGTTTGTTATTGCAACAGCCTGATATATTGTTACTAGATGAGCCTACCAACCACTTGGATGCAGAATCTGTACATTGGTTAGAGCATCATTTAGCTCAATACAAAGGAACCGTGATTGCAGTAACGCATGATAGATACTTTTTGGATAATATTGCAGGTTGGATTTTAGAATTGGATCGTGGAGAAGGTATTCCATGGAAAGGAAATTATTCTTCATGGTTAGATCAGAAATCGCAGCGTATGGCTCAAGAAGACAAGACCGCTTCTAAACGTCAGAAGACATTGGAACGTGAGCTTGACTGGGTTCGCCAAGGAGCAAAAGGGCGTCAATCTAAATCTAAAGCGCGTTTGGCGAGTTATGATAAATTGATGAACGAAGATCAAAAAGTAAAAGAAGAAAAGCTTGAGATATACATTCCAAATGGTCCTCGTTTGGGAAGCAATGTAATTGACGCAAAAGGTGTGTCAAAAGCTTTTGGCGATAAATTACTGTATGACAATTTAGAGTTTAGTTTGCCACCCAATGGAATTGTTGGTATTATTGGACCGAATGGAGCTGGTAAAACAACGATCTTTAGAATGATCATGGGAGAAGAAAAAGCCGATGGAGGTGAATTTACTGTTGGAGAAACTGCAAAGATTGCTTACGTAGATCAATCTCATGCTGATATTGATCCAGAGCGTTCGATTTGGGCAAACTTTGCTGATGAGCAAGATTTGGTTATGATGGGAGGAAAAATGGTGAATTCTAGAGCTTATTTGAGTCGTTTCAACTTTAGTGGATCTGAGCAAAATAAAAAGGTAAATACCTTATCGGGTGGTGAGCGTAATAGGCTTCATTTGGCTATGACGCTTAAAGAAGAAGGGAATGTTTTACTTTTGGATGAGCCTACGAATGATTTAGATGTAAACACACTAAGAGCCTTAGAAGAAGGATTAGATAACTTTGCGGGTTGTGCCGTAGTAATATCGCATGATAGATGGTTCTTGGATAGAGTATGTACTCATATATTAGCCTTTGAGGGAGACTCTCAGGTTTATTTCTTTGAAGGAAGTTTTTCTGAATATGAAGAGAATAAAAAGAAACGTTTGGGTGGTGACTTGATGCCTAAGCGAATCAAGTATAAAAAGTTGATAAGATAACTTATAAAAAAAGCCGTTACATTTAGTAACGGCTTTTTTATTATTTGCTATATAGTTTTTTTCTAATTCTACTCAACTGAATCGGCGTGATACCCAATCTTGAGGCGATATGATATTGGTTGATTAAATTATCGATATTTGGAATTCTTTTTTGAAGAATTAAATAACGTTGTGTAGCATTTAAAGTCAACAATTCATCATTTGTTTTTTGTAAATGAGCATAGTGTAATTCTACAGTTCTAGTATACCAAGCAGCGATTTCTTGGTTCTCCTTACATTTTTGAACAAGTACATTATAATTGATTCTAAGGACAGTACAGTCTGTCAAACATTGACAAGCAATCTTACTTGGCAGTCTTGTAATTAAAGCTTCAGTGGCTGCTAAAATGTTGTATGTGCTAATTAGTGATCGAATGTATTCAACGCCTTTTTCGGTTTCGCTATAAGAACGTGCTACTCCAGTTTGAATAAAGTAAAGATGATCCGGAACAGTCCCAATTTCAGTCAATACTGTACCCGCTTTATATGTTTTCTCCTCACACATATCCATATATATCCGAAAAGACTCCTCAGATAGTGGAGATATGTTGTTCATGAATTGATGTAATTCGTTCATTCGTAAATCTTTAGGGTTGATTCTGATAACATTTGTTAATTTATAAATATATAGAAAAATTATAATATTTATTAATAAACAAGCTGTTGTTTTACAAAAGCTTAACCTACGGATTCATTTTGTTTATGGATAGCAGATATTTATAAGAAGCTGGTCCTTCCATAAATAGTAAATCAAGAATACTTAAATTGTTTTGAAATCCATGTTTGCCATCAAACATTTGTATGTAGGCAGGGAATTTCCAAGTCAAGTTTTGTTTTGCATTGGCTAAATATCGGTAATCGTTATCTTGTTCCTCAAAATTGAAATGCGATGTTTTAGTATACAATGTATCTTCTTGAAGTGCGTCCATAATAAAATTATGAAAAGCAATATTTAATTCAATAAGGTACTTGTATTCTTTTTTAAAGATGTCAATTATATCTGCCTCATAGAATTCATAATATGGGGAAGATCGATATGCAGCTTGCAGGGATTTGATATGATTGTCATACCACCTTGAACCATCATAGTCAATCTCAATATCCTTAGTTTTTCTGGAAGAGGTACCATGCTTCACAGGGATATTGAGAAGTTGCTTACCATTTGGACCACCGATATAACATCTATTTCGATAGGTTTGTTTTTGGTAATTGTCTTCGAATTCAAATGCAATGTGCTTCTCTCCATATATAGCAGCATATTGCGAAATAGGAGAGAAGTATGTAGGCTGAAAGAGTTTCATTGAATCTCTTTATGATTTTCTTTTTTTGTATTGCCCATAGCCAATATAAAGAACAAGAAGACCAAGGAAATAATAGAAATAAGATTTCAAAGGGCCTTCACCATGAACTGTTGTAAATAGTCTTTCCCATCTGATTTTATCCAACCCTTTTCCGTAGGTATCCCAGCTAAACCATACAAAAACAGGTTTCCCTACAACATGATCAAAAGGAACATATCCCCAATATCTAGAATCTTCTGAATTATGACGGTTGTCTCCCATCATCCAATAATAGTTTTGCTTGAAAGTATAGGAAGTTACTTTTTGGCCATTTATAAAAATAGAATTCCCTTCAACAGCAAGTGTGTTGTGCTCATACTCCGTAATTATTTTTTTATAGAAAGGTAAAGATTGTATATCTAAAGAAACCGTTTTACCTTCTTCAGGGATATAAATAGGTCCCATATTATCTTTGTTCCAATTCATCTGCATCGAAGGGAATACACCTTCAGCTTCTCCTTTTGGCTGAATGTTTCTTGAGACACTTTTGATTTGTTTGTTCTTTTTCAATTTAGACGCATTTTTTTCGTCTAAATTTAACAAGTACTTTCTATTCTGAAGATAGTCTTTTCCAAATTTGTTATACAATTGCTTTTCATAAGCCAAGGGTAAAACATATTCTTTATAAGTAGTTCTTGCTTCCCCAGGACGAACATGATAGGTGTTGTAAATCATGTTATCACTCATGTTTTTTCCATCAGTATCTACAGTATAATAGAATTGTGGTTTGGCACGTTCAGGTAAAATAGAACGTTCTCCATTGATAAAGATATGACCATCTCTGATTTCTAAGGAATCTCCAGCGATACCAACACAACGTTTTACATAGTTTGATTTTTTATCGATTGGTTTTGCAAACTTCCTGTCCTGAGTAAAAAATTGTCTTACCGTATCAGCAGGCCAGTTAAAAACAACAATTTCATTTCTTTTGATATCTTGAAATCCAGGTAGCCTAAAATAAGGTAACTGGAATTTATTTAAGAAGGAATTTTTGTCATTAGGGTCATCATTATACACATAAGATTTTTTCTTTACAAAAGGCAAAGTATCATGAACCATTGGTGCGGCAATCAAAGATGTTGGTGTTTTCGCTCCATAATGGAATTTACTTACAAATAAGAAGTCACCTACTAACAAAGATTTCTCTAAAGAAGAAGTAGGAATCGTATAAGGTTGCATCACATAGGTATGTACTAATGTAGCGGCTACTATAGCGAAAAGAATAGAACTAGTCCATTCTCCAACTTCTGTTTTCGGAGTAAGACTTCGGTCTTCGATATAAGTTACATCGGCAGCATAGTTTAAATAGTAGGCATAGAATCCTAAACTAAATATACTTAGCACAGTGTCAATAGTACTGTTTTTACCAAAACTTCTAGATGTTTCTACCCATACTACCGGAAACATAATTAAGTTAATAACCGGTATAAAAAGTAAAATCACCCACCATTTAGGTCGATTTATAATTTGCATTAAAACGATTCCGTTATAAATAGGAACTATCGCTTCCCAAGGTTTTCGTCCTGCTTTTTGGTATAATTTCCATGTTCCTAAAAAGTGAATTCCTTGAATTACAAGGATTACCACTAGCCATGCCGTAAAAGTCATATGTTAGTTTTTTTTCAAAGGTGCTTAAATATTCGGAGTTAGTTTGTTATTGGACTGTTAAATTCCTAAAACATCTTTCATAGAAAAGACTCCTTTTTTTCCAATAATCCATTCAGCTGCAACAACTGCTCCCAAAGCAAATCCTTGTCTGTTGTGTGCAGTATGTTTGATGTCTATTTTATCTACAATGGAATCATACGTAATTAAGTGCGTTCCTGGTACTTCAGGACTTCTTATTGCAGAAATAGGAATGCTGTTTTCTTGAGTTGCTTTGTCCAATTCCCATTGTGTGTTTTTCGTATGCTCTATTACGCCTTCCGCTAAAGTTATTGCTGTTCCACTTGGCTCATCTAATTTCTGTTTGTGATGAAT
This sequence comes from Flavicella sp., assembly GCF_029238425.1. Lineage (GTDB taxonomy): Bacteria > Bacteroidota > Bacteroidia > Flavobacteriales > Flavobacteriaceae > Flavicella. Next base: position 31,977 of record NZ_JAQWGB010000032.1, read on the forward strand.
CTCTTCCATAGAAACATTGTATTGATCTAAATTAGACATCATTTTGGCCAATTGTTGATTCAATTCAAAAAAGATATTTACACCTAGACTGTAATTAGATGCATAAATAAACGCACCTTCTTTTTCAGCACATAAGTTTTTCATTTCTTCAAAGCTGTCTAACCAACCTGTAGTTCCAGAAATAATAGGAACTTGATTATTCAAACAGTTACTGATATTTGATACTGCAGAATCTGGAATACTGAAGTCAATAGCTACGTCAGCGACAGAGATATCATATTCAGGACTGTCTTTGTCGATTGTTAATACTATTTCATGTCCTCTGTCCAAAGCAATTTTTTCAATTGTTTGTCCCATTTTTCCGTATCCTAATAAAGCTATTTTCATCTTAAAAATTATAATTAAAAGTAAGTCCAACAAAAGGTTTGTTGTCGTTGGGATCACTGTAAATTTGTGGGTCAAATGATATTTTATCATTGACGTTAAATTGTAAAAGATGCGCGCTAACACTCGCATCTACTATTTGCAAAACATAAAAACCAATAAATAGAAGAAGCGATGTTTCTCTATTTTGTTTCAATGTTTTTTGGGCACTTATCAAACCTTCCCTAGAAATTCTAGTAGTACCGTCATCATTTGTAAATTCATCTTGGTAGCCAGCTTCTCTAATTTTAAAAGCTGTACGATACCGTTTGTAGGATTCATTGTTGATTGTAAAATAATACATACTTGTTGCCATCGCACCGTAGACAAAAGGAACTTTCCAAGCTTGCTTGTTATACACTTGTCCAAGTCCAGGAAGTATTGCAGAGTAAAAAGATGCTCTTGCGGGAGTCAACGGATTATAACCTTCAGACTTAATGATATCTTCACTAGTAATCTGAGGTGTTGCCTCCTGAGCTTTAACTGTCCCAAAAGAAGTTAAAAGTAAAATTATAACAATGTATGTGTATTTTGTAAACACCTATTCCAGAAGTTTTTTGATCCTATTGAAATCTTCTTCTGAATGGAAGGGGATAGATATTTTTCCTTTTCCTTTTGCATTTACAGAAACTGATATTTTATGTCCGAAAAACTCACTGATAGTGGGTACACCAGATTTTACAAAAGAAGGAACAGAAGATTTAGTTTCTTTTTTTGTTGTTGGTGTTCCTGTTTTTAATTCTTTTACCAACTCTTCTGTTTGACGAACAGAGAGTTTGTCTTTTAGAATTTTCTCATAAATAACAAGTTGTTCCTCTATAGAGTCAATATTGATAAGCGCTCTACCATGTCCCATAGATAAAAATCCATCTCTCATTCCTGTTTGAATGATAGGGTCCAGTTTTAACAACCTAAGATAGTTGGTAACGGTAGATCTTTTTTTTCCTACACGAGTACTTAGTTCTTCTTGAGTTAGTTTTATTTCTTCAACAAGTCTTTGATACGACAATGCTACCTCAATAGGGTCAAGGTTTTTTCTTTGGATATTTTCAACCAAAGCCATTTCCAACATTTCTTGATCGTTGGCAGTTCTAATATAAGCCGGGATGGTTTGATTTCCAATAAGTTTTGAAGCTCTAAAACGACGTTCACCAGAGACCAATTGAAAACTATTGTCTTCTAGTTTTCTCACAGTAATTGGCTGAATGACTCCTAATTCTTTGATCGAATTTGATAATTCTGTTAAAGCCTCTTCATTGAAATAACTTCTCGGTTGAAAAGGGTTTACTTCTATGTTATTTAAACCTAATTCAATGATGTTACCGACAGTATTTCCTGCAGATGCATTGGAAGTAGAGTTTTCGTTTAAAAGAGCAGAAAGTCCACGACCTAATGCTTGTTTTTTAGTTGCTTTTGCCATTACGAGTTCTTTTTTAATACTTCATTCGCCAAACTGATATAGTTCTCGGCACCTTTACTGGTAGCGTCATATGCAATAATGCTTTCGCCATAACTAGGTGCTTCTCCTAAACGAGTATTTCTTTGAATAATTGTATTAAAAACCATTTCATTGAAATGCTTTTTAACTTCTTCTACTACTTGGTTAGACAAACGTAACCTAGAATCAAACATAGTAAGTAAAAGTCCTTCAATATCTAAATCTGAATTGTGAATTTTCTGCACGCTTTTAATCGTGTTTAGTAATTTTCCTAAACCTTCTAAGGCAAAATATTCACACTGAATAGGGATGATTACAGAATCTGAAGCCGTCAATGCATTCAACGTAATCAAACCTAAAGATGGAGCACAGTCGATCAAAATAAAATCATAATCGTCTTTTACTTCCTCCAGGGATTTTCTCAACATATACTCTCTGTTCTGCTTATCAACAAGTTCTATTTCAATAGCCACAAGATCAATATGAGCAGGGATAATATCTACATTAGGTGAGGTTGTTGTTTGAATCGCCTCTTTTGCAGATACGGTATGTTCTAAAATTTGGTAGGTACCCGCTGTAATCGTTTCAATATCCACACCAAGTCCTGAAGAAGCATTTGCTTGAGGATCAGCATCGATCAGTAGAATTTTCTTTTCTAAAACACCAAGAGCAGCGGCTAGATTAACTGTTGTAGTTGTTTTTCCAACGCCCCCTTTTTGATTAGCAATAGCAATGATTTTTCCCATTCAAATATGATATTATAAAAATCAAAAATACGATTAATTATGAGTTAATAAAAGGTAAGATGTTAACAAACTTGTAAAGTGTTATGAGAGCAAAAAAAACCGACCTAAAGGGTCGGTTTTTTATCAGATTATAAACTGCTATTCCTTAGCTAATTCTTCTTTTTTCTTGTCAAATTCAGATTGCTCAGCTCTTGGCCAAACATTGTTTTCCACATTTACATCTGCAGTTTCTAAATTAGGATCAATTTGAATACTTGCAATTGCTTTTTTTGAAGCGACTACTTTGTTCACTTCTTTATCGTTTTTACTCCAGATTTGAGCAGGATATGTTTTAGAATCCTTACTGCCGTCTTCATAGGTATACTCTACAATAATAGGCATTACCAATCCTCCTGGTTTTTCGAAAGTGATTTCATAAAAATAACCTGGGATTTCAGCATCTGCAACATTTTCATAGTTAGTGTCAATATAATCTTTCAACAAAGCAATATCCATTGGAGTTTTAGGTTCTCCTTCTGTTTCTGGATCCGTTGACAGGTAAATACCTGGCCTAATTTGTTCTACAGGGATACCGTATTTTTTTGCCAATTTGATAATGTCCTGAGTAGGTTTGCTTGTAACTCTGTATTGATTTACAGATTTTACACCAATATCATTAAAGTCTGTAGTATAGAACCATCCTCTCCAAAACCAATCTAAATCAACTGCCGATGCGTCTTCCATCGTTCTAAAAAAGTCTTCTGGTGTTGGGTGTTTGAATTTCCATCTATTTGCATAGGTTTTAAATGCATAATCAAACAATTCATGTCCCATAATTGTTTCTCTCAATAAATAAAGACCCGCTGCTGGTTTTGTATAAGCATTTGGACCAAATTGATGTACATTATCTCCCTGAGTCATGATAGGAGAGATGTTGCTTTGATCTCCATCCATATAAGGAATGATATCCTTTGGTAGATTACCTGTGTTAAAGTTTTCATCAAATGAAATCTCAGTCAAAGTCTCAACAAAAGAATTCAAACCTTCATCCATCCAAGTCCACTGACGCTCATCAGAATTTACGATCATTGGGAAGAAGTTATGTCCTACCTCATGTGTGATTACTCCAATCATGGCATCTCTGGTTCTATCATCATAAGTTCCATCAGGTCTTGGTCTTCCGTAATTCCAACAAATTTGAGGGTACTCCATTCCTTGATTTTTAGAATGTACCGAAATGGCTTTGTGATATGGGTAGTCAAAAGTATAAGATGAATATTCCTTTAAAGTATGGGCAACAACTTTTGTAGAATACTCTTCCCATAAAGGATTTCCTTCTTTGGGATACAACGAGTAAGCCATAACGGTTTTACCATTTATGTCAACAGCCATTCCGTCCCAAATAAATTTTCTTGAGGAAGCAAAAGCAAAGTCTCTTACATTTTTTGCGTCAAAACTCCACGTTTTGGTCTCTGTGCTATTTTTCTTTTCAGCTTCTATAGCCTCTTCCTGAGAAACAATAATCACAGGTTTGTCAAAAGAGGTTTTAGCTTGCTCTAATCTTTCTAGTTGTGTTTTTGTAAGAACCTTTTTAGCATTTGTTAAAACACCAGTAGCATTTAAAATATGATCTTTAGGCGTTGTAATATTTACCAAAAAGTCTCCAAATTCCAAGGCAAATTCACTTCTTCCCCAGAACTGCATATTTTGCCAACCTTCAACATTATTGTAAACAGCCAATCTAGGATAGAACTGTGCAATTACATATAAATTATTACCGTCTTGGTCAAAATGTTCATAACCAGATCGGTCTCTTTGCGGAACATGGTTATTGATATTATACCACCATTTGATTTGAAATTGGAATTTCTTACCAGAAGCCAAAGGTTTTGGTAATTCAATTCTCATCATAGTTTGATTGATTTTATAACTAAGGTCATTTCCTTTGGCATCTTTTACATGGATAATATTAAACCCGCCATCAAAAGGTTTGTCTATAAAATCTGCAGCAAATTTTTCTGGACTGTATAAAATTTCAGGTCCACCTCCTTTGATATCGGGAGATTTAGAATCCAATGCTCTTTTATTTTGATCTAATTGAACCCATAAATATTGAAGATTATCAGTAGAATTATTGTGGTATACAATAGATTCATCACCACTTAATTTTTGATTGGCATCATCTAAGATGATATCCATTTTATAGTCCACTTTCTGTTGAGTGTAATTGACACCAGGAGCACCGGAAGCCGTATGTTGACTGTTTGGTGTTGCAAATTCGTCTTTTAATTGTTTGAATTTGTTGGTATTGGTGTGTCCTGTTTTAGGTTCTGTCTCTTGTGCAATTCCAGAAATACTAATGCTTAGAAAGCACAAGGTAACGATAGAATAGATTTTTTTCATTGGATTATTTTTGAGTAGTAACAAATGTATTAATAATTAAGATAAGCTTCGTTAATAATTTATTAAAGCCGTTGATTGGTTTTTGGTTAGGATAAAGCTTTTGTTTTTGTCGTTAATATTCAGTTTAACGATGTTTTCCTGCTCTGGGAAGGAATGATATAAAATGTTGTTTTCTATTTTTAATTTTTCAATGTTTTTAACATTTAAAATTTCTAGATAAAATACAGCCATATCATCTTTATACTCCTGACCGATATAGTTGTGGTTTAGAGTTTTTTCATTGATCTCAACTTGAAATTTTTGTGCTAAATAACTTTCATAAATACGATCAGTTTTTTTAGGTTCTCTGTCGGTTGCCAGTTCTATATTTGTTTGATTGAATTCATTTATTCCGAGTTGTAAATCATCAATAAATATCCTCAATGTTATTTGAATAGACTCTTGTGTAGGAACGTATTTTACATGAGCGATACTCATATAATATTTATGTAGGGAAAATGAACATAAAACTAAGACAAGGCTTAGTGCTAAAAATTTAACAAATCTCATTAAAATTGAATTTAATAGTAAAGATGCGTTTTTCTCTGAAATATTTAATAGGTAAATTTGATTTTCTCTTAGAAATAAACAAATGTAAACTATGAAAAATATTATTTTGGCAAGTTCTTCTAGTGTCCATGGAAGTGGGTATTTGGAATACTTAGAACCTGAACTGAAAGTGCTTTTTGCAGGAGTGACGGAGATTTTATTTATTCCTTATGCGAGACCTTCTGGAATTTCGTATGAGGAGTATACTGAGATAGCGGCAAAAGGTTTTTCTAAGTTAGGAATTGACGTAATAGGAATTCATGAGTTTACCAATCCTAAATCAGCCATAGAAAATGCGAAGGCTATTTTTGTAGGTGGTGGAAATACCTTTGTATTGGTAGCAACCTTATATGAGTTGGAAATCATGCAAGATTTAAAGAGTTGTATTGAGAGTGGAATTCCGTATTTAGGTACAAGTGCAGGATCTAATATATGTGGAATGACAATGCAAACAACCAATGATATGCCAATTAAAATGCCTAAAAGTTTTAAAACCTTAGGTGTGTTTCCTTTTAATATCAACGCACATTTTATTGAAGCAGATAAAAGTTCGACTCATAAAGGGGAGACTAGGGAAACAAGGATCAAAGAATACCATGTATTCAATGAAACCGCTGTGATTGGGTTGAAGGAGGGGAGTTGGTTGCGAGTATTAGGGAATACGATAACTCTTGATGGTGAACTAGAGGCGGTTTTGTTCAAAAAAAACAAAAGTCCTAAACGAGTAAGTCCGAAAACCAACTTGAATCATTAGGTTGATGAAAGTCATAAAAAAAGCGATTGAATCTACTTCAATCGCTTTTTTGTTTTTTATGGTAAAATATTAATAAGGAATTCTATCTGTAATTTTTAATCCATATCCTGTCATTCCAACACGTTTTTTGATCGTATCTGAATTTGAAATTAGTTTGATGTTATAGATGTCCAAATCATGTAATATTTGAGCACCGATACCAAAATCTTTATCATCCATACCTTTAGAAGTAGGTTTAGAATTAGATTCAGCATTTTGATTTTTTAGATTTTGTAATCTTTGTAAAAGATTGAAAGATTGCACTTCTTGGTTGATAAAAACAACAGCTCCCTTTCCTTCTTTTTCAATCAGACCAAAAATACTTTGAAGTTTGTCGTCAATATTATTTTGAAGTGTTCCTAGTATATCATTTCCAAAGGAGTTAGGAGTAACCTTTACTAATACCTCGTCTGTCTTTTTCCAACTACCTTTGGTAATTGCAATATGGATTTGATCATTGGTAGTTTGACTGTAGGCTCTCAGTCTAAAATCTCCAAAACGAGTAGCGACATCAAAATCTTCTACTTTTTTAATTAGAGAATCATGTTGCATTCTATAAGAAACTAGATCTTCAATTGAAATCAATTTTAAATCAAATTCTTTGGCAACCTTTTTTAACTCAGGCAAACGAGCCATTGTTCCATCTTCATTTAAGATTTCAACTAAAATTCCAGACGGGTCTAACCCAGCCAAACGAGCTAAATCTACGGCCGCTTCTGTATGACCTGTACGTCTCAATACTCCCCCTTTTTTAGCTTTCAAAGGGAAAATATGTCCTGGTCTTCCAAGGTCAATCGGTCTTGTGTTTTTTTCTGTTAAAGCATAGATGGTTTTAGATCTATCATGAGTTGAGATACCCGTAGTACATCCATTTCCAATTAAATCCACTGAAACTGTGAATTGTGTATTGTGAAGTACAGTATTGTCATTAACCATCATGTTAAGACCCAATTCCTCACAACGCTCTTCAATAAGAGGAGCACAGATCAACCCTCTACCATATTTGGCCATAAAGTTGATCATTTCTGGAGTTACTTTTTCGGCAGCTGCAATGAAATCACCTTCATTTTCTCTGTCTTCATCATCAACTACAATTACAACTTTTCCAGCACGTATGTCTGCAATAGCTTCTTGAATTGTATTCAATTTCATGTCATCTGTTTGTTTGTCGTCTTGTGTCATAACCTTTTCGGTTCTTTTTGTTTTTTAAAACGTTTGATAATTGCTTTTACAGCAAGTGATAGTGCATCGAAATTAAAAGATGCGGTTCCTTTACTAGCTCTTCTTGTAAGATATACTCCAATAGGGAATATAATGATACTTGAAAGCCAACCTCCAACGGTGGATGATATTGAACTTTCTTCGGCTATATTTTTAGCCATAGAATTGATAAAGAAATAGATTACAAAAATAAGAATAGCCATTACCATAGGCAAACCAAATCCACCTTTTCTTATTAAAAAACCTAAAGGAGCTCCAATAAAGAATAATAAGATACAGGAAAGGGAGAATGCAAATCTAAAATGGTATTCGTAATCAAATAAATTTAAAATTTTTCGCTTTCCTTTATAGCTTTCTTTAAAAACTTGAATCGTTCTCAAAGGTTTTTTTAAACTGTTTAAAGCATTTTGAGTGATGGAAACTTTACCAGCGATTTTAAAGTTCTCCAGGATATCTGGACTTAGGTCGGAACGGATTAAGCTATCCGGTCTTTTGTATAATTTGTCTCCATAGTTTCTAATATAAAAAGAAGAAGCTTTGGCATTGATGTAAGTGTCATACGACATCTTTAAACTGTCAGATTGAGAATACAATTGCCTTACATTTAACATCATGTAATGTTTCTTGTATTTTTCTAAATCTAAATCATTACTGCTTAAAGAGGATATATCAATATTTACTTTGTAAGTTTCAAATTTTGCAGAAGATGCAGGCATTTTATTTTTATCTGCCTTTTTCTTTTTTGACTGGGAGTGATCTTCAAAATAATAACCATCTGTCAAATGCAGCGTCATGTATTTACTTCCAGACTCGGTAGTGATTTCTCCTTTTTTAGCAGTGATACAGACATCATTTTTTTTACCTCCCTTTAAATCATAAATTCTTACATTTTTCAATAAGTTTTCTTCGGGACCGTATTTTTTTTCAAAATAGATGCTGTAACCAGGAATTTCAGTATTGAAACTACCTTCTAACAATGCTAAAGCAGGTTTTTGCTTTCTCATATTAAACAGTAAATTCCTTTGCTTTAAGGAGGCGTAGGGATAGATGTTATTTAAAAATAGAAAGTTGATTGAACTAATAAAAAGCGTTAAAATGATCAAGGGTCTCATGATTCTGATCAAGGGAACTCCAGCCGATTTAATGGCCGCCATTTCATAATTTTCAGAAAGATTTCCGAGCGCCATGATGGAGGACAATAGCACTCCAATGGGCAAAGCTGTAGGCGTTACGTTAAGACAGGTATACCATAAAAATTTTAGGATGTAAGCGATGTCAATCCCTTTTCCAGCAATTTCATCAAAGGCATACCATAAAAATTGCATTACCAATACAAACATTACAATAAAGAATGTCGCAAAAAAAGGTTTTAAAAAACTCTTTATGATGTACTGGTCAAGAATTCTCAAGGAAGTGGCTTGTTTTTATTTGTTGATGGTAAAGTTTTGCTCTGTATATTTTGATTCGTCAAAAATAAACAGATTTTTCGAAATATCTTGATTTGCTTCGAATTCTTCTATGCTAAATAAAGTCACCGTTCCATTGTTCCCAACTTCTTTGATACTGTGAATTATTTTGGTCACATTGTTTACGCCAAGTAGAAAATAGGAAGCCTCAGACTGGCTGTCGATAGGTGTTAATTTTATATACTGAATTTTATTTCCCTCAATTGTTTTTAAAGCATCCCATTGATAAGTGAACCCTTCTTTGTAAAAGAATAATAGTTTGGATGGATTTAACATATCCTCTTCTGAGCTACCATCAATTACATTGATTTCTTCATCTTCCGTTAAAATAACATAAGTATTGTTGCCATCATAGAGGAAAATATTATCCATAAACTCAAGATGGTATTTTTCCCCTTGAGTGTAAACAGATCCTGAAGCTTCTTGAATCATATCCACTTCTTTATTCTCTAGGACATAGTTGAATTTTATGTACATGTTTTCAAAGCTTGACATTTTAGCGGAAACTTCGTTTAGAAGTTGCTCGGATTTGCTTTGTGCATTTAGGTTTATTGTCATTAATAAAAGACAAAAACTAAAGGTATAGATTGCTATGTTTTTCATGTGTTTAAGTTTAAGAGAACTATTTCTTTTCGTTCGCTAATAATTCATCCAAAGAAGGTAAATCAGGTACAGTAACCTGTCTGGCTTTACTTCCTTCAAAAGGTCCAACTATTCCAGCAGCCTCTAATTGGTCTATCAATCTACCAGCCCTGTTGTATCCTAGTTTTAATTTTCTTTGTAATAAAGATGCGGAACCTTGTTGCGCAATGACAATAAGTTTAGCCGCTTCTTCAAATAATTTATCGCGATCATCAATATCCACGTCAAGATTTGTGCCACTTTCTTCACCAACATATTCTGGTAGTATATGCGCTTCAGGATAAGCACGTTGAGATCCAATGAAATCTGTGATTTTTTCAACTTCCGGGGTGTCTACAAAGGCACATTGAATTCGAATGCTTTCGTTTCCTCCGGTGTATAGCATATCACCACGACCAATCAATTGATTGGCACCAGAAGCATCAAGTATGGTTTTAGAATCGATAGCCGACATTACTCTAAAAGCAATCCTTGCAGGGAAATTGGCCTTGATCATACCGGTAATTACGTTTACAGAAGGTCTTTGTGTTGCAACAATTAAGTGAATACCGATAGCTCTGGCAAGTTGAGCCAAACGAGCAATTGGAGTCTCTACTTCTTTACCAGCTGTCATAATTAAATCGGCAAACTCATCAATCACCAACACAATATAAGGCAAGTATTTATGTCCGTTTTCAGGATTTAATTTTCTTGCTTTGAACTTTTCATTGTATTCTGAGATGTTTCTAACCATTGCAGTTTTCAGCAGATCATAGCGATCATCCATCTCAATACAAAGTGAGTTCACGGTATTGACAACTTTGGTTGTATCAGTAATAATAGCTTCTGCTTCATCTGGAAGTTTAGCTAGGTAATGACGTTCTATTTTATTGAATAAGGTAAGCTCTACTTTTTTAGGATCTACCAATACAAACTTAACCTCTGCAGGATGTTTTTTGTATAATAAAGAAGTTAGAATACAGTTTAAACCAACAGATTTTCCTTGTCCTGTTGCCCCTGCCATTAGTAGGTGAGGAGTTTTGGCTAAATCAATAACTACGGTTTCATTTGAGATATTTTTACCCAAGGCAATTGGCAATGCCATTTTAGATTCTTGGAATTTGGTAGAAGCGATAACAGATCGCATAGAAACGATACTAGGTTTATTGTTCGGCACTTCAATACCAATGGTTCCTTTTCCAGGAATTGGAGCAATGATACGGATTCCTAAAGCGGCTAACGAAAGTGCTATATCATCTTCTAAATTTTTAATCTTAGAAATTCTAATTCCCGCTTCTGGAACAATTTCATATAAGGTAACTGTTGGACCTACGGTGGCTTTAATTTGCGCAATACCAATTTTGTAGTTTTTTAAGGTATCAACAATTTTGTTTTTATTCAACTCAAGTTCCTCTGCATCTACAGCAATACTTTCGTTGTATTCTTTTAGTAAGTTCAAAGTAGGGAAGGTATAACTTCCAAGCTCTAAAGTAGGATCAAATTCGCCAAATTTCTCTACTAAATTATTTGCAAGGTTTTCTTCTACTTTTTCTTCTTTTGCAGTTTCTTCAATAGCGATGGCGACATCTTCTTTTGCAGTTTCCTCTTCTGGAATAATTATTTCCAAAGCAGACGGTTCTTTGGTTTCTTCCTTGTCGATAGAAGAATGATTTTTTATGGTCGGTTGTAAATTCTCAACCGATAATTCAAATTCAGATTTTTTGGTTTCTTCAGCTTCCTTTTTCTTTTCAGTAACTATTTCCTTTAGCACAGGTTCTTCCGTTTCAGGCTTTTCTTCAACTGTAGAATTTGCTTCAGTCGTTTCTGTTTTTTCAGGAGTAGCTTCGGTGTTTTCCTGTTTTTCTTCCTCCGTTTTAGGTTTTATTGGTTTTTCAGGGAACCAAGATTTTACTTTTTCTGGAGTGATTTTAAAACGAATGACAGCATAGCAGCTATACCCAAAAATCAAGATGATAGCCAATCCTGTATTTCCTAAATAAGTATTTAAATATTCGTTAAGTTCAATACCAATAGTTCCGGCAACAATGCTGTATTTTTTGCTTAAAAAAGCAAATGATGTTGAAACCCAAATCATTCCTAAGATTGCCCAATTAAGAGATTTGAAAATCTTTTTTAAGTGAATCATCAAAAGCATATAAGCCCCTGCTACCATGATGAGTAATGGAACCATAAAGGAAGCAATTCCAAAACCGTCATAAATAAAAAAATGACTTATGCTTGCACCAATTTTCCCTAATAAGTTTTTTGACTCAATAGATTTGTCAGCAAACTCAGTAAGCATGCTTTGATCTTCTTGCCAAGTAAAAAGAAAGGATAAGAAAGAAATAAATAAAAATAAACCAAAGAGAAAGGTAAAAACACCAGCCAAAGTCTGGAACTGTCTGTTTTGTATAATTTCTTTAGTTTTTACAAAGCGTTCTTTTTTTTCTTTGACTTCTTTTTCTTTCTTAGGTTTTTTCATTCAAAAATAACTGAGGTTAGAAGATTAGGTTTAGTTTGGACTAAAGAGCCATAATTTTTGGAACATATATAAGCGCACCAATAATTAAAGCAGCAAGAGCAGCAAAGCCTACGGCACCAGCTGCAACATCTTTTATTACCCCGATTTTTTTATGATAATCGGGGTGAACAAAATTTGCTATTTTTTCTACTGCGGTATTCAGGGATTCAGCAGTTAGCACAGCTCCTGTACATAAAATTTGAATGGCCCATTCCGTGGTAGAAATTTGAAAGACAAAACCACAGATTATCATTAAAAAGCTAATGAATAATTGAGTTTTTATACTGTTTTCAGATTTAATAAGAATTGATATTCCTTTGAATACAAAAGAAAAACTCTTAATTCTGTTTACAACAAAATTGTCTTTTTTAGTTGTCATTATTTCAAAGCGTTGATTGCAGCTTCGTAGTTTGGTTCATCAACTGTTTCAGGAACTTGTTCTGTGTACACAACACTTCCATTTTCATCAAGAACAACAATAGAACGTGAACATAAACCTTCTAGTGGACCTTCCGTAATTTTCAGACCATAGTCAGCAGCGAAATCTCCAGAAATGTCAGATGCACTAACCACGTTTTCAATTCCTTCAGCACCGCAAAAACGAGCAAAAGCAAAAGGTAAGTCTCTAGAAATACAGATTACTTTCGTATTCTCTAATTCACTTGCTGTTTTATTAAATGTTCGCACAGAGGTAGCACAAGTACCTGTATCAACACTTGGAAAAATGTTTAAGATTACTTTACTTCCAGCAAAATCTGCCAAAGAAATATTATTTAATTCTACTGTTCTAAGTGAAAAGTCTGTAGCCTTTGAACCTACGCTAGGTAATTCACCAATAGTTTGAAAAGGATTTCCTTTAAGTGTAATAGTTGCCATAGTTTATTTTTATTATTTGATTTCAAAAATACATTAAAAAGAAAAACTCTCGAAGTTATTCGAGAGTTTTATTAATTATTTAAGATAAACTTTCAAAGCTCTACTCGAGTTTGAAATTATCATTAAATTTTAGTTTTCTGCTAAATAGCTAGCTACACCTTCGTGAGTTGTAGTCAATCCTTTTTTGTCAGAGTTCCAGTTTGCTGGACAAGCTTCACCGTGCTCTTCGTTGAATTGTAAAGCGTCTACCATTCTGATAGCTTCGTCTACATTTCTACCCAATGGCAAGTCGTTTACAATTTGATGACGTACAACACCTTCTTTGTCGATTAAGAATAATCCTCTGTAAGCGATTAATTCTCCTTCTGCTTGTAATTGCTCGTTATCGTCGTAGAAGTAATCTCCAGCTAAAACGTCATAGTTTTTAGAGATTGTTTTGTTAGTATCAGCAATGATTGGGTATGTTACTCCTTGGATTCCTCCTTGGTCTTTAGGAACCTGTAACCATCCCCAGTGAGATTGTTCTGTGTCTGTAGAAGCAGCAATTACTTGTACATTTCTTTTCTCAAACTCAGCTAATTTTTCTTGGAATGCATGTAATTCTGTTGGACATACAAAAGTAAAATCTTTCGGGTAGAAGAATAATAATACATATTTCTCTCCTTGGAATTGTTCTAATGTGAAGTTCTCAGCAAACTCACCTCCGTTAACAACTGCTTGTACACTAAATTGAGGAGCTTTTTTTCCTACTAATACTGCCATAATATATATGTTTTAAAATGATTTAATTTTTCGATTACAAATATACCCTATTCCATGTTTCCCTTGGCTCTCTGTTCAATTTTAATAATCGATTTTTATATAGATTTTCTTTATAACAAATTAAAAAAGAAAAAGCCTGACTCTAAATAAATAGAATCAGGCTTTCAATATTTTATATAATTTGTTTTACAGTTCTAAAACACTGTTTTCAGAATTAGCGAAATCATTCCAAGTGAAAGAATCAGCTTTTTCTTCATTGATGTACTCTCCATCAATAATATATTTGAATTCGTAAGAGTTTCCTGCTTTGAAAGGGAAAACCGCTTTAAAATTTCCGTTTTTTAATTTTTTTAAGGGTGATGCTTCCGTGTCCCATGCGTTAAAGTCTCCTACTACAGAAACTGTTTTTGATTCTTTTGCTGGTACTTCGAAAGTTACTTTACAAACAGGTTTGCTTTTTAAATATTGTTTTTTGATAGCCATGATAATAATGTTTTATTTTTTTACAAATTTAAAGATAAACTAAATTTAAAAAAAATATTTACAAGATCATATGAAAGAAATAACATTATCATAATTATTTAGTTACATAAATAAATATATTCTTGTTTTGGGATAAAATTTCATGGATTTATTAAGTTCTTAAGAGGCTTATTATCAATACACTAATAAGGATATGAGCCCTTATAGGTTAAAGGTTGATGTCTGTAAGGAAATTCTATGTTTTATAGTAGTAAATACGAAAAAAAAAGAGTTTTTTAGCGATTTTTTACGTTCAGTTTTGCCATGTTGTATGTGAATCCAATACCGAATAAAGTAGAGTTCAAATTTCCGTATGGAGCAATCATTTTTCCGAAACTAGTAGTGGTAACAGAATTTTATTGAGAGTAAAATCATAGTGCAAGCCTAGAACTCCCGTAGGGATTTCAGATCGACCTAATTCTCCTGCTTGAATATCTACAGGGATATAATTTAATACTATTTGTCAATTTATATTCTTTTAGGTCTGAAAGAGAGTGTATCTCTTGTTGGCCTTTTAGTAAAAGGCTTGACATAAAAAATAAAAAGAGGAATAGTTGTTTCAAATTAAATAGTTCTATTCAAATTCACTTGTGAAATGAAGTTTTACTGACGGATATTTATCTTGAGTCATTTGAATGGTAAATGCAGAATCTGCTAAGAATACCAATTGTCCTCTTTTGTCTTTTGCTAGATATCGTTGTTTTACCCTTTTGAATTCCTTAAATTCTTCGTTGTTCTCAGATGGTTCAACCCAACAAACTTTATGCATTGGTAAGTTTTCGTAGGTACATTTTGCACCATACTCATGCTCTAATCTGTATTGTATAACTTCGTATTGAAGTGCTCCAACAGTACCAATCACTTTTCTTCCGTTAAGTTCTAGTGTAAATAATTGCGCAACACCTTCGTCCATTAGTTGATCTAAACCTTTGTAAAGTTGTTTGGCTTTTAAAGGGTCAGCGTTGTTGACATATCGGAAATGCTCAGGAGAGAAACTTGGAATTCCTTTGAAGTTTATTTTTTCTCCTTCGGTTAAAGTGTCACCAATTTTAAAATTACCAGTATCATGAAGTCCAACAATATCACCCGGATAAGAGATATCAACAATTTCTTTCTTTTCAGCAAAAAAGGTGTTTGGACTAGAGAATTTTACTTTTTTATTGTTTCTTACATGTAAATAGGGCTGATTTCTCTTAAAAGTACCAGAAACAATTTTAATAAAGGCAAGTCTGTCCCTATGTTTCGGATCCATATTGGCATGTATTTTAAATACAAACCCAGTAAGTTTGTCTTCTTTGGAATCAATCAAGCGTGTATCACACATTTTTGGTTGTGGAGTAGGTGCAATATCAACAAAACAGTCCAAAAGTTCTTTGACTCCAAAATTATTCAAAGCAGATCCAAAAAATACAGGTTGTAAATCACCACTAAGATATTCTTCTTGGCTAAATGCAGGATAGACTCCTTCTACCATTTCAAGTTCTTCACGAAGCGTATTTGCAGAGTCTTCTCCAACAATTTCATCCAACTCAGGACTTTCTATATCGGTAAATTCGATACCTTCAGCTACCGTTGTTTTTTGATCGTTTGAAAAAAGATTGATTTTCTTTTCATACAAATTGTAGATCCCTTTAAAATCATATCCCATTCCAATAGGGAAACTCATTGGAGTAACAGTTAAGCCAAGTTTTTGCTCAACTTCATCTAATAAGTCAAAAGCATCTTTACCTTCTCTATCCAGTTTATTGATAAATACAATAATCGGAATTTTACGCATTCTACAAACTTCAACAAGCTTTTCTGTTTGTGCTTCTACACCTTTGGCTACATCAATTACAACAATAACGCTATCGACAGCAGTAAGTGTTCTAAAGGTGTCTTCAGCAAAATCCTTGTGTCCTGGAGTATCAAGAATGTTTATTTTTTTGTCTCTGTAAATAAAAGCAAGTACAGAAGTCGCCACAGAGATACCACGCTGGCGTTCAATTTCCATAAAATCGGAAGTAGCCCCTTTTTTTATTTTATTATTTTTTACAGCTCCAGCTTCTTGGATCGCTCCACCAAATAACAGTAATTTCTCTGTTAAAGTTGTTTTTCCGGCATCTGGATGCGAAATAATTCCAAAGGTACGTCTACGTTGTATTTCTTCTAAAAAGGACATGATTGATCTTGTGTTTTATGGAAAACTTCTTGTTTGTTTTCGAAACGCAAAGATACATTTTAGAATTTGTTCCTAAAATAAATCAGAAACAAATTAAAAGATTCTAATGAATGCCTAAAAGTGAAGGTAAGTTCTTAAAAAGCGATAGATTCTAAAATATGAAATAAAGTAGGAATGGTTACCACCACTGTACAAATAAACAAAGCGTTTTTGAACATGTTAGGTGCAAAACTGTTACTTTTTTTGATGAAAAATTCTAAAACACAAAAGCTAGAATAGATGACATTATAACCCACGATGAATAAAATCATTTCTCTTTTGGTGAAAAGATCAGCGGTAGAATGTGTTGCTATTTTTTGAATTTCAAAACATGTGTAGCAAAGTGCTAAAACAATAATATTAAAAGCGATTCTTTTCCTTTCCCACCAAAGAAAAATATCCATAAGAGTTCTCTTGGATTTTTTTATTGATAAATACTGGTTGAAAAGGTTATTTGCTTTAAGTGGCTTTAAAGAAGCCTTCGAGGTGTTGGTGTTGTATTGTGCCATAGTACTAACAAGGGGGTAATATTAGTTTACAGATTACTTGATAAAGATCAAATATATAAAAAGAAGTTTAGGAAACCAAGTTTAATTTA
This sequence comes from Flavicella sp., assembly GCF_029238425.1. Lineage (GTDB taxonomy): Bacteria > Bacteroidota > Bacteroidia > Flavobacteriales > Flavobacteriaceae > Flavicella. Next base: position 49,134 of record NZ_JAQWGB010000032.1, read on the forward strand.
AACGTAAGATAAAAAAAACATTTTAAATTTTACGAACCAATAAATGCAATTCCCATTCCTACTAGGATTGCGATAAATTTTGAATAGTTAAATTTATGATCTTTTGAACTCTCAAAAAGAATGATGGTTGATATATGTAAAAATATTCCAATAGTAATACTAGTGATTTCTTTATGATAATGAATAAAAAAGTCAAATTTTTCTGAAGCAAATAATCCCAATGGACTCATAAGAGCAAACAGAAAAATAAAAAGATAACTGTATGATTTTGATATTTTAGAATTTAATAAAAAAGTCGCCAAAACAATACTAATTGGGATTTTATGTACGATAATAGCCCAGAGCAGTTCAGAGTCCTCTTGGTAGCTAATTGGAATTCCTTCTGAAAATGAATGAAGGCTTAAACTGATAAAAAGTAACCATGGAAATTCAGAGGAATTCGAATGATGATGGATGTGTCCATGTTCGGCCCCTTTAGAAAATGATTCTAAGATGGATTGAATTAAAATCCCAGCAAGAATAAAGGTACCTACTGTTTTCGGATCCACAACGTCGTGTGCATGTCCAATATGAGCTGGTCCAAATACCTCAGGGACCAAATGCAGAATGGTAATGGCTAGTAAATAGGCGCCGCTAAAGGAAAGTAAAAGCCGAACAGCATTTTGTTTAGGCTTAAAGATACTTACTAAAACAGCCCCAATTAACACAGATGTGATTAATAATATGTAGATCATTCGGCTATAATTAGAATTAATCTGTTTGAGTTTTCGCGATCGTAACTATGTAAATTATAATCACCAAAAGTGTTTTTTATTTTTAAACCTGCCGCCGAAATAATTTTTTCAAACCTTTCAAGAGTCAGGCATTTAACACGCTCATAGTAATTGTGGTATTTACCTTCAACCGTGAATTCAATTTTTTTGATGATAAAATCATTTTTCACCTCTTTGCTAATTTGAAATTCTATATCATCTAGGAATATAGTTTCATTAGGAATCAGGTTCTCAATAGTTTTTTGCACATTCAAATAATCGATCACAGCAACTCCGTTTTTATTTAAAGAGTTTTTTATGTTCTCAATGACACGTATATCTTCAGTATCATCAGCGAAATAACCAAAACTTGTAAATAAGTTAAAGACAGCATCTACTTTTACAGGAAAAGGAAGCCTCATGTCTTGAACAATAAAATCTAAGGATTCGTTTTTAGACTCGCTTGCATGTTTGATGCTGTTAATAGATAAATCTGCACCCGTTACTTTGTACTCCAAAGAATTTAAAAAAATAGAATGTCTTCCTTTACCACAAGCTAAATCCAGGATAGAATTCCCTTTAGGAATCTCAAGATACTTGACAAGGTTTGTCATAAAAACCTGCGCTTCGTAATCATCTCTGTGTTGATATAATATGTGGTAATATTTGGTGTTAAACCAATCGGTAAACCAATCTTTTTTTGAGGACATTCTTAAAATTTGTCACAAAAATAGTAATTAATAGACTAAGTAGGTTAAAAATGTTTTTAGAACGTTTTTTCTAAAAGATATCATTGTATATTGTTTAACTTTATTCTAGAATAATTTATATACGAAAAGCAAAGATGAAAGAGTACAAGTGGGGAATAATTGGTTGTGGGGATGTAACCGAAAAGAAGAGCGGTCCGGCGTATCAACAAACGGACAATTTTAGATTGCATGCAGTGATGCGAAGAGATTTAAAAAAAGCGAAAGATTATGCGCAAAGGCATGCGGTGCCTTTCTTTTATTCGAATGCTGATGAGTTGATACAGAATCCAGAGATTGATGCCGTGTATATTGCAACTCCGCCAGATACACATAAGTATTATGCCTTAAAAGTTGCAGCAGCAGGGAAACCTTGTTGTATTGAAAAACCAATGGCTCCTTCATACGAGGACTGTATTGAAATTACAGATACTTTTCAAAGACTTTCTATTCCTTTATATGTAGCCTATTATAGAAGGTCACTACCTAGATTTTTAAAAATTAAGGAATGGTTGGATTCTAATGAAATAGGAGAGGTGCGTCATGTAAATTACTTGTATACACGTACGGCAAGCCCATTAGATTTGTCGGATTCTTATAACTGGAGAACAGACAAGGAAATTGCTTACGGTGGTTATTTTGACGACTTAGCAAGTCATGCTTTAGATTTATTTATGTTTTTATTGGGGGATATTGAGAACGCAAGCGGAATGTCAACGAATCAGCAAAATATATATTCCGCGATGGATGCCGTAGTTGGTTATTGGAAACATAGTAATGGTGTAACCGGATCTGGTTCTTGGAATTTTGGAGCCAATGAGCGTAATGATAGGGTTGAGATATTGGGAAATAAAGGAGTGATCCGATTTTCAGTTTTTAATGAGGAAGAGATCAGTATAGAATCAGCCGAAAAAAAAGATACTTTGTTTATTGAGAATCCTGATCCAATACAATTGCATCATGTAAAAAATATACAACAAGATTTAATTTATGGATTAAAGCATCCTTCAACAGGAGCTAGTGCAACAAAAACAACTTGGGTGATGGATAAAATATTGAGTAAAGAAATATAATTTTATTTGAAGGAATGAGAGAGTTTAGAAAGGCAAACCTTAATGATATAGATGGTATTTGGGAAATATTGAAATCTTCTATTTCTAAAAGAAAATTGGAAGGTAGTGACCAATGGCAAGATGGATATCCTAATTTGCAGGTGGTTGAAAAAGATTTGATAAAGAATGCTGGCTTTGTGCTAGTGGTAGATAGCGAAATTGCTGGCTATATTGCTTTGATGATTAACGATGAGCCAGCTTATGAAAAAATAAAAGGGACCTGGATTTCAAATCAAGATTATGTGGTGTTTCATAGATTGGCAGTTTCTGAAAATTTTATAGGAAAGGGAATGGCGGGAATTATTCTGGAAGAGGTTGAGGTGTTTGCTGGACAAAATAATATCAATAGTATTCGAGCTGACACTAATTATGATAATGATACCATGTTACATTTATTTGATAAGCACAATTATTCTTTCAGAGGTATTGTTGAAATGAGGAAAAGTCCGAGAAAAGCATTTGAAAAAACATTAATTTAAAATTGGGAAAAATATGGGATTAGATTTGAATACTGATTTTGAATTTGAGAACATTTCTTTGGAAAGTGAAGATGATGGCGTTTTGTGTGCGACTTTGATCAAGTCAAAATTAAATAATAAAAGCAAGAAAGCTGTTTTGTACATACATGGGTATATTGATTATTTTTTTCACCCTCATGTAGCAGATAAGTTTCATGAATCTGGTTTTGATTTCTATGCTGTAGATTTAAGAAGATATGGAAGGTCATTGCAAGAAGGAAATAAGCCAAATTTCTGTTCACACATAAATGAATATTTTAAAGAGATAGATATTGCCATAGATCGAATTAAAAAAAATAATGAAAATATTTATTTGTTAGGACATTCAACTGGCGGTTTGATCGGGGCTTCTTATATGAATGAAGGGAGGAATAAACAGGATATTAAAGGACTGATTTTAAATTCCCCGTTTCTAGATATGAATCAATCTAGTATTTTGACCGGAGTGATGTATAGTGTTGTGAAAACCATGAGTTGGCTATTCCCAAACGGGTTTTCAAACAAAGGTTTGTCACCAATATATGCAGAGAGTGTTCATCGTGAATTCCAAGGGGAATGGGATTTCAATCTAAAATGGAAACCGACTGCAGGGTTTCCTGTGTATTTTAAATGGTTTACAGCAATTGTTGAGGCACAAAAAAAACTTGTGAATTCTGATGTAAAGGTGCCGGTTTTATTAATGCATTCAAACGAATCATTAAAGCCTAGAAAGCATTTCAAAGAAGTTTTTGTTAAAGATACTGTTTTGGATGTTGAGGATATGAAGCGTATAGGTCCAAACTTAGGAAGTGATGTGAAGATGGTTTCTGTAAAAGATGGAATGCATGATTTGTTTTTATCAGCTAAAGGGGTTAGGGAAAATGCATTTAAAGAAATGTTTGCTTGGTTGACATCTCTTGAATAGTGTGATTTTTATTTAGGATTTTTGTTTTTTTAAATTTTTATTTTTAACTTACTGATTGTAAGTGGTTGTAGGGTGGTTTAAACCTTGATAGAACTTGCTACTATGAAAAGTTAAATTTAAAATCATGTGCTATGAGACAAAATGAAAATGTATTGCCGAATATTAGTTTGGCGAAAGCAAAAGGAGTTGATTTTGTAGATTTAGAAAAATCAGGTGGGCTGAAATTATTTAAAAGACAAATGAAAAAAATGGGAACAAAAGTGTTTCCAGCAACATCCAATCAAGATGTAATGAGTCAAGTAGAGGAATTGTTTCCACAGGCTATAACTAGATATTCTAATTTAAGAGGGACTCCTTATTTTAATACCGTTTCTGAAAAGGATATAAATGCATTGAATAACGTGGATGTTCTAGTGTTAAACTGTGATAATGTAAAGGCAGGAAAAACAGGAGTTTGGATTCAAGATAGTTTGGTTTCTTTCAAAGAAGTTTTAAGAAAGAGTCGTCATTTAGTGTTGGTTGTAAAAAAAACGGACCTTACTCAAGATTTGGAAAAAGTTGTGAAAAAAATGACCCGCTTTTTTCAAGGAAGTTTCTTTCAAGAAGAAAACAGATTAACTGACATTTCGTATTCCTCAATGACTAAAAAACATAAAAATCTTAAGATTACAACTTTTGTAGTGTAGTCTTTATATGAATAATTTTAAAATCCTTTCTCTGTTTAAAGAGAAAGGATTTTTTAGTTTTTATAAGTATGTTGTATGCTTCTGGCTACTAAAATTTGCCCTATTTTTTAATTCATGATTTTTTATTAAATTAGTTGTCCTTTTTAAATAGCAGATTATTAGGGCTGTAAAATAGAATTTCAAAATAAAACCAAAAAAGGCAAAAAAAGTCATTGTTGTAACGATAAAAAGGTCTAGTTTTGCATCCGCTAAGGAAAACAGCTAGTGTTGTTTTTTTAAGGCAAAAGTTCTTTTAAATGCTGATTAAATCGAAAACTTAAGGTTTAAAAAAATAATTAAAATTTTATTTTTTTATAACGAAAAAAGGTTTTAGATTTGCAGCCGCTAACAAGCAAAGCTTGTTTAGTAAAAGAATAAGAAGTGATCACATAAGAGTGAATAACTTATAAGTTGTGATTCAC
>NZ_JAQWGB010000047.1 GCF_029238425.1 Flavicella sp.
AAATTGCTGATAGGGTGTTTTTTTACTTTATCATTGGTTGCAACCGGAAATGCAAAATGAAGATCGGGATGTGCTAAATTTTCACATTTTAAATTACAAGAAGCAGCATCTTTATTTTTACTACACAATAAGTATTGAGCATATGCAATTGCAGTGGGTAAGGTACCAGAACCTTCATTACCAATGAATAACTGCGCATGCGGAATACGTCCGTTATCAGCAGAGGTTTTTAAATGATTGATGATGTGTTCCTGACCTATTATTTCTGAAAAAAGCATGCACAAATATAGGGATATCAAAAAAGAGAAACATAGGAATCTTTCTTAAAATTCGGATTTTGATAAAATGCATCTTTTACAGTGTCTTACAAAAACGTTGTAGTAGCTTTTTATCGATTTTTTAAAAGCAATATTTAAATTAAGTATATTTGCTTACAAATTTTAATTAAACAAACAATGAAAACAATTAAAGACATCAATTTTGAAGGTAAAAAAGCCTTAGTTCGTGTTGATTTTAATGTGCCTTTAGATGCAGATTTTAATGTAACTGATATTACAAGAATTAAAGCGGCAAAACCAACGATTATCAAAATCTTAGAAGATGGTGGAGCAGCAGTTTTAATGTCGCATTTAGGTCGTCCAAAAGGAGTAGAGGCTAAGTTTTCATTAGGTCATATTGTTGAGAAAGTAAGCGAAGTATTAGGAGTACAAGCTAAATTTGTAGATTCTTGTGTTGGTGCTGATGCTGAAGCAGCGGTTGCTGAATTAAAACCAGGAGAAGTTTTGATTTTGGAAAATTTACGTTTCCATAAAGAAGAAACAGCTGGAGATATTGAATTTTCTAAGCAATTGTCTAAATTAGGTGATGTTTATGTAAATGACGCATTTGGTACAGCGCATAGAGCACATGCTTCTACTACAATTGTGGCACAGTTTTTTGAAGAAAAAGTTGCTGGGTATGTAATTGAAGCAGAATTAGTAAATGCTGATAAAGTATTGAAAGGTGGAGATAAGCCAGTTACTGCAATTATGGGTGGTGCTAAGGTTTCTGATAAAATTTTAATCATCGAAAAATTATTGGATGTTGCTGATAATATTATCATTGGTGGTGGTATGTCTTATACTTTTGCAAAAGCAGAAGGGGGACAAATCGGAAACTCTTTATGTCAAAATGATTTATTAGAATACGTTTTAGAATTAGAAGAAAAAGCCAAAGCAAAAGGGGTAAATTTAATTTTCCCTATCGATAATTTCTTAGGAGATGCTTTTTCTAATGAAGCAAATACGCAAACAGTATTAAGAGGTCAAATTCCTGATGGTTGGGAAGGTTTCGATATTGGAGCTCAAACAATTGAATTGTTCTCAAAAATTATCAAAGAATCTAAAACTGTAATTTGGAACGGACCAATGGGAGTTTCTGAAATTCCTTTATATGCTACAGGAACTATTGAAGTTGCCAAAGCGGTAAAAGCAGCAACTGAAAATGGAGCTTTTTCATTAATTGGTGGAGGAGATTCTGCAGCAGCAATCAACAATTTAGGTTTTGGTGACGATGTATCTTATGTTTCTACAGGTGGAGGTGCTTTGTTAGAATATATGGAAGGTAAAGAATTACCTGGTATTGCAGCTTTAAAAGCTTAATACCTTATAAATATTATAGAAAAAGCCTTGCTAATTTTAGTAAGGCTTTTTTGTTGCTTCATTTTTAAATAATTTAGCAAAGAAAAAAATTGAAATATGTAAGATTTCAATTTAGTAGAGACAAAAGTTTTTTAACAGATCTAATTTTAGAATATGAAATACACGAAAATTTCCAATACAGATATTAAAGTAAGTAAAATCTGTTTGGGAACCATGACGTTTGGTGAGCAGAATACAGAATCGGAAGCACATGAACAATTAGATTATGCAGTAGAAAAGGGGGTTAATTTTATGGATACCGCTGAAATGTACTCCGTTCCTGGTAGAAAGGAAACACAAGGTGATTCTGAGAGAATTTTGGGAACTTGGCTGAAAAATAAGAATAGAGAAGATTTTGTAGTCGCTAGTAAAATTACAGGACCAAATCCTGGTCTGTCGTATATAAGAGAACCACAACCTTATACTAAAAAACTAATTTTAGAAACAGTAGAAAATAATTTACAGCGTTTACAAACTGAATATATTGATGTATATCAGTTACATTGGCCAGATAGAAATGCAAATTTTTTCGGAAAATTAAATTACAAGCATAATGCTGAGGAAAAATGGGAGGATAAAATTGCTGAACTGATTGAAGCAATGGATGCGCTTGTGAAAGCTGGTAAAATCCGTCATTATGGTTTGTCAAATGAAACACCATGGGGAACCATGCGACATTTACAAGAAAGTAATGCGAATAAAATCACAAGAGCCAAATCAATTCAAAATCCATATTCTATACTAAATAGAGCTTATGAGGTAGGTATGGCAGAAGTCTCTATGAGAGAAAATATTGGGTTATTGGCTTATTCTCCGCTTGGTTTTGGGGTGTTGTCTGGAAAATATTTCAACGGTCAGATGCCAGAAAAATCAAGGTTGAAGTTGTTCCCAAACTATTCTAGGTACAGTAATGAACAAGCTATGTTTTTAGCAGAAAAATATAATCAACTGGCTAAAAATAATGGTTTAAGTTTGGTAGAACTTTCGTTAGCTTTTATTGAAGCACAGCCATTTGTAACTTCTACAATAATTGGAGCGACAACTATGGAGCAGTTAAAACAAAATATAGCTACAATTAATGTTGATTTAACGCCAGAATTGCTTTTGGAAATAGACGAAATTCATAAATTGCAACCATATCCAGCGCCATAAAAAAATAGTATTTTATAAAAAAAAGCTGTGTTTTTGACACAGCTTTTTTTTTGAAAAAACACAAAAAAGTGATAACCATCATGTTTTTATTTGTATGGAACCATAATTTTGTGTTAAATTTAACGAATAGGATAGAACTTAAAAATTGCGAATCATGAGTAAGTTACTTAGATTAATTATTCCACCTAAAGAATGGCGCACGCCTGTTGTTATTTTGTTAGGTGCAATTTTTGGATTGACGTTGTACGCTATGATTGAATCCAAAGCTGTTTCTTATTTATCAGATGATCCAAAGACTTGTGTAAACTGTCATGTAATGACGCCGCAATACACCACTTGGTTAAATAGTTCTCATAGGGAGTGGGCTACCTGCAATGATTGTCATGTTCCTCAAGACAATGTTTTCAATAAATATTTATTCAAAGCTAAAGATGGAATGTATCATGGTTATGTGTTTACAACACGTGGTGAGCCAGAAGTAATTCGAATGAAAGAAGCAGGGGTAGAAGTGGTGCATAACAATTGTATTCGTTGCCATCAAGATCAGGTAGTGGATGCAAAACTAGAGGGGACCGTTGACAATCACAAGGCAAACATGACGGATAGAAAATGTTGGGAATGTCATAAGGAAGTACCACACGGAAAAATACACAGTTTATCTTCTGTAAAATATTACGGGAAAGTGCCTCAGGAGCATCAAGAAACAGTTCCGGGATGGCTTAAAAAATATATGAAAGATTTAGACACAAAACCAAAAGAATAATTATGAGCACAAAAAGAGAACCTTGGAAAAATTGGGTGTTATTTTTAGCATCTATGGTACTTGTTTTTTTACTAGGACTTCTAGTTTCAACAATTACAGAAAGAAAAACGGAAGCTAAATATGCATACACTCCTGTAAATAAAATAAAACCAGGGGAGCCTAGAAATGAGGTTTGGGGTGAGAATTTTCCAAGAGAATTTGAGTCTTATTATAGAACCGCAGATTCTACGTTTAAATCAAAGCATAATGGAAATGCTAATATTGATATGCTAGAAGTAGATCCGCGTTTGGTAGTTCTTTGGGCTGGATATGGTTTCTCTAAGGATTACAATCAAGGTCGTGGACATTATTATGCTGTAGACGATTTAAGAAACTCGTTAAGAACGGGTGGACCTAAGGGAAAAGATGATGGACCAATGCCTTCTACGTGTTGGACTTGTAAATCACCAGATGTTCCAAGAATTATGAACGAGCAAGGTGTTGAAGAGTTCTATAAAGGTAAATGGGGGAAATTGGGTGCTGAAATTGTTAACCCTATTGGTTGTGCGGATTGTCATGATTCAGAAACGATGAATCTTAAAGTTACAAGACCTGCCTTAATTGAGGCTTTTGAAAGACAAGGAAAAGATATTAAGAAAGCAACCCATAATGAAATGCGTTCTTTAGTATGTGCGCAATGTCACGTTGAATATTACTTTAATAAAAATTTACCAGGAAAAGAAGGTACTCCATATTTGGTATTCCCTTGGGATGACGGACAAACAGTTGAGGATATGGAAGTTTATTACGACAGAGTTGGACATGTGGATTGGGTGCACAAATTGAGCAGGGCACCAATGTTAAAAGCACAACACCCAGGATATGAGGTTTACAAAATGGGGATCCATGGTCAAAGAGGGGTTTCTTGTGCAGACTGCCATATGCCTTATAAAACTGAAGGAGGACAGAAGTTTACAGATCACCATATTCAGTCGCCATTAAACAATGTTGCTAATTCTTGTCAAGTTTGTCACCGTGAGGAAAAAGATGTTTTGACAAAGAATGTTTACGACAATCAAGACAGAATTCTTGAAAATAGAGATCAGTTAGAGAGATTGTTAGTTCGTGCGCATGTTGAGGCTAAAAAATGTTGGGATTTAGGAGCTACAGAAGCTCAGATGAAAGATATTTTACATGGAATTAGATTGGGTCAATGGAGATGGGATTATGCTGCGGCATCTCATGGAGGTTCTTTCCATGCTCCTGTTGAATTAGGAAGAGTAATCGGTAAAGGAATTGATATTACGCAAGAAACACGTATCAAATTAGGGAAGCTATTGATGAAATTAGGGTATGATGGTGAAGTAGCTTATCCACCAATTGAAACAAAAGCTGCTGCTCAGAAATATATTGGGTTGCCAATGGAAAAATTAGAGCAAGAGAAAGCTGAGTTTAGAAAGAATGTTTTACCTAAATGGGATGAAGAAGCTAAGCAAAGAGAAGCTAAATATTAGTATATTGGCTTTGCTTAGATCTTGTTTATGACGCAACAATCTTTAAAGAAAAAAAGAAGAGACTTTTGGGAGCACCCTTGGAGCTATATGGAATCATTTTTCATAGGCACAGGGTTGCTCTTAACTGGTTTTATGATGGAAATTTTCTTTCCGTCTAAGGAAGAGTTTCTAATCTCCTATCCATATAATGTCCTTTTTTTAGGAAGCTATATCGCTATTCTTTTTGTTGCCTATTATAAGTTTTCTGATATTCAACTAATTCGTTGGTTGACAAAGGTTCCCGCTTCTATTTCTTCTATAGTGCTGGTTACTTTTATGGTGATGATTATGGGAGTGGTTCCACAAATTCCCTCAGAAAATGCAACGATTATCACTTTAGGATTAAATCATATTACTACGCATTGGGCTTTTCTGTTGATTCTTTTACAGTTTTTAACCTGTTTAGGTTTGGTAACGGTGAAAAGAATGATGCAGTTTTCTTGGTCTAATTTTGGCTTTGTTGTGAGCCATCTAGGATTGTTTATTGCCATTGTGGCGGGAGTGCTTGGGAGTGGAGATTTAGAACGTTTGTCTTTAAACGTATTTGAAGGCAAACCAAGTATCATGGCTTATAATGATGCAGAAGAAGAGGTGGAACTACCTTTCGCAATTTATTTGAATGATTTTATTATTAAAGAGTACAATCCTAAATTGGCCTTGGTTGATAACAAAACAGGAAGTATTGCTCATAATAATGGGAAAAATTTATACTTGGTAGAAAAAGGTGAAACGTACTATTTTAAACAGTATGAAGTGCATATTGACGATTTTTTAGAAAATGCAGGAAAACATGGTATCAACTACTTTTTTGTCAATGAAGTAGGGTCTCCGCCAGCAGCTAAAGTTACTGTTACAAATACAGAAGATAAAAGTATTGTAAAAGGTTGGATTAGTAGTGGAAGTTTTAGATATCCCTATCAATCCTTAAAAATAAGTGATGATTATTCAATTGTAATGACTATTCCGGAGCCTAAGGAGTTTAGTTCAGATATAGATATTTTAACAAAAGACGGGGAGCGTATCAATACAACGTTGCTTGTGAATGAAGCCTTTTATTATAAAGGTTGGGATATTTATCAGTTGAGTTATGATGAGAAAATGGGAAAATGGTCTGACTTGAGTGTGGTGGAGTTGGTAAGAGATCCTTGGTTGCCTGTTATTTATTCAGGAATTTTCATGATGATCATAGGAGCTATGAATATGTTCTGGCTGGGGAATAAAATAAATAAAGAAGATTGATATGACTTGGATAGATTTTCCTTTATATAGTGGAATTATTGGTTGTATTTGGTTGATAGGACTTGTGTTTCTATTTCTTGCTTATACAAAACAACCCTATATGAAAGCAGCTTTGCCAATACTATTTTTAGGTTGGGCTGTTCTTTTATTGTTTGTTGCAAAATTATGGATAGAATTGGACAGACCTCCAATGAGGACCTTAGGAGAAACCAGACTTTGGTATGCTACATTTTTACCTTTTGTTGGTTTTGTGACTTATTTTAGATGGAAATACAAATGGTTTTTAGCTTACAGCGTACTCTTATCATCCGTTTTTTTAATAATAAACTATTTGAATCCTGAAACCTATTCAAAAACTTTAATGCCAGCTTTACAGAGTCCATGGTTTGTACCTCATGTTTTGGTGTATTTATTTTCCTATGCTGTATTGGCTGCGTCTAGTATAGTAGCGATGAAAGGGATTTATGATTATTCAAAAGGAGTTTTATCTGAGGAGACTTTAAAGTTGGCGGATAACTTAGTGTATATAGGGTTTGCCTTTTTAACTTTAGGTTTGCTTTTTGGTGCGATGTGGGCAAAACAAGCTTGGGGACATTATTGGACTTGGGATCCTAAGGAAATATGGGCCTTTTTAACTTGGATGGGCTATCTTACTTATATACATTATCGCTATTTTCATACCCATAAAACAAAGCAGTCTTTGACCATATTAGCGTTGGCTTTTGTTGTGTTGTTGGTATGTTGGTTTGGTGTGAATTATTTACCCGTGGCTCAAACAAGTGTTCATACCTATACGCAGCAATAAAAAACCCCTTTAAATTGAATTTAAAGAGGTTGAGAATTATGTTTTAGTTTTATTTAGTACCCTAGTTTTGCTCTGGTTCTTTTTAAAACATCTGTCGCCACTTTTTTAGCTTTTTCAGCTCCTATAGCGAGTGCTTTGTCTATTTCATCAAGGTTGTTGATGTAGTGGTTGTATCGTTCTCTTTCAACCGCATATTTTTCAACTAGTAATTCGTAATATGCTTGTTTTGCATGTCCGTATCCATAATTCCCACCCTCGTAGTTCGCTCTCATTTTAGCGATTTGCTCTTCAGAGGCGATTAACTTGTAAAGAGCAAAAAGGTTACAGGTATCTGGATCTTTTGGGTCTTCCATCGCAGTGCTGTCCGTTTGGATTTTCATTACCTGTTTGCGCAATTTTTTATCGGTTTGAAATAAATCAATAATATTTCCTTGAGATTTACTCATTTTACCTCCATTGGTACCTGGAACGTACATCGTTCCTTCTTGAATTTTGGCATCAGGTAAAATAAAAGTGTCTCCCATTTGATGGTTGAATCTACCCGCAACATCTCTTGTCATTTCTAGATGCTGCAATTGATCTTTTCCTACAGGAACAATTTCTGCATCGTATAATAATATATCTGCAGCCATCAACATTGGATAGTCAAATAACCCAGCATTTACATCTTCTAACCTATCTGCTTTGTCTTTAAATGAATGTGCTAAGGTCAATCTTTGGTATGGATAAAAACAATTTAAATACCAAGTCAATTCAGTTGTTTCAGGAATATCACTTTGTCTATAAAAAACAGTTTTATTTACATCAAGTCCAAACGCAAGCCATGCCGCAGCAGTACTGTATGTGTTTTCTTTTAATGTTTTTCCGTCTTTTATTTGTGTCAGGGAATGCATATCCGCAATAAATAGAAAAGACTCATTTGCTGGGTCATTTGCCATTTCAATTGCTGGGATAATCGCCCCAAGTAAATTTCCTAAATGTGGTGTTCCTGTGCTTTGAACACCTGTTAATATTCTTGACATTTCATTTGTTTTGAAAAGCAAAAATAAGCAAAGCTGAATGAAATTATTTCGGATCTTGATTTAAAAATTAGAAAGTTTTGTTAAGATGCTGAATGCAACTACTTTTGAATTTAATTATGGTAAATTTGAGGCATGATTGAGTTTTTTAAAAATGTACTCCGCTTGCTATGGAGAATTTGGTTTTACGTACTTTTTGTAGGGATGGTGTTTTTGTTTGCTCCTGTATTACTGTTGGTTACTTCTAGAGAAGATTGGTATCCTGTTTTTTTTAAATTGGCTCGATTTTGGGCAAAAACAACACTTTTTTTTACCGGATTTAGGGTACGAAAAAATGAAATGCAAAAAACGGAAAAGCAAGGGAGTTATATGTTTATTGCAAATCACACTTCTATATTGGACGTATTGTTGATGCTATCGGTAGTAAAAAATCCGTTTGTGTTTGTTGGAAAAAAAGAATTGTCTAAGGTTCCTGTTTTTGGCTTTTTTTATAAAAGAACCTGTATTCTTGTAGATAGAGACGACTCTAAAAGCAAGCAGAAAGTTTTTAAAGAAGCACAAAGAAGAATCAATTTAGGTTTGAGTATTTGTATTTTTCCGGAAGGATTGGTGCCCGATGATGAATCGGTAATATTGTCGGAATTTAAAAAAGGAGCCTTTAGGTTGGCTATTGAACATCAACTTCCTTTGGTTCCTATGAGTTTTTATGATTGTAAAAAAAGATTTTCATATACTTTTTTCAGTGGAGCTCCAGGGTTGTTAAACGTAAAAGTGCATCCTTTTGTCTCTGTCAAAGAGCTGAGTATAACAGATGTTACTCGAATAAAAAATCAGTGTTTCGAATTGATAGAAAATGATTTAAAAGACTATTCCAAAATTTCTTAAAGTGCTGTAAATTTCGTATTTTATAGAGCCTGAAAAGGTTTTATTATGAGGTACGAGGTCACATATTATCCAAAATTAGAAGAGCGATTGAATATAATCTCTCACGGGCTTGGTGCAATTTTGAGTATAATCGCATTTCCCTTGTTGCTTTTAAAGGCCTTGCATTCAAATGATTCCATAGTTGTTTTAAGTGTTGTGATCTATGGTTTGAGTTTGATCATTTTGTATTCGGCTTCTACTTTATACCATGCAACCAATGAAAAGAGGTCTCGGTATTACTTGAATATCTTCGACCATTCTGCCATCTATGTATTAATTGCTGGTACCTACGCGCCAATTGCTTTAGTCGTATTACAAGGTAGAATTGGTTGGGTGATTTTTGGTTTGTCATGGTTTTTTGCCATTTTGGGTGTGCTATTTAAAGTATTCTTTATCGGGCGTTTTAAGTTGATTTCTATAGGAACCTATATTGCTATGGGCTGGATGATTGTTTTTGCGATCAAACCTTTGGTTGAAAATTTTGACAAACTCGGATTGATGCTTTTTGTGTACGGAGGAGTCTCCTATTCAATAGGAGCCTTGTTTTTTGCCCTTAAAAAAGTGCCCTATAATCACGCAATTTTTCATGGTTTTGTGTTATTTGGAAGTCTTTTCCATTTTCTCGGAATTTATTTTTATATTCTATGAAATTATTAACATGGTTGTATAGATGTTTTTTTGATAGAGTTATTTTGAAATATTCCGTATTTTCGTATTTAAAAATTGAAAAAAATGTTAAAGATTTTAATTATTGATGATGAGCTAGATGCGTTGGAAGTTCTAGAATGGAAGCTTAAAACTTATGTGTCAAATATATCAATTACTACCTGTTCAAGTGCAAACAAAGCGCTTGGATTGATTTCAGAAATTAATCCACATATTGTGTTTTTGGACATTCAGATGCCAGAAATGAATGGTTTTAGTTTTCTTGAAAAGCTATCGAATAGAAATTTTGAATTGATTTTTACAACTGCTTTTGATGAATTTGCGTTGCAAGCAATTAAAGAAAATGCCATAGCGTATTTACTAAAACCGATTGATAAAATTGAATTGATTGCTGCGGTTGAGAAAGCGCGAAAAAATGTTTACCGAGAAAGTTTGGAGATGAAAGTAGATGCCATGTTGTATTCTATGAAACCTACGACTCCGAAAATAAATATCTCGGCAGATGGTAAAATTTATTTTTTGGAGGCTCAAGATGTTGTGATGTTACAATCCGATAAGAGTTATACTACAATTTATTTGGTTACAAATAAAAAAATAGTGGTTTCTAAAACATTAAAAGAAGTTGAGAAAAAATTTTACATGAATTCTTTTTACCGTGTTCATAATTCTTACTTGGTGAATTTGGACCATGTAAAAGAATATTTAAAGAGAGATGGTGGTGAATTGATATTGACCAATGAGCTGACAGCAAGTGTGAGTAGAAATAAAAAAAGTGAATTGATAGAAAAGTTACAATTGAATGTTTAATGATTTAAATTCGGAGTTTTTTTCTTGGATAAGGGGTGCTATATTGCTACTTTTTCTAATTAATTTTGGACTTTATTTTCAAAATAAAAAAAGACTTTTTTTAAATTATAGCTTGTATTTGTTATGCATGTTCATTTTTTTTCTCAAACCTGTCATGTCAGGCGCATGGGATGATTTTTATGAGTATTTTGGATTTTCAGTATTCTTTTTTGGATTTGTTTTTTACGCAGAATTTGAAAGAGTATTGTTGTCAAGTAGATATACGATCCCGGAATGGGATCGTTATTTTATTATAAAAAAGTATGCTGTTTTAGCCTTTTCTATAAGTTTTCCAATTGTCTATAAGTTTTTTGGAGAAGAAATACTTTCTCTGGAGGTGTTTTTCTTTTCAAGCGGATTGAGTTTGTTCGTTGTCCGTACTTACTTTGTCATTTCAAAAATAAAAGAAAGAAGTGTTCATTTTTTTATTTTTGGGTCGGCTTCATTTTTATTGCTAGCTAATATTGGCTCCTATTTTAATATCGCTTTTAGAAATCGTCTGGATACTATCAACTTTGATCCACTCCTGTTTGTGTATATCGGAGTAATGATAGAAGCTCTTGTCTTCACTAATATTATGGGTAAGACTTTCAAACAAATATTAGAAAAAAAATCGAATTTAAAAGTTCAGTATGCCTTAAAACAAAAGGAAACAGCAGAGTTGAAGATGACGGCATTACAAAGCCAAATGAACCCACATTTTTTGTTTAATTGCTTGAATTCAATAAATAACTTTATTCTAAAAAATGAGAAAGAAGAGGCGTCAGATTATATAACATCATTTTCTAAATTGGTGCGCAAAATTTTGAAAAACTCTGAGAGTTTAGAAATTTCATTATTTGAAGAGTTAGAAGTCTTAGAAATGTATGTTTCTTTAGAAAAAACTAGATTGCTAGGAGGGTTTAGTTTTATTAAAGAAATTGATGAAAGTTTAAATATACATGAAATTATGGTTCCTCCATTGTTTTTACAGCCTTTTATAGAGAATTCAATCTGGCATGGATTGGCAGGTAAAGTAGGTGAAAAAGAAATTGTCATATCCATTAAAAAGGAAGCATTTGATTTGGTGATTACCGTAGAGGATAATGGTATTGGGATTGATAGTGAAGTGATGGAACAGAATAGAGTTTCTTCTAAAAGGAAATTTTTTGGTTCTTATGCTACAGAAAAAAGAATAAAACTAATGCATCCGAAGAATTCTGTTAAAATTTCTACAAGTAATATATCTTCAAATACAGATTCAGGTACGCGGGTGGCAATTGTATTTCCTTTAAGTTAAAAATTAATCCCATTTATTGGTAGAACTCGGCGATTTGTTTTAATAAACTAAAAAAAAGTAAAATATAAATGAAAAAATGTAAGCTTTGTGTATATTTGCAGTCTAAAAGTTAGATAGTTACGTTTTTACTGCGGTTTTTTGGTGAAAATATTTTGTCGATAAAAAAATATAAAGTAAATTACAGTAAAATATTATAGTATAAATCTTAGGGGTAGGATTTATTTATTCCTTAGGCTCACATTAATTTGTGGGCCTAAGCTTTTTTTACCATTTATTATAGGGGGTTTTACTTAACATTGAATTGTAATATTTAGTTTCTCCGGTTACTTCTTTTCCGAGCCACTCAGGTTTGGAAAAATGATCTTTTTCTGATGATAATTCGATTTCGGCAATGATGAGACCATTGTTTGCTCCAACAAATACATCCACCTCAAATACGAAAGAATCATTTTTTAATAAATACCTATGTTTTTCAATAGGTGTATCTTCACATAGGGTCAATAATTGGTTTGCTTCGTCGATTGAAATTTTTTTTTCCCACTCAAATCTACTCATGCCGGTTTCATTCGTTATTCCTTTAATGGTAATATAACCTGTGTCATCAGAGATTCTAATTCTAACGGTGCGATGCTTGTCGGTGTTCAAAAATCCTTGTTTGATATATTTTTTCTGAAATGAGTCTGCTAAAAAGGAATTATTTTTAACTAAGAATTTGCGTTCAATTTCAATGGACATAGGATTGTGTTTAATAAGTCTATTGGCTAAATATATATAAAATCATTTAGTTAGTGTTATCTTTGACAAATCTTATGTAAATTAAGAAAGAAAAGAGATTTGTAATTTATATTGAATGTTATTAAGTATCTAGAAGTATGAGAGTTATTTGTTGGCTTATTATGTTGTTTTCTGTCCTTTTTGTTAATGCTCAAGTGGATTATACTTCAGAGTGGCGAGATTTGTTTTCTTATAATCAGGTGTTGGCTTTGGATAAAAGCCCGAGTTCTTTTTACGCATTGACTGAGAACGCGGTTTTTAGCTATGATTATGGATCTAGTGAAATTCAAAAAATATCATCTGTAAATGGCTTGTCAGGTGGGAATACATCAGCAATAAATTATGATGAAGCAAACCAAGTTCTTGCAATTGGTTATGACACCGGTTTGCTAGAGCTGGTTTCGAGTAATGGAAGTGTCAAAAAGATTGTAGATATTGAAATTTCAGATATTTCACTGGAAAAAGCGATAAATAGTATTGTCAGTTATAACAATAATTTGTTATTAGCCTTGGAATTTGGAATTGTTGTGTATGATCTTTTGAGTTTAGAATTTGGAGATACTTATTTTATTGGAGAAAACTCTACTTCAGTAAATGTTACGGATGTCTTAATTCAGAATGACAAAATTTATGCTACTTCTTCTGATGGAGTTTATATTGCGAATTTGAATGATAACTTAAATGATTCAAGCAACTGGGTTAAATATTCAGATGGAATCTATTCCAATTTGACTAATTTTAATGACAAGGTTTATCTTACAAAGGATAAAATATTATATGAGATTTTGAGTGATAACTCACTAGTGGCCAAAGTTACTTTAAGTTCAAATATTATAGATAC
>NZ_JAQWGB010000048.1 GCF_029238425.1 Flavicella sp.
GAAATGGGGAACAAAGTGACCTGTGTGGATATTGATCCTAAGAAAATTGAGAAACTAAACAACGGAATCATACCTATTTTTGAGCCTGGTTTAGAATCCATGGTGCTGAAAAATATAGAAAATAAGAATTTATTTTTTACAACGGATTTATCAGAGGCTATTAAAGATGCTGAAATAGTATTTATTGCAGTAGGGACCCCGATGGGAGATGATGGTTCTGCTGATTTGCAATATGTGTTGGCTGTAGCTAAATCCATTGGACAAACCATGCAAAAAAGATTGGTGGTGGTTGATAAATCAACGGTTCCAATTGGAACAGCCGATAAAGTAAAAGCAACGATTCAGAAGGAACTGCAAGAAAGAGAATTAGAAATGCAATTTGATGTAGTTTCCAATCCGGAGTTTTTAAAGGAAGGAGCTGCGATTGCAGATTTTATGAAACCGGATAGAGTAGTGATAGGTTCAGAAAGTGACTATGCTACGGATAAAATGAAACAATTGTACCATCCGTTTTGTATGTCGCATGATCGTTTTATTGCTATGGACGTGCGTTCTGCTGAAATGACAAAATATGCCGCAAATGCGATGTTGGCAACGAAGATATCCTTTATGAACGAGATTGCAAACATTTGTGAAAAAGTGGGAGCTGATGCCAATCAGGTACGTATTGGAATTGGTTCAGATGCAAGGATCGGATATAATTTTATTTATCCTGGTGCTGGTTATGGAGGCTCTTGTTTTCCAAAAGATGTAAAAGCCTTGAATAAGATTGCTGAAGAGCATGGACATAAAGCAGAATTGATTCAATCGGTAGAAAAAGTAAACGATGCTCAAAAGTTAGTAATTGCACATAAAATAGTCGAACGTTTTGGAGAGAATTTGTCAGGAAAGATCTTTGGTTTGTGGGGCTTGGCTTTCAAACCGGGGACCGACGATATGCGTGAGGCACCAGCGATTTATATCGTGAAAGAATTGGTGAAAAGAGGCGCAAAGGTGCAAGCCTATGACCCAAAAGCAATGGAAGAGGCACAACATTGTTATTTAGAAGGAATAGAAAATATTTCCTATGTAAATGCTAAGTACGATGTTTTAAAAGAAGCGGATGCTTTGATATTGTTAACAGAGTGGAAGGAATTCCGTTCGCCAGATTTCGAAGAGATAAAACAACAGCTAAAATTACCGATCATATTTGATGGAAGAAATCAATACAATGCCTTTAATTTAGAAGATAAAGGTTTTGAATATTATCAGATAGGGAAAGGATCGTGAAGTAGTGAAGCGTGATATGGTGAAGCCGTGAAGTAGTTGCGTGGGAAAAGGGGAATCGATAAATAGAAGAGGGAAAAAACAATTTTACGATTTTACGAAAACCGAATTAACGGTCTGGTGAAAAAGTACAGTAATTAAAAAATAAGAGCATGGAAGTTTGTCTTCAAAGCTTTGGCTTAGAGCCTTAGCTTAATGCTATCAAAAAAAAGAATATAAGCTTTGGCCTAGAGCCTTAGCCTAATGCTATAAAGAAACAGTGAAAATATTAATAACAGGAGCAGCGGGGTTTATCGGTTTCCATTTGGCGAAAGCCTTATTGGAAAAAGGACATGTTATAGTTGGGCTAGATAATATCAACGATTATTATGATGTGAATTTGAAATATGCACGTCTGAATGAATTGGGTATAGCTAGAAACGACGCAGAGATTTTTCTAAAGGTTTCAGAAAGT
>NZ_JAQWGB010000064.1 GCF_029238425.1 Flavicella sp.
TGGAACGCCCTTTTGTATTAACCGATGACAATGGAAAACCTGTGATGCTATATGTTGCAGTGTCTGATAATGGTACAACTGGAAACATTGCCATTCCATTTGCGATTCAGTAGATTAGATAAAAGGGCATCATATTTTGAAAAGTGTATAGTCGTACGATGGTTTTCATCTGAGATCACAAGGAGTAACCTTGTTTTGGGACGTCAATTCCTCATCTGTGTTTTCGCTCATTAAGTAGGCCTTAACTAGCTGTTAATAAGGGGGAGTTGCGCTTAATTATGGGTTACTCCAGAACGAACGTTAGACTTTTGATATTAATCCCTATGAAAAGATGGATCTTTCTGAGAATAATCCCATACTCGTTGAAGAACAAAAATTAATCAATACCCATATATCTGTTGAAACAGAACATCCTTATCCTTTAGACCCAAAAGCGAAACCAGAGGTCCATAAGAAAAAAGGAAGCAAGCACAGACCAGGAAGAAAATCCGAAGCTTCTAAGAAGAAGAAAAAACGTTGGTATTAGAAATACTTTAGCAAACCCGATAAAATAAAATTTTATCGGTTTTTTTTGTGTGTAAGATTTTAGGTTTTACTTTTCAAGTAATTTAACTCTTTTGGATATTATGAGTGATGAGACCTAAATGGGCATGGAAAAGTAATAAAGAATAGAAAGAATAATGAAACATTGCTTTACGGTTGTTTAATTGAAAACTTTGTTAAATTAAAATTATATATATTTGTGTGCCCACACGAAAAGTTTTTGTGTTGGAAATTTTGAGAAAATGAATTTATTTGATTTAAAAGAAAAAGTAATGCTTATCACAGGTGGTTGTGGGGTGTTAGGCAATGGAATTGCCAGGTATTTATTACAGAATGAGGCTACGGTTATTTTGTTGCATTATAAAGAGAAACCCTTGCAGGAGTCTTTAGCTGATTTAAAAAAGATTAGTGGAAATGTAGATGGATTCGTTTGCAATGTTGTGGAAGAAAAAACGATGGAGTTAGTTTGTGATAAAATAATTCAAAAGTATGGTAAAATTGATGTGCTCATTAATGCAGCTGGAGGAAATAAGCCAGGTGCTACGGTTGGACCTGATCAATCCGTTTTTGATGTTGATATCGAACAATTTAAACAAGTGATTGATTTAAACCTGTTTGGTAGTATCATACCAACCTTAATATTTGGAAAAGCAATGGCTCTAACTAAAAGCGGAACTATAATTAATGTTTCATCAATGGCTGCGGATAGAGCAATAACAAGAGTTATGGGTTATTCAACATCCAAAGCAGCAATTGATAACTTTACAAAATGGATGTCTGTTGAATTGGCTCAAAAATATGGAGATGGGATGCGTGTAAATGCCATTGCTCCTGGTTTCTTTATAGGGAATCAGAATAGAGCTTTATTAACAAATAAAGATGGGAGTTATACGGATCGTGGGAATACGATCATCCAGAATACACCCATGAAAAGATTTGGAGAGGCAGATGAATTAAATGGAGCGATCCATTATTTGTGTTCTGAAGCTTCAAAATTTGTAACAGGAATAGTAATACCAATAGATGGTGGGTTTAGTGCATATAGTGGAGTTTAAAAAATAAAGATTATGAAGGAAACGTTTCGGTGGTTTGGTAAATCAGATCAGGTTACTTTAATGGATATAAAACAAGCAGGTGCCACTGGAGTGGTTACGGCTCTGCATCATATTTCGAATGGAGAAGTTTGGGAGGTTGATGAAATAGAAGAAGTTAAAAGAGAGATAGAAGGCGTTGGATTGGAATGGAGTTTCATAGAAAGTATTCCTGTTCATGAGAATATTAAATTGAAAAAAGGAGACTATAAAAAACGTATAGAAAACTACAAACAAAGCATAAGAAATGTTGCTCACTGTAATGTGAAAAACATTTGTTATAATTTTATGCCAGTGTTGGACTGGACAAGGACACAATTGTTTTGGGAATTAGAGGATGGAAGTACTGCTTTGAGGTTTGATAAGGTAGATATGGCAGTATTTGAAAAGTATATAATGGCTAGAGTTGGCTTGGAAAAAGATTATTCTCAAGAAGTTTTGGATAAGGCAAAAGATAGGTTCCAAACTATGACGGAACAAGATAAAAAGAATTTGGAGGATTCTATATTAAAGGGACTTCCTGGTACCGTAGATGATTTAACCATTCCAGTATTTAAGGAAATGATTTCAGAATATGAGCATATTTCTCATGATGACTTAAAGGACAATTTGTCTTATTTTTTAAATGAAGTCATTCCTGTCGCCGAAGAAAATGGGGTTGTGATGGCTATTCATCCGGATGATCCTCCGATGGATATTATGGGATTGCCAAGAATAATCAAATCAGAAAAAGATTTGGATGATTTGGTGGGGTTTGTAGATAGTCCATCCAATGGAATTACCTTCTGTACTGGTTCGTTAGGAGCTAACCAGAATAATGATCTGCCAAAGATGATTGAGAAATTCAAAGATAGAATTCATTTTTTACATTTAAGAAATGTAAAAAGGGAAGAAGATGGTAGTTTTTATGAGGACAATCATTTAGAGGGTTCTTCAGATATGTATGCTATAGTTCAATCTATTTTGAGAATTGAGAAAGAAAGAAATGTAGTTTTGCCAATGAGGCCTGATCATGGTCATCAAATGTTGTCAGATTTACAAACTAAAAACAATTATGCAGGTTATTCTGCAATTGGTAGATTAAGGGGACTGGCAGAATTGAGAGGTTTGAGCTTAGGGATTTCAAGAGCGTAAGAAATGGAGTTTAAAAAAAGCATAAGGTTTGATGTCGAGAATTTATTTCTTAATTCAGAAACTGCTAAAAAATTATATTTCGAGCATGCAGCTAAAATGCCGATAATTGATTATCACAATCATTTATCAGCAAAAGATATTGCAGAAAATAAACCAGTTAATAATATTACTGATGCTTGGTTGGCTAGTGACCATTATAAATGGAGAGCCATGCGCGCCAATGGGGTTCAGGAGGAATTTGTCACTGGTGATGTTGAAAAATTAGAGAAATTTGAAAAATGGGCAGAGACAGTTCCATATACTGTCGGAAATCCATTATTTCATTGGAATCAATTAGAGTTGAAGCGATATTTTGATATTGATGAAGTATTGCAGCCTTCTAATGCGCGTAGCATATATGATAAATGTAATAATGTTTTAGAAAAAATGACTCCAGCTTCTTTGTTGGAGCATATGAAAGTAGAGCTTGTGTGTACCACAGATGATCCAGCTGATTCATTGGAGCATCATATTTATATAGCTAAAGGTGATTTTTATACAACGGTATTACCTACATTTCGTTCGGATAATTTGTTTTTTATAGAAACCAATGGTTTTCAAGAGTATTTGAATAAACTTGAAACTGCCGCGGA
Source organism: Flavicella sp. (assembly GCF_029238425.1). Classification (GTDB taxonomy): domain Bacteria; phylum Bacteroidota; class Bacteroidia; order Flavobacteriales; family Flavobacteriaceae; genus Flavicella. The sequence continues at coordinate 3,401 of NZ_JAQWGB010000064.1, forward strand.
TATAATTATTGATGATCTAGATTCTTTATTGGAAGCAATAACGAGACGAATTGAGTTTTTTGATGAAGTTGGTTGTAAGATTTCTGACTATGGAATTACAGGAGCTTTGGTAGTTGAAGAAACAACTAAAGAAGAAGTGAAATCTATTTTTTATAAATTCCTAAACAAAGAAAATCTTTCGGATATCGAAGTAGCTAAATATAGAACCTATATATTATTGTTTTTGGCTAAGAAATATTACGAGAAGGATTGGGTACAACAATATCATTTAGGAGTTATTAGGAATAATAATAAAAGATTGACCGAATTGTTTGGGGCTGATGCAGGTTGTGATTCCATGGGTGATTATTCGATGGCAGAGCAGTTGTCAAAATTCCTAAATAAGTTAGATTATGAAAATACACTGACAAAAACTATTGCTTATAATTTGAACCCTGCCTATGATGAGGTTTTTGCAACCATGATGGGGAATTTTGCGTCGAGTGGAGTTCCAGGTAAAATGCAATGGGGCGCTGCTTGGTGGTTTTTAGATCAAAAGGAAGGTATTGAAAAGAATTTAAGAACCTTGTCAAGTTTAGGTTTGTTAAGTCGTTCTTTAGGAATGTTGACAGATAGTAGAAGTTTTTTATCTTTTCCTCGTCATGAATACTTTAGACGTATCCTATGTAATTTGATAGGAGATCAGATAGAAAAAGGAGAACTCCCTGATGATTTGAGCTTTTTTGGAAAATTAATAGAGGATGTTTCTTGTAATAATACGAAAGATTATTTTGGATTTTAATTTAAAGAGGACGTAAAGTCCTCTTTTTTTTGCCCTATTTTTTAATTCGTGATTTTTTATTAAATTAGTTGTCCTTTTTAAATAGCAGATTATTAGGGCTGTAAAATAGAATTTCAAAATAAAACCAAAAAAGGTTTAAAAAGTCATTGTTGTAACGATAAAAAGTTCTAGTTTTGCATCCGCTAAGGAAAACAGCTATTGTTGTTTTTATATAGGCAAGAGTTCTTTAAAATGCTGGTAAATTTAGAAGTTTAGAGTTTTAAAAAATAAATCAAATTTTATTTTTTTATAACGAAAAAAGGTTTTAGATTTGCAGCCGCTAACAAGCAAAGCTTGTTTAGTAAAAGAATAAGAAGTGATCACATAAGAGTGAATAACTTATAAGTTGTGATTCACAACGTTCATTGAAAATATTGAAATTGACAGCGTAAAATTAAAGATTAAATTACGTGTTTTTATTAACACGAATTCTGATTAGAGTAAGCTAGTATCGTATAAAAATAAGTCACTTCGGTGACTAAAAAAAATAACGATGAAGAGTTTGATCCTGGCTCAGGATGAACGCTAGCGGCAGGCTTAACACATGCAAGTCGAGGGGTA
>NZ_JAQWGB010000076.1 GCF_029238425.1 Flavicella sp.
AAATTTTCCTTTGCTATTTAAATTCGCGTAAAAAGTATTTGGGAAAGCTAATAAAATATGTAAATGCTTTGAGTAGTATAAATAATTTAAAAAAGCAAAAATCCCACAAATATGAATCCACCATGCTGATCTTTCTATAAAGTGAATTGTTTCAAGTGACATTCCAGAAAACAAAGGAGTAATAAATTGACTTATCGGATTTCCTTCATTTATTTCTTGAAAATGAATATCTGTTGCATTCATTAATAGAAACAAACTCATCAAAACCATTTCAAAATAAAGAATAATATTCCCATCATTTTTTGGCCATGACGTCATCTCTTTATTCCAGAATCGTTTGATTTTAATAACATTTCTTCTTGCCCAAAAAATTATTACGGATACCAAAACCAACAAAGCAAGAATTTCAAAAGTTCCAATTAGAAAACCATAAAATCCTTCGCCCAACATCGGTAAAAACAATCTATGTGTTCCTAATAATCCATCCAAAATAATTTCTAACACCTCAATATTTATGATGATAAAACCGACATAAACAATAACATGCAATACTCCTGATACTGGTCTTTTTACAATCTTTGATTGTCCCAAAGCAATTCTAGCCATATTAGCCCAACGCTCCTCTGGATTATCAGACCTATCAATATCTTTTCCTAAAAAAATATTTCGCTTTAGTTTAGATATATTTTTAACAAAAAAACCAATACTTGCAATCGCTAGCAAGGCAAAAATTATGTTAGGTATAAATTGCATATGCTCTTTATTTTAATTTTCTATTTTTTCTCTATCGTATCATTCGATACATATTCTTTCTCTTTTTTCCCAAAAACAGAAACATGAACATATCGCTTAGGATGTAATTTTAAATCTTCCAACAGCTCCCCAAGTTCTTTGGTTGCTTTATCAAGATTATCATACACTGCCGGATCATTCACAAACTTCCCAATCGTTCCATCTGCATTATCAATTTTCATGGAAATTGAATTCAAGTTCGCCATAGTAGAATCAATCTTAGCAAGCAGTCCTCCTAAGTTTGCCTCTACAAGTGTATCTGACAATGAAGAAAAGTTTTTAGTAACATGTTCAACGTTCTCCATCGAACTTCTAAGGCTCTTTCTATTTTCAATCACTAATAACTCCGAATTTAAAGTTAACCTTTCTAAATTAACCATTGCTCCATCTAAGCTAGCAATTGTACTTTTTATATGATTTCTAGAATCCACATCCAATATTTGATTGATGTTCACCAATAAAGAATCTGCACTTGTAATAACACTCTCTAGTTTTGCTTGTAATGGATTTAACTTTTCTCCAACTGATGAAAAAATATCCGATTCTATTTCACCCTTTAAAAAATCACCCGACTCTGCAATCTCACTATCGTATGATGGAATAATCGCTAAAGATTTTCCGCCCATCAGACTAGCACTATAGATTTTTGCGATACTGCTTTTCCCAAAATCAAAAGATTTCTCAATACTAAACTTAACGACCAACTCCCCTCTTCTTTCAGGAACTTCATCAAAACTAATATCTATAACTCTTCCTATTTGATAGCCGTTAACTGTTACCGGACTAGCAGTACTTAAACCTTGAACATTTGCATATCTCGTAAAATAGGTATTGGATCTTCCATCAAAAACATTGTGTCCCTTCAAAAAATTAAATCCCCATATAAAGACAATTATTACTAAAATAACAACTGCTCCTGTTTTCAATTCTCTAGAATTCTTAATCATAAAATCTCTTCTAATATGCTAGCAAAATTACTAATTATATCTGTTAGTAAAAATATTATATCACTTTATTGCATCTTGTAATGGAATCCTGTCTTCTCCTAAAAAGACAGCAATAAAAGAAGATTTATACCCCGCTTTTTTAGCTTTTTTCAATAAATCCTTTGCCTCGTTATAACTATTGGTGTTTCCTAAGTAATATTTGTAATACCCTGCTACAGGAACTCTTGTTACCCCTTTCAATCCTTTAAAGTTATAACTTGCAGTTTTAATTTTAGTCTTACCGGATGCTATTTGAATTTTAAAATAAGGACTATCCCCATGATTCTTAGGTATTTCTTCCATATACTGCGCAGGACTAACTGCTGAAACTGTATTCAATCTAACTCCTTGTATATGTTTACTAATAGCGTTTGAAATTGCCAATGCCATTTCTGATTTCCCTTTGCTAGAATGCAAATAGGCACCTTCCTTTTTATTTGTTAAAAATCCTGTTTCAATCAAAACACTCGGCATATAGGTTTGATGCAACACCACAAAACCCGCTTGCTTTACACCTCTATCAGTTCTTCTTAAAGAACCATGAAAGTTTTTTTGAACAGAACTAGCCAAAGAAATACTCTCATCTAAATTTTCTTCTTGTTCGAGTGTCAACCCAATCATTGACGTTGGAGAATTCGGGTTGAAACCCTTATATTTTTCTTGATAATTGTCCTCTAATAAAATCACCTCATTCTCCACCTTAGCTACTTCAAAATTTCTTTTATTCGCATGCAATCCTAAAACCCATGTCTCTGAACCCGAAGCTTGTGAATTATGTGCATTACAATGAACCGACACAAACAAATCTGCATCCGCTCTATTCGCTATTCTTCCTCGCTCCCATAAATCAATAAATACATCTGTTTTTCGAGTATAAATAACATTTACATTTCGCTCCTTTTTAAGGTTTTTACCTATCCTCAAAACAATATCCAATGCAATGTCTTTTTCCTTGTATTTTTTATAACCAACCTTACCCGGGTCTTTACCTCCATGACCAGCATCTAGTACTACTGTAAAGATTTTATCTTGTGCATTTACAACCGATGAAAAACCAAATAATTGGAAAATTAAAAGCAAATAAAAAATTTGTTCTATTTTAAAGGTAATTTTAAGAGAATGTAACAAGTTCATCAATATTTTTTAATTAATTTTGGCAACTTATGGCTCGCTATAAAATTAGCGTACTAATTAGACAAAAATAGCATATATAGCATTGCGAACAAATATAAACCACATACTTTTATTTCTAGGTTTTATCCTTTTTGGAATAACGCAAAGCTATGCTCAAGATAAGGAGAATGAACCTCAATTAAAACCGGAACCTAAACTAAGTTTAAGTGACAGCATCCCGGCTCTTGAAAATTTAGTTCAAAATGACAGTATTCAAAATGACAGTATTCAAAATGATAGTCTTCCTCCTCAAGAAAAGGAAGCTGTAGATGCTATTATTGAACATACCGCTGATGATTATATCATTGAAGATGTAGTCAACAAAAAAATATATTTATATGACAACGCTGAAATCACTTACAAAGATGTAAACATCAAAGCAGGAGATATCAAAATTGATTATGAAACAAATACCGTTACAGCTAAAGGAATTAAAGATAGTGTAGGGGAATATTCTCAACTTCCTGTTTTCAAACAAGGGGGGGAAGAATCTACCCAAGATTCCATTGTATTTAATTTTAAAACTGAAAAGGCCTTAGTATATGGATTAAGCACAGAACAAGATGGAATTTACACACTTGGTGAAAAGATGAAAAGGCTGAATGATTCTACGATTTTTGTTCGTAAAATTCGATTCACTACTTCAGACAAAGCAAACCCTGATTATTATCTACAAACGAGTAAGGCCAAAGTTGTTCCTGGGAAAAAAATCATTGTTGGATTCACGCATCTTGTTGTTGCTGATGTTCCAACGCCTGTATTTTTGCCATTTGCCTACCTCCCTTTAACAACCACTAAAACGTCGGGTATTGTAGTACCAACCTATGGACAATCGGTAAACCAAGGTTTTTTTATGCAAAATGGGGGATATTATTTTGCAGGCAACGATTATTTTGACTTGACCGTTTTGGGAGATATTTATTCCAATGGTAGTTGGGGTGTAAGCACCTCCACTTCCTATAAAAAAAGATATAAGTTTTCTGGAAATATGAGTTTCAACTACGAAAGTCTTATTTATAGTGTTCAAGGTTTTGACGATTATAGCAAAAGCCAGAATTATAATATCAGATGGTCACATACGCAAGACTCAAAAGCCAATCCTAATTCAAAACTATCAGCTTCTGTAAACTTAGGTAGTAGCAATTATTATAGCCAATCTTTGAACGAATATAACAACGCGAATTCCTTGACAAACACCTTAAGTTCTTCTGTCTCGTATTATAGAAAACTTGTTGGAACGCCATTTAATTTTACAGCATCAGCCTCTCATTCTCAAAACACGAACACCGAGGTTATATCGATGACACTTCCTTCTTTTATTTTAAATATGGACAGGATTTATCCTTTTGCACCAAAATCCGGAACTCAAAAAAATGCTTTTCAAAAAATTGGATTGAATTACGGTTTAAAGGCTGAAAATAAAATCGAAGTTACCGAGGAAGATTTTTTCAAACCAAAAATGTTTGATGAAGCAAAAGCCGGTGTTCAGCAAGATGTTTCTGTTAGTACCAACATGAAATTAATGAAATACTTTACGCTTTCTCCTAATGCAAATTATAAGGAGGTTTGGTATTTCAAATCCATTGACAAAAACTACGATGAAGACAGCCAAGAAGCTGTTACAGATACTATTGATGGATTTACATCTTTTAGAGAATACTCTGCAGGAGCCTCAATATCCACCAATATTTATGGTATGTTCAAGTTTAAAGGAAATGGTTTGAAAGCCATCCGTCATACCATGCGTCCATCCGTTTCTTATAATTACAAACCAGACTTTAGTCACTATTACCAAACCGTACAAACTGGTCCTGATGAACTTTATGACTATCAGGAATATTCTCCTTTCGACGGTGGTGCTTATGGTAGTCCTTCTAAAAATGAATCTCAATCTGTTGGGATGTCACTTAATAACAATCTGGAGGCCAAAGTGAGAGACAGAGAACCTACAGGGGATGAAGAATTTAAAAAAATCACCCTCTTGAACAACTTAAACTTTTCTACCAGCTACAATATTGTTGCTGATAGTTTGAAATGGAGTCCGGTGAACGTTACTGCTGGAACTCAAATTTTAAACAATAAAATGAGCATCAATGGTGGTGCTACACTTGACCCTTACGCAATCAATGCAAATGGACAACGTTATAACACTTTCAACCTAAATAATAACGGTAGCCTTTTTCGTTTAACCAGGGCAAACCTTACCATGAGTTATTCCTTATCTAATAAGGATTTTGATAAAAGTGAGGATAAAAAGGACAAAAAAGATGAAATGCAGAACGAACAAAACACGGATTTGTTTGGACAAAGCATGACGAATGATTTTAGAGGTAATGATTTCAACAATCCTTCTAAGGACGATGAAAATTCTAGACAAGATGAAAAGGTGCAACTGTATAAAAACAAAATACCTTGGACGCTTCGACTCTCTTATTCTGGAACCTACTCCAATTCTAATAGAGAAAGCGAAATAACCAACAGTAGTTTAATGTTTACAGGAGACGTAGAATTGACACCTAAATGGAAAGTAGGTGCTTCTTCTGGTTTTGATTTTGTAAACAAAGGATTTACCTATACACAACTTAGATTTTCAAGAGATTTAGACAGTTGGAAAGTAAACTTTAACTGGGTACCCTTTGGTCCCAGAACTTCTTACTACTTTTACATAGGTGTAAAATCTCCAATATTAAGTGATCTGAAATATGAAAAACGAAGTGCTCCAGATCAAAGATTATTTTAAAATTTAATAGAACAAAAGTAAACTCATATATAATGGAAAAAGAAATCATTTTATTAAACATTTCAGGACAAGACAAACCAGGTCTTACTTCTAGTTTGACTGGTGTTCTTGCAGAATATGGTGCAAAAGTACTTGATATTGGTCAAGCCAATATTCATGATACTCTTTCATTAGGTATTTTATTTGAAATAAAAGCCAAGTCTAATTCTGCTCCGGTCTTAAAAGATTTGTTATTCAAAGCTTACGAACTTGGAATCACGGCTAAATTTAGACCTATTACTTTAGAGAAATATGAACAATGGGTTTCCACTCAAGGAAAAAACAGATACATTGTAACCATCCTTGGAGAAAAACTAGCGGCTGAACAAATCTCTGCTGTAACAAGTGTTATTTCTGATATCAATTTAAACATTGACTCTATCAAACGATTGACTGGACGTACTTCTCTTGTCAAAAAAGACCCTTACCCTAGAGCTTCTATTCAATTATCAATTCGTGGTGAAATAAAAGACAAAGGTGCTGTTACTTCTAAGTTTATGCAGATTTCTAGAGATTTGGATGTAGACATCGCTTTCCAAGAAGATAATATTTATCGAAGAAATAGAAGATTGGTTTGTTTCGACATGGACTCTACCTTGATCCAAACAGAAGTAATTGATGAACTTGCTGAATTGGCGGGAGTTGGTGAGCAGGTAAAAGCCATTACTGAATCTGCAATGCAAGGTGAAATTGACTTCAACGAAAGTTTCAAAAAGAGAATGGCTCTTTTAGAGGGATTGAGTGAAGATGTATTGAAAGAAGTTGCTAAAAACCTTCCTATTACTAAAGGTGCTCATAGATTGATAAAAACCTTGAAAAGCTACGGTTTTAAAACTGCTATCTTATCTGGAGGGTTTACATATTTTGGTGAGTACCTACAAAAAGAACTAGGTATTGATTATGTGCATGCCAATCAATTAGAAATTAAAGATGGTGCGTTAACAGGAGGATATTTGGGTGAAATAGTTGATGGAAACAAAAAAGCAGAATATTTAAAAGAAATCGCAGAGAAAGAAGGTATTAACATCAGCCAAACAATTGCAGTTGGTGACGGTGCTAATGACTTACCTATGTTGAATCTTGCAGGTTTAGGAATTGCTTTCCATGCCAAGCCTAAAGTAAAAGACAACGCTCAAAGTTCCATTTCAAGTATTGGTCTTGATGGCGTACTTTATCTATTAGGATATCATGATAGACATATTGACCTCGTTGAGGAATAAATTTCTTAAAAAAAGTGGTTATAACAAATAACTACTTTTTTTTTACACCATTTTTAAAACATTAGAATTTCATACTTTTAACGAAAACATCAAGATTATGAAAACAATTATCAAAACCAACAATGCTCCTGCTCCATTAGGACCTTATAATCAAGCAATACTTTCTGGAGAGACCCTTTATATATCTGGACAGATAGCAATCAACCCTAAAACCAATGAATTTGTTTTAAATACAATTGAGGAGGAAACAACTCAGGTGATGGAAAATTTAAATGCTATTTTACAAGAAGCGAAGATGACCTTTGAAAAGGTAGTAAAATCATCTATTTTTATTAGCAACATGGATGACTTTTCTAAAATAAATACAATTTACGGACGTTACTTTAACGAAGAAACTGCTCCTGCCAGAGAAACGGTTCAAGTTGCTAAGCTTCCTAAAAACGTAAACGTAGAAATATCTATGATTGCACAATTGTAAATTGAAACATGTTTAAAAAGATTATTATTTTCCTTTTAAAACTAGGACTTCTTGGTTCTGTTTTACTTGCTTTATTTATTGGAACGGTATTGGTTGGAGGCTTTGGTCCTATTCCTAGCTCCAAAGACTTAGCGGTAATCAAACAATCAGAAGCCAGCATTGTGTATAGTGCTGACCAAGAAATATTAGGGAAATTTTTCTTTAAAAACAGAACTCAAGTTTCTTATTCAGAGATTCCAAAACATATCATAGAAGCTTTAGTTGCTACCGAGGATGTTCGCTTTTATGAGCATGACGGAATCGACAAGATTGCCATGTTAAGAGTTTTAATAAAAACTATTATTTTAGGAAATAGTTCTGCAGGAGGAGGAAGCACACTTTCTCAGCAACTGGCTAAAAATTTATTTCATAGGAAAAACTTCTCTTACCTTTCCATGCCAGTCAATAAAACAAAGGAAGCCATATTGGCCAATAGACTGGAACACATTTACAACAAAAGTGATATTGTAACACTGTATTTAAATACAGTTCCATTCGGGGAAGGCGTGTATGGTATTGAAACAGCCGCTCAAAGATATTTCTCTAGTTCCGTAAAACACTTAAGCGTTGCTCAAGGAGCCGTGCTTATTGGAATGTTAAAGGCTAACACCTATTATAATCCTAGAAAATACCCTGATCATGCTTTAAGAAGAAGAAATGTAGTTTTAAACCAAATGCTCAAGGCTAATTTTATTTCAGAGGATACTTATGAAAAGGCAAGCTTAGAACCGCTAAAAACAAATTACAAAAATTTGTTATTGCAGAATCCCAATGGATACTATCTACAAAAGATAAAACAAAAAGCCAGAAATATTTTAAGTGAAGAGGTTAAATCTGATGGATCTCAATGGATTCTAGAACAAGATGGACTTATCATTGAAACAACTTTAAATTCAGAACTGCAAAATGCAGCTTTAGAAGCTCGTAAAGTTCACCTAAAGAAACTCCAAAAATCTATGGATTATTATTGGGGAATTATTAAAAAGAAACCAGCCATCAAAAAAATCATTGAAAAAGAATGGGAAGCCACCAAAGACTACAAACGTTATAAAAAATTAAAACTCAACTATAACACAATCATTGACTCGGCAAAAGCAAAAGACAAACGACTTGTTTTCGACTGGCAAGAATCTAATAAACGCATTTCTAGAATAGATTCTATTCATCATTATTTAAAAATGGTTAGCGCTGCTGTTTACGGAATGAATATCAAAACTGGAGCTGTGCAAGTTTATGTCGGTGGTAACAGTTATGAATACTTACCTTACAATCTTATCACCAGTGAAAGACAAGCTGCTTCAACATTCAAGCCTTTTGTGTATACAGCTGCTTTAGAAAACGGTCAAAAACCTTGTGATTGGATCAATAACGAAGTAAAAACCTATGCTCAATACGACGACTGGAAACCCGAAAATTACGATCATTCTGAAGGAGGATACTTCTCTATGCCCGGGGCTTTGGCAAAAAGCATGAATATTCCAACCATTGAGACCTACATCAACGTTGGAAACAAAAATCTACAGAATACAGTTGATAAGCTAGGTTTGACAAAAAAGTTAAATGATCTTCCTTCGACAGCTTTGGGTGCTACCAATTACTCTTTAGAAAGTTTGGTTCAAGCCTATACTCCATTTGCTACGAAAAGCTTACCTGTAGAACCGTTTTACATCAGTTCTATTAAATCCGCAAGTGGAGAAATCATATATACTCATAAAATCAAGTTAGAAATCGATGACACTCAAGAGGATGATTACATCTCCGAAGAAACACTTGAAACAATGCAGTACCTTTTAAAAGGAGTTGTAGACAAAGGAACTGCAAGCCGACTCAAAACAAAATATAAAGTAAACGGTGATTGGGCAGGAAAAACAGGAACTTCTCAAAACTATAGTGATTCTTGGTTTATTGCATTCAATTCTGATTTTATTATCGGAACCTGGGTAGGCTGTAAATATCCAATCATAAATTTAGCACCTGGTAGCGGTGGTGGTTCAATTGCTGCACTTCCTATTGCAGGCCAAGTTATCTCTAAAACATACAAAGATAAACAGGTCAACAAATCCCTCTCTGCTGGATTCCCAGAATTTAATCAAACTACTATTGAAGCTTGCGACTGTGAATTTTTCCGAGAAGAAAACACCTTAGAAAAACTCTTCGACTTATTTGATAAAAACAAAAATAAACCAAAGAAGGAAAAAGGAGAGAAAAAAGGATTTTTCAGCAAATTATTTGGCAAAAAATCAAAGGATTAAATCCCCACTTATTTCTCTACTAAACTGATTTTATCAAAAGTGTTGCGGTAGAAGGATTTGTTGCTAAAGGCACATCATACACGTCACACAAACGCATCAACATAAAAATATCCGGTTCATGTGGATGTTTCTCTAAAGGATCTCTAAAAAATATTACCATTCCAGTCTTACCTTCTGCAACACGTGCTGCAATCTGAGCATCACCTCCCAAAGGACCTGAAAGATACTTGTGAACATTCAACCCTGCTGCTTCTACTTTAGACCCCGTAGTACCCGTAGATATCAAACTTATATCTTTAGCTTTTAATAATTCTTTATGCTGCATTAAGAACTGTACCATATCAGCCTTCTTTCCATCATGCGCGATAATTGCTATTTCCATTTTATGAGTTTTATTTGATTGCAAATTAAACAATCTGCAAATGAATTAATATCCAATTTTAAAAAAAATATCCCGATTCGTTACCAAATCGGGATATTTAATATGTATAATAAAATAGTGGCTTATAAAGTAGCTGCGTACTCAATTAAGTCAACAATTTTAGTAGAGTATCCGATTTCGTTATCGTACCAAGAAACAACTTTTACAAAGTTATCAGTCAATGCGATACCAGCATTAGCATCAAATACAGAAGTACGAGTCTCTCCAACAAAGTCTTGAGATACTACTAAGTCTTCAGTATATCCTAATACACCAGCCATAGATCCTTCAGAAGCAGACTTCATAGCTGCACAAATCTCAGCATATGTTGCAGGTTTCTCTAACTTTACAGTTAAATCAACAACAGATACATCCATAGTTGGTACACGGAAAGCCATACCTGTTAATTTTCCGTTTAATGAAGGAATTACTTTTCCAACAGCTTTAGCCGCTCCTGTAGACGAAGGGATAATGTTGTGGATAGCAGAACGTCCACCTCTCCAGTCTTTCATAGACGGTCCATCAACTGTTTTCTGAGTTGCTGTTGCAGCATGTACAGTAGTCATTAATCCTTCTGCGATTCCCCAGTTGTCATTCAATACTTTAGCGATTGGAGACAAACAGTTTGTAGTACAAGAAGCGTTAGAGAAAATTGCTTCATCAGCTTTTAACTCAGTATTGTTTACTCCCATTACAAACATTGGTGTATCATCTTTAGATGGTGCAGATAAAACAACTTTTTTAGCTCCAGCCTCTAAGTGACCTCCAGCAGTTTCTTTTGTTAAAAAGAATCCAGTAGATTCGATAATGTACTCAGCTCCAATTTCATCCCATTTTAAGTCAGCAGGATTACGCTCAGCAGAAATTCTGATTTCGTTTCCGTTTACGATTAATTTTCCATCAGCTACTTCAACAGTTCCTTGGAAAGGCCCATGAACTGAATCATACTTTAACATGTATGCTAAATAATCAACATCTAACAAATCGTTGATTCCAACTACTTGTACATTCTCTCTTGCTACTGCAGATCTGAAAGCAAATCTTCCGATTCTTCCAAATCCATTAATTCCTATTTTAATCATCTTATCTAAATTTAATTTATTCTTATTCAATATTTCTTATGTAGTCATGATGTCAGAAACTCTTAAAAGCTCTTCATCAATTTTATGATGTTCTTTTACCGCCTTTTCTAAAGGTGTGTATTTGATTTCGTTATTCACAAAACCTACCATTAAGTTAGAAGATCCTGACAACAACAACTCAACCGCTGCTACTCCAAATCTACTCGCTAAAACTCTATCAAAACAACTTGGTGCTCCTCCTCTTTGCATATGTCCTAATACAGATACACGGATGTCATAATCAGGTAGATTCTCTTCAGCATATTCTGCTAATTCAAATATATTTTTTCCTGTTTTCTCACCTTCTGCAACTACTACAATACTTGATGTTTTTCCAGACTCTTTACTTTTAATAAGAGACGCAAGCATTTTTTCCAATCCGATGTTTTCTTCAGGGATTAAAATTTCTTCTGCTCCAGCTCCAACACCTGCATTTAATGCAATAAACCCAGCATCTCTACCCATTACTTCAATAAAAAATAATCTATTATGTGAAGAGGCTGTATCTCTAATCTTATCGATCGCTTCAACAACAGTATTCAAGGCTGTATCGTATCCTAATGTAAATTGAGTTCCATAAATATCATTATCAATAGTACAAGGAATTCCAATAATTGGAAAACTGTGTTCTTGGTTAAAAATCATACCTCCTGTAAAAGTACCATCTCCTCCAATAATTACCAATCCTTCAATTCCTTTTTCTACTAAATTCTCATATGCTTTAGCTCTACCTTCTGGAGTCATAAACTCCATAGACCTAGCCGATTGAAGCATAGTACCACCTTTATTGATGATATTATTTACACTTCTTGCATTTAAACTTACGAAGTTCCCTTCGATCATTCCTTGGTATCCTTGATAGATACCAACACACTCTACCTCATGGTAAGCGCAGGTTCTAACTACTGATCTAATCGCTGCATTCATCCCTGGAGAATCTCCTCCTGAGGTCATAACTGCTATCTTTTTTAACTGTATATTCATCTTTCTATAATATTGTATAAAATTACTATTAATATAGGTTATGGAAGTAAATTAACAAGTTTTATACGAAAACGTTTTCGGCTAAAACACATGTTTTTTACTGATTAAATCGCTAAAATCTAGTCCTAAATATTAGGAACACTAAATTAAGTTTTTATTACTGAATATATACTTAATTATCACAGAAACAACTTATAATTAACTAATTAGTAACAAAAAGCTACTAGAATTATTTTTATAAATGTAATTGCACCTTTTATTATGATCTACTCCCAAAGATTTTTAGGATAAATTTTTTGTTCTTTTAAGGAATCTATTGCTGAAACAACGGTTGGTCTGTCTTCAGCATAGGTTACTCCCATCCATTTTGCATCAGAGGTCAATACCTTAACAGCACCCTTCCCCGATTCAATAATATTATTTACAACGGTAGGAATAAAAAATTCACTTTTCAATTCTTTAGAACGTTCCGCTAAGAACAATTTAAAATCGGATTCTAATTGTTCTAAATATTTAGGTGTGAATCCCCAAAAATTCATCGAGACAATTGTATTCTGAGACATTGAGACAAAATTACCATTGTCGTCCTTACGTTTAATTTGTCCGTCAACTTCTTCTATATGAGTTCTCTCAATTATGTTTGTCAATTCTTGCTCCTCATTCACAAAACACTCCCCTCTTGATACAAATCCATTTTCTGAGATGGTATTTTTTAAATTATACCCAACCATACACATATTATAGGAGTTCACATCCAAATTATCTAACTCCTTTATAATAGTTTTAAAAGCACCTTTAGAATAAAAGTCGTCTCCATTGATTACGATAAAATTCCCATCTATAACTTCTTTTATCATCAATGTTGCATGTCCTGTTCCCCATGGCTTTACACGTTCTGAATCAACCTCATATCCCGCAGGGATTTTATCTAACTCTTGACATACATATTCAACCTCAACTTTTCCTTTTAGTCTTTCATCATAAATCTTTTTAAAATCATCTTTAAAAGACTCTCTAATGATAAAAACAACTTTTTTAAAACCTGCCTCAATAGCATCAAAAAGAGAAAAGTCAATAATGGTATCTCCGTCCGCAGACATTTTATCCAATTGTTTTAACCCACCGTATCTGCTCCCCATCCCGGCAGCTAGAATTACTAAAGTATGCTTACTCATTTTTTGTTTTTTTTTAATTTTAAAGTATTGACGGAACAACAAGAATCAAATCATCTGAAATTTGTTCCACATCAAGGTTGTCAAAAGTATTTCTTTTTTTCTTTCCAAATCCAAATTTTGAAAACATTTCTTTCAAACTACTGAAATCAATTTGATATACCAATCCAATTCCTTGGGTATAACCTTCTTCTTCTTGTGAATATTGAACTTCATTTTGTCTATTAAACACTGTATACCTTAACCTCCCTTCATCATCCACCAAAAACTCAACCTTTACTTCTCCAATTACATTAGATTGTGTTTTAGTACCAACAGGAACCCCCAAATTACCATCAATTAAAATTTTATCATTGATCTGTGTTTTTAAGGAAATATCTACCTGATTATCTATGTTGTATTCTTCTACATCACTTTGATCTCCAGAAGTATAACCCAAGTCTATCTGAAATTTATCACCATCTTCGTTGAAAATATCAGAAAGTGCACCTGAAATAATATCTGAAGTTGTTCCGGATACAAAAGACCCTCCACTAGAAGCCACATTCTCCTCGTTAAAAAAGCTTTTTGCCAACAAAAGAGAAAAGAACTGACGCAATGTAGCATTCTCATCATCATTGTTTAAAACAAACGAGAGCTCCGACGCAACAGTAGAACTTGAATTAGGAATAACAATACTAAAATCCTCATGAGAATTAAATAAGCTCCCGGTAATGTCAGTTATCAGATCAACCGCAATTTTTCTACTGGTATTTAAATCCGTTAACAAAACTTTCGGGTTTGCCTTTACCCTGTGGATGGCTCTAATATTAAGGTTTGCATTCATTGGATCACCATCCCAAGAAATCAAACCGCCTTTTTCAATCTCAAAAGGTTTGTTGATCAAACCTCCATAAATAAAGTTATAAAATCCTTGATCAATCAAGTAATCCCCATACATATTGAATTTACCTTTGGTGTCGATTTCAATCAGTAAATTTCCAGCACCAGTACCCCTAAGAGAACTCCCCGACACTCTATCAATCACTATTTCCGCCTCAGCATCTGGGGTCACATCAATATCAAAATTTAAAGACAATCCTTGGAATTTCTCGATTAAAAATTCATTATCAAATAGTGTGGTTTCAAAGTCTTTCTTTTCATCTGATTTAAAGTGAATCAAACCGGAATTTTCAACAGCCTTCACATCATTCAGTGGTATGATGAATTTTGTACCCTTTAATGTTTTTGCTTTTACATCAATATTTAAATCATTTGTAGTCCCAGAAATATTTGACAAACCTTGTATAAAACCGGTACCATAATAACTAACATTATCTCCATCTTCTGTGTCCAAAACAAGAATTCTATCCGACTTCAAGTTCAGATCTAAATTCCAATTTTTATAGTAAGAATGTTTTATGGTTCCATTAATAACACCACTTGTTTTATGCTTGGTATCCTCAACGATTAAATTATTAAAAGTAAATGTTTGATTACTCAAAGTCACTTTAGGATCATTAATTAAATTATAATCTACATTCAAATAAGGAAAGGTAAAACCAGCATTTTCTAATTCAATCACCCCATTCATATCCGGATTTGACAATGCTCCAACTACATGGAACTCCCCATTTGCTACTCCGCGCAATTGCGACAATACATTTTTTCCTAATGGGCTAAAAGCATTCAAATAAAACCCATCCAATTTAACATCTAAATTAATCAAAGGAATTTTTGGACCAATATCAATATATCCAACAGCATCTAATTGCTTATAAGATTCATTTTGTAAGGATACGTCAACCTTATATTTTTTATAGGAATCATTAGCGTTTACATGCATATTCAGATCCCCCTGTAAGGAACCATTTATAGTGAATTCTTTAATATTTAAATTACCAAGTGGATTATATATTCCATTCTCCTGTTTAAAATTCAAGGAACCATCAAGAACTCCGCCAAGAGAAAGCGAATCTACTTTCGGCATAATGGCATCAAGATTTACATTATCAAATTCCATCTTTAGATCCTTATAGGTTGAATCTCTAATAATTCCTTCAAATTTAATTCGCTGCCCTTCGGTAAGCAACTCGATTTCTTTAATTTCGTATTCCTGTTTTTTAAAATTAAAAACCAGTTTATTATTCTTATTATCATTAGGATTGATCATCCACTCCTTTTCCTTGAATAAAATTTTGGACTTTAAAATCCCTAAAACGGATTCTTTATTTTTATCTATCGTATAATAAAACACCACACCATATCTCTCATCATTATTTTTTCCACCAGTAAAATCGGACCTAAAATATAAAGTATCGTTAACCTTTTTATTATACAAGTATAAATCTCTAACCGTATACTGAGGCGACTTTAGCTCTTTTATGGAAATATTGGTATTCAAGGCCGGATTTTTATTATCCAGTTTAATATTTACACTATCTATAAACGTATTATTCAATTTGATTTTTGGTGTTGAAAACAACATCTTCAAATCATTTGTTTTTTCTATCACCTTTCCTTGAAGCCTTGCACTAGATAACAAACTTAGGTTTGGTGACAATACTGGTATAACTGGGCTAAATATCTCAAAATCAAACTCCACAAACGGATCACCTTCAATCTCAACTGGACTATAGTTTGCCATCATACTACCCAAAGAGTTTTGAATCATTTTACCAATATCAGCAAACTTAAAATTCCCTTGTAACTTTCCGTCAATGATATCCTCAGAATCAAATTCAATTGTTCTTAAATCGCTCTTTTTTTCAGACTTTAGAGAAAAGTTTTGAAATTCATGGACTTTATACTCATTGGTATACGAGGCATTTTTAAAACTAGCATTCCCTATAATATTATCAATGGAATTTCCTACTAAATCGATATCAACATCTCCTTTGATCACAGAAATACTATCTCTCTCAAAAAGATGAAGTGTCTTCAAATCAAAACGATCTACCTTTACATTAAAATCGAACTCATAATCTTCCTTAGATAAATCTGCAAGTCCTGTGAAATCAAAGCTAATATTAGGATCATCTATCATCAAATGACCATTGAACAACTTATTCTGTAAAACACCATCAATTTGAACACCTCTATAAGTATAGCCTTTATATTCATGTTTGGAAACAATACCAATCAATGAAGTATTGATATTTTCTAATTTAAATCCTTCTCCTTCCACTTCCCCTTCAAAAGACAACTGACCAATCAAAGGATCACCTATCATTTTACCCAATTCAAAATCTGTTACGTTTACATAACCATCATAAGTGGCTTCGTCAATATTATCAATATTTGTCAATTCTAAATCAACACTGGCCTTTCCCATTTTTGATCGAATATCAATCGCAAGGTCTAATTTTTGTTTTGTAATCAAGGTAGCACCTGAAACAGAAAAAACACCAATTTTCTTCAATTCAGACGGTAGGTTTTTCCCAATCACATTTGGCATGAAGTTTTTTAACTGTCCATAATCAGATCTCAATTCATCGCTGACTCCATTTATAGAAAATTGACTTCCTTGACTCAAAGCTTCCTTAAAATGATAATTCCCTTTTATTTTAAAATCTTTTCCAGAGGACAGATTAAAATGAGATAATTTAAAGTCATTTATTCTACCCTTAAAAGTCGTACTAACATTTAACAAATCATCTCCGGAAAACTCTTTGTACAGCTTTTTAAGATCAACCAAAGAAACTTTTGAATTCTTTAAAACAGCTTCTATTGCCACTTTATTATTAAAATCCTGAAGATCATCACCATCATAATTAAAAATAACGTCGGCATCTATGGTAGAATGTGAGGTCTTAAGATAAGCTTCTTGAAAAAGCATCTTATGCCTAGTATAAGAAAATGAAGTTGTTAAGTTTTCAACTATTAAATCATGGTCATCAATAAAAGAAGTGTTTTCAACACGTAAATTAACACGAGCCCCGTTTAACTCAAATTCTTTTACGACACCCTCTATCCCATAATAATAAACAATCAAAGGATCTTGTTTTTTATTTTCATTTACAATGTCAAAATCTACCCCATGAAGGCCAATATAGGGTGAAAATAATCTAAATGGATTTTTAGCTTGTGCCTTTTTATTCTTATTAAATTTTCTTGAAAAAATGGTAAGATTATTAGTATCCTCACCTGCATAAGTTTTCATATGAAAAACTCCATCAAACAATTCAGACTCTCCTAAAATAAGTTTATTTTTTAAAAGAGAATTTATTTTTAAAAGTTCTGAACTTATTTTTTCTACTGCAATTAAAGTATCCTTGTGGTGATCCTTAATCAGTACACCTTTTAATTCTACTTTACCAAGTACAGAAATTTTTATTTTTTCAACAGATATATCCGCATCATAAGTAGTATACAAAAACTCAGTTACTTTAGATCCTACTTTTGTCTGCACGGAAGGTTGCGCTAGCAAAACACTTAAAACAAGTAATAAAAGCAAAACAATTGCTAAAATTCTAGTTAGTATTTTTCTTATTCGTACGATATGCTTTAACTTTGTTTCCTGTTTGCAAAAAGGATGCCTAAATATTTTTATTATGTCTAAAACACCCGTTTATATACTCGCTATTGAATCTTCATGTGATGACACAAGTGCATCCGTGATCTGTAATGACAAAGTTCTTTCAAACACCGTTGCAAATCAAGCAATTCATGCAGAATATGGTGGTGTTGTTCCAGAACTTGCTTCTCGTGCACATCAACAAAATATAGTACCGGTAGTTCAACAAGCAATTCAAAAAGCAAATATCGACAAAAAAGACTTAAATGCCATAGCTTTTACAAGAGGACCTGGATTAATGGGATCTTTGTTAGTCGGGACTTCTTTTGCCAAGTCTTTGGCCTTATCTTTAGACATTCCCCTATTAGATATAAATCACATGCAAGGCCACGTTCTTGCTCATTTTATTGATGAAGAAGATTCTAAAAAACCGCCGTTCCCGTTTATCTGTTTGACCATAAGTGGAGGCCATACTCAGATTGTAAAAGTTGAAGATTATTTTAAGATGTCCGTTTTAGGAGAAACCATTGATGATGCCGTTGGAGAAGCCTTTGATAAATCGGCCAAAATATTAAACCTTCCTTATCCTGGCGGACCGCTGATTGATAAATACGCAAAACAAGGAAACCCTTTGGCTTATAAATTCACGAAGCCAAAAGTAGGTCCAATGGATTTTAGTTTTAGCGGATTAAAGACAGCTTTTTTATATTTTATTCAAAAACAAGAAAAAGAGAACCCCAATTTCATTGAAGAAAATCTTTTTGATATTTGCGCTTCCTTACAGCATACGATAGTGACTATTTTAATGGATAAACTTAAAAATGCTGTCAAAGAAACAGGAATCAAACACGTTGCCATCGCCGGTGGAGTTTCTGCCAATTCAGAAATTAGAAAACGTTTAAAAGAAACAGAAAGTAAATACAAATGGACTACCTATATTCCTAAATTTGAATATACGACTGACAATGCCGGTATGATCGCTATTGCTGGCTATTATAAATATTTACAAAATAATTTTAGCGAATCTGGAGTTTCAGCCAATGCAAGAATGAAAGTGAATGACATTAATTAGTCAACTCATAAAACAAAGACTCTAAGTTTTTATTTTGAGTATTCATTTGAATGATTTTCAACCCATTTTCTGTAGCAAAATCAAAAACCTCAGAACGCATATCCTCCTTAATAACAAAACTTAATTGCCACGCTGATCCTCCAAGAGATTTTATATTTTTAATATTCGGGATACTTTTTAGGAAACGTTCTTCAATCTGATAATCAAACTCAACATCAATAACTTGATCTTGTTTATCTTTTAACGATTTCAAGTATTCATCGGCAACTATTTTACCTTTTTTTATCATTAACACTCTATCACAAACAGCCTCAACTTCTTGCATAATATGTGTAGAAAGCAATACTAGCTTGGTTTTCCCAAGTTCCTTAATCATAGTTCTAATTTCAATCAATTGATTCGGATCCAATCCTGTGGTTGGTTCATCAAGAATCAATATCACAGGATCATGAATCAAGGCAGCAGCAATCCCTACCCTTTGCTTGTATCCTTTGGAAAGTTCCTTTATCTTCTTGTGAGACTCAGACCCCAATCCAACTTTTGCAATGGAAGTATGAATTTCTTGTTTATCAACTCCATGAATTTCAGCGATAAAAGTTAAATACTCCAATACATACATTTCATTGTATAATGGATTAGACTCTGCTAAATACCCAATATTGTTCTGAACAAATTTTAAATCTTTTTTTACGGAGACACCTTCAACAAAAACCTCACCATCAAAAGAATTAATATACCCTGTAATAATCTTCATTAATGTCGATTTCCCAGCTCCGTTAGGCCCCAAGAAACCAACAACCTCACCTTTGGCTATTTTAAAAGACACATGATCAAGAGCTTTTTGACTTTCGTAGCTCTTTGATATATTATTTACTTCTATTGACATGAAATCCGTTTTGTACAAAAATACACTTTTAAACAAATTGAGTTCTTATGAAAACCTTAAAAAAACTAGTCTTTACCAAAGTCAGCGAAAGTCAGTTATTTTTCAGACCTTTGCAATCTGCAAAACAGGCATTTTATTAGTTACATGAACAAAAAAGTACAGATACAGGATTTAGGCTTAAAAGGTTACCAAGAGGCGTGGGATTATCAAGTAGAATTATTCGACGAGATTGTTGCCACAAAAATGCAGAATAGAAATAATAAAACTGAAAACCCTACAAATAACTTCTTACTTTTTGTTGAACATCCCCATGTGTATACCTTAGGAAAAAGTGGAGACCTTAGTAATTTGCTTTTAAATGAAAAACAGTTGGAGGCGAAAGGAGCTACCTTCTATAAAAGCAATCGAGGTGGAGACATTACTTACCATGGCCCTGGGCAAATTGTTGGTTATCCAATTTTAGATTTGGAAAATTTTTTTACTGACATCCATAAATATCTTCGATTTCTTGAAGAAGCCATTATATTAACTTTAAAGGAATATGGATTAAATGCTGAGCGTAGTAAAGGTGAAACCGGTGTTTGGTTTGATACAGAGACTCCGTTCGCTAGAAAAATTTGTGCGTTAGGTGTTCGATGCAGTCGATGGGTTAGCATGCATGGGTTTGCACTAAATGTAAATGTCGACTTAGGTTATTTTGATAATATCATTCCTTGCGGAATAAAAGGTAAAGCTGTGACATCAATGGAAGCGGAACTTGGTAGAAAAATTCCGGAAGCTGAAGTAAAGCAAAAAATCACGAAACATCTTGCGCAACTCTTTGAAATACAGTTTGTATAAAGATTAAAATTTATACACCACTGCATTTATATTCATCCCTGCTCCTACAGAAGCAAAAATGACTACATCTCCTTGCTCAATTTTATGGCCTTCCATTTTATTACTTAAGATAAAATCCAATAAAGTAGGCACCGTTGCAACAGAACTATTTCCCAATTCATGAATACTCATAGGCATAATTCCTTCCGGAGCTTGAGATTTATACAATCGATAAAAGCGCTTGATAATTGCCTCATCCATCTTTTCATTCGCTTGGTGTATCAATATTTTTTTTACATCTGATATCTTATACCCACTTGCATCTAAAATCTCTTTCATTGCATTGGGCACATTATTTAAAGCGAATTCATAGATTTTTCTCCCATGCATTTTAATATATGACGTGTTGGCTTTTACATCCGTTTTGTAGGATTCTCCAAAAAACAAATAATTCGTTTCCTCCTCAGTAAAGGTTTTTGCACCGTAACTAATAATTCCTTTTTTATCAGAACTTTCAGTAGCTTGAATTATAACAGCACCAGCACCATCTGCATAAATCATAGAATCTCTATCATAATCATCAACCACCCTTGATAAAGTTTCTGTTCCGATTACAAGTATGTTCTTTGCCATACCCGACTTGATAAAAGCTTCTGCATGTATAATACCTTGCACCCAACCAGGACATCCAAATAACAAATCATAAGCAACACAATTTGTATTTAAAATTCCTAATTTATTTTTAACCTTGGATGCTAAACTTGGCAATGTATCCCCTTGAACACTCCCTTTTTTTACGTCTCCAAAATTATGAGCAACTATTATTTGATCGATGTCATTTTTGTTGATTCCAGCATTTTCAATTGCCTTCTCAGCTGCTATAGAAGCTAAATCAGAAGCATTTTGAGAATCTACTGCATAGCGCCTTTCCGCTATCCCGGTAATCTGTTTGAATTTATCAATAATAACTGAATTATCATTCTTAAAGGGAGTACCGTCTTCATTAAGAAAAGTACTATTCATAAAATCACTATTCTTTTTAATTTTTGAAGGTATAGAACTTCCAGTCCCAGTAATTACAGAATAAATTGCCATATAATCTTATTTAATCAACAAAATTGAAATTAGAAACGCTAAAATACGCACATAAGCAAAGCCACCAACATTTCATCAAAAAAAAATATCTTAAACCAAACAGGAAACCCGAATGATTTAAGATATTTCAATATTTTTGAACCAATTTTACTTAGAAGTTATCGTAAATATCTCCTAAATCAAATGACAAAGAAAAACGTAACGTACTTTCTAATGGGTTATATGCCGAGGCAGCATTTACCAAATATGATAAATCTATATTAAAGGCCTTCGCTTTTAAGCCACCACCCATAGTAAAATATTGCCTATTCCCTTTCATTTCACTCTCATGATAATATCCACCACGTAAAGCAAATGAATCATTGTAAACATATTCTGCACCAAAACCAATATTGACTTCTTGCATTTCCTCTCCAAATCCATAAGGTGCATCTCCAAAGGACTGAAACATTCCTTCTACCCAACCTACGTTGTCTTCTTTTCCTTTGATAACATTTCCACTTTCATCTCTAATTGGTGGTGTTGGCACTAACAATTTAGACAACTGTAATGTCAATGCCAGTGTATTATAGTTATCTATGATAAAATCAAATCCACCTCCTAAACGTAATTGAGTAGGAATAAAATCTTCTCTTCCTGCTGTATAAGATACTTTTGGCCCCATATTTGAAATATTAAAACCTGCACGAATTCTACCATTAAAGCTTCCATAGTTTCGTTCCGCTGACTGATAAAAACCAGATACATCTACCCCAAACCCATTGACTGTATTCAAGTTTTGATCTGTTCCGGTAATTTTAAAATCAGAACGCATATAACGCAACGCTACTCCCATTGAAAAATAATCACTCAATTTTAAAGCATAAGATCCAGATGCAGAAAACTCGTATGGATTTGCACTTCCCGTACTATTTCCTCCATCATCGTATAAATCAATATCCCCTAAAGAAAAATATCTAATATCAGCACCCCAGGCACTTCTTTCATCAATTCTATTAATAATAGATCCTCCTCCAACAAATAAACCATCCACTAAACTTTGTAGCCATGGAGTATAGTTCACCCCCACCGAATACTCAGAGGTATTAAAAGCCATTTTGGCAGAATTATGGTAAATTGAATTGGCATCTGATGTAGTTGCCACCCCAACGTCTCCTTGGCCCGCAGCTCTTGCATCAGATAATATCAATAGTAATGGAACTCCAGTTTGGATTGGATTTGGCTCAGGAGCCTGTGCTTTAACGTTTAAAACAACTCCCAAAAGAATCAAAAATACCCCTATTTTTCTTTTCATATCATTTATTTAATTTATGTTTATTGAAGCAATACTAATTTTTCAAATTTCTCGGCCTTAACGCCACTAATAACATTTGTAACTTCTATTTTATATACGTAAACTCCTTTACCAACTTTATCTCCGAAATCATCTTTCCCGTCCCAAGAAATAGTTCTAGACAAACTCCCTGTTGTTTGCACAACTTCAGATATTGATTTAATTAATTTACCTGAAACTGTGTACACATATATTTTCACATTTAATAATTCATTCGGTTGATTATGAGTAAACCAAAATTCCGTATAATTTACAAAAGGGTTTGGATAATTCAATACATTCTCCAGTACAAACTCATCACTACTTGTAACTGTAAATGTTAACGTTTTATCAGATGCATTATTGTATGTATCCCAAACTTTTAATTTCAGAGAATGTTCTCCAGGCTCCAATTTTCTCAATGTATAATTTACATTTCCTTTTGTAAAATCTCCAGTTTCAGCTTCATAAAACTCATTTAACTGAATTGGATTTCCTTCATCTCCATCTATAACAGCCGTAATAGCATGTCCAATAGCACCAGAAGATGTATTTATCCCACTATCATCAGATAATTTAGCTATCAGTTTCGGTATCGCACTTGTATTTCCACCATCTTGAAATGAATCGTCATTCAAAAACAATTCAATGCTCGGACCAACTAGATCCTCCTCTGCATCATCATTTACTCCACCTACAACAGTTGCCAAGTCATAGCCTCCCTTTCCTGCTTCGTCATCGAATGCATACAAACTAATTTTCCCTGCACCATACGAAATTTTGATATCTTTTGGAACAATGAAATCGAAATTAAAGACTCCATTCTTAATTTCAGACTTCCCTTTAAAAACGGCATTTTCTTGTGTTTCAAACTCCATAATCAATGGAGTTCCACTATTATCTGTAAATCCTTTATTGTTTAACGTTTCTCTATTTGTAGGTTTGTCGAAAATAGTTGTAGATAAGTTTCCGTTATATCCTGTCAAAATATTACCCTCTGAATCTCTAACTTCACCAGCAATATTAATTTTTGATAAGGCCTTTAAAGTATCACGTGGTTGACTTATATCCACACCATTTATATGAGTGATCGCAACACTTGGTCCAGGTCTGGCTAATTTCATTGCCGGATCTCCTAAGTAAAAAATAAAAAACCTTTGACTTAAACTTGGGCTTACCTCGTTTTTGGAATCCATCAAGTTTTCAGCAATGGTATTATCATTACCATCGTAACCTAAGATTTTTGGCATCAGAATTTTATTAAAATTCCTTCCATAAAAAATATACACTTCCCTTGTTGTGGATATCATATTACCAGTTCCACCAATCCTACTGGTAATCATTTCTTCTCCAGCAGTAAATCTCGCCGGGTTGTCAAATCTGGTAAAATCACAAGTGATTGTAATAAACAAAGGAGATTTTTCAAAGTTAACAAGCGACTTGATATCAGGAATCGTAAAAATTCTTTCAGATGCAAATCCTTGTTCTCCACCGTGCCCAAAATAATTAAAAAGCAACGTTCCTTTTTCTAATGAATTCGTTATGGCAGCATTTACATCAGGATATCTGGTTCCTCCCGTAGTTTGTTGCTTCACATATGCATCAGAATAAATTTTCTTAATATTATATTGTGGTTTATTTAAAACTATAGATTCTGCTATTTCATCCATATCCGTTTGAAACACAAATTCACTAGCATTATCTAAATCATCCGTTGCCAAAGTTATTTGGTTATGCCAATTCTCGAATGAACTATTATTATAATAAGCCAAGATTTTATCAACAACTATCGTTGCTTGAGCATCATCAGAAACCAAAATTCTTCCGGTAGCAACATCTTGCTTATCGGTAGATGTCATATTCCCCTCATTACTATCCATCATACCATAATAGTCATCCGTCACATAAGAATTCACAAGATCAAAACTCTCATAAGCCAAATACACAGGAACTATATTATTATTGCCCGAAATACGATCTTTATAGTCATAAGAAGAATCTCCAAACGTACATAGATACTTTATTCTATTATCATCACTAGTGGCATTATCGTATAAATATTTGACAAAATCCCTAATTGCAGTTACATCAGGACTCCCAGATCCAAATTCATTATATATCTGATTTAACGAAACTACTCTAGTACTTAAATTAGAATTTGAAGAATGATAGTTTGCCAATCGTTGTGCATGACTCACAAAGTTTTCTTTTGTTATGAGTAGATATTGAATATCTCTTAAGCCATGTAAATTTTGATTGGAAATTGCACCTTGCTGAACTACTTCAGGCAAATAAAAATTAGAATTACTAACTATATGATACTCTCCCAAGCTCCCTGAATTCTTTTTAAAACGAAAATCATCTCCGCCAGTTTGATTTATTAAGTTCTGAGGTTCTAAAGGGTTTGAAACATCCCAGATCATATTGACTTGATTTTTGTTCTGAACCACATACTCTAAAACCTTCGACGGCTCTTGAGATATAAAATTTCTAAATCCAAATTGATTTCCATCAGCAATTAAAAATCTATCCCCTATAACTTCAATATAATCCAAAAATGCCTCAGCACCTGGATTTCCGTTATTATTATACGCCAACTGAATATTCAATGAAGCGTCATCTATATCCAATTCCCCACTATTAACCGAAGCTCTAGCTTTGGTAATTCCCGATATTGCAGAAAAACTCAAATTAAATAAAGCAGTGCTGTTTACCGACACATTTAAGCTAGTTGCGGTTGTTGCGGTTGATGCAGCTCTCACTTTAAAATATACATCTTTTGCGGTGTCAATATTATTTAAGGAAAAAGAATAATTTCTAGTATTCTGAACTAAAAAAGAATCTCCAAACCATTGTTGTCCTGCTCCAATTAAATTCACTCTATCAACCTCGTTAAACAAATGGTCTTTAAATGTTGAAACTATATCTGTGGTGGTCTCTGTTACTTCTGGGGCATCTGCAACCCTTTTTCCTGGTCCTAAATCAACATTTAAAAAATAAAAGGCCTTTTCGGAATAAATATTTTTTCTATGAGAAATTGTATTCTCATTTTCTTTTATCCAATCGTGAGCTCCTTGTCCATAAAAAAGAACATAATCCGAATCGTTAAAAACACCATCAGCTTCCCCATTTACAAAAATTGCATTTTCTTGAATATCATCATGCCTGAAATCAGAATTTAAATTTGGCAACATTTCACCTCCATTCCCATAAATCCTTATATTTCTAGGATCTAATCCATCCGTTGAAACTCCCAAACTGTTTAAAAAAGTCTTATCCATTTTAAAAACACCTGTTTTGTCTATCGAAAATTTAAACCATGTTCCAGATGTCAAAACAGAATCAGAAAAATCTGATAAAGCTTCTGTTTTTTTTGCTTGAGTGTTTAATGTATACAACAAATCAAAAGACACAATTTTTCTCACAATATCCCCTTCTCTTATCATTGGTGTTATTGAAAAGGAAGCTGAGCGCATCTCATTCGCATACGATATATTCAAACTACTTTTTAAAGAAAATGGTATAGCTTCTATACTTATCTGTTGAAGAAACCGAGAATCAACCGTCTCATATACTACATTTTCTAAGGAATGATTTACCCCTGAAACATTTGCAGGAACTAACCAATTTTCGTAAAAAGAAGGAATTCCAGAAGCATCCAGAAAATTACCTTTCACAAGTGGGTATGTCAATTTTATACCATTTGACACTTCCAATTCTTTGCTCATTTCCCAATCCAATGAAATGGACTTTCTTATCGTTTTCTGAGAAAAACTTTTCAAAGAGAAGAACAATAGAAATATGTATAAAATTTTGATGATTTTTCCCGCCATATTATATTAAAATAGTCAAATTTGTTCAGGTCTGCAAGATATGACATAATAAAGAAATAAACGAATCGTTATTAAAAGACATTAAAACCAATTATTCTAATTAAAACAATAGGATTTTTAACATCTATTTATTGCAAAAAACCATAATTAGTGTAAATTGCGACAAGATTAGAATACCCCGTAATATAATATCAAATATGCAAAATTTGTTTAAGATAAAATATTTAGCCATTGCCCTATTATCAATAAGCATGGTGAGTTGTAGCGAAAGTTCTACATCAAACACAAATTCAACTACCTCTACATTAACGGGTTGGAAATTTAACGATCCTGATTATGGGGGATTTGCGATTAACAACAAATACAAAGAGCAAAAAACACCATTAGGAATGGTATTGGTTGAAGGAGGTACCTTCACCATGGGTAGTGTTCAAGATGATATTATGTCTGACTGGAATACGACTCCTAGAAGAATGCAAGTTCGTTCCTTTTATATGGACGAAGCGGAAGTTACAAACTCTGAGTATTTGCTATACCTTAAATGGTTAGAAAGAGTATTTCCTCCTAGGGTAGATGACTACAGCCATATTTATGAAGCTGCCCTTCCAGATTCATTGGTTTGGAGAAATGCAATGGGAAGTAATGAATCTTTGAGTGAAACATATTTGAGACATCCTGCTTATGCAAATTACCCAGTAGTTGGTGTAAGTTGGTCACAAGCAAATGATTTTTGCGAATGGAGAACGGATCGTGTAAACGAAAAAATATTAATGGATCTTGGATTGATTAAAAATTTATTTAACGAGGATTCCATTGTTGTAGAAGGTAAAAATCATTTCAATACAGAAGCGTATTACTCAAATCCAAATTTATTATTTGACGGAGATCCAACAATTTATGACAAAGGTCTTAAAAGTATTAGAAGATCCGATATAAAGAAGGATACAATTACTGGTAGAAAAGGAATGACAGGGCGTCACGTAAAACCAAGTGACGGAATTTTATATCCTGATTTTAGACTTCCAACGGAAGCGGAATGGGAATACGCTGCAAAAGCTCAAATTGAGAACAGAGACCGCAACAATTTAAGAGGAAGAAAAAAATATCCTTGGAAAGGAAGATATACACGTAATAATTCAACTAAAAACAGAGGAGATCAATTAGCTAATTTCAAACAAGGAAGAGGTGATTATAGTGGATTAGCCGGATGGAGTAATGATGGTGCGGACATCACCAACAGAATAAAATCGTATCCTCCGAATGCTTTTGGTTTATATGACATGGCCGGGAATGTTGCCGAATGGGTGTATGATGTTTACAGACCCCATATTGATACTGAAATGAACGATTTTAATTATGTTAGGGGAAATCTTTTCATGAAAAAATCAATTGACGCAGATGGAAATGTAATTATTGCAGATTATGAGGATGTTATATATGATACACTTCCTAACGGTAGAATTATTTCGAAAAACGTCCCTGGAAAAGTTATCTATGAGCCCATCACAAAAGAGGATGCTCAACTTAGATCAAACTACACACAATCGGACAATTCTAGTTTAGGAGATGGAGACCTTTCGAATTCGAGACATTATAGTATTGATTTGACAGAAACAGACAACGTTCCGAGAATGTACAATTCACCTTTAGATCCTGTTACTACATTTGACTATGAAACAGGTGAATTTGAAACTAAATATGATGACAAAAAGCGATCTACATTGATTGGAGACCGTACAAGAGTCTACAAAGGAGGCTCTTGGAGAGATCGAGAATTTTGGTTAGACCCTGCACAAAGAAGATACTTGCCTCAATACATGGCAACAGAGTTTATCGGCTTCCGTTGTGCATTAGATAAGGTTGGTAATATGACTCAATCTAGAAAAACACAATTCAACAAATAACAACTACAATAATTCAACAGAAAAGACCTTACTAAAATTAGTAAGGTTTTTTTGGTAAATACATCTACATATGCAAACGGCAAAACTATACGAGCTTTTCAGATCAAGTCACGGAATAACAACGGATACGAGAACCATAGAAAAAGACAGCATATTTTTTGCTCTTAAAGGTGACAATTTCAATGGAAATGCTTTTGCTCAAAATGCTTTGGAAAAAGGTGCCGCTTTCGCCATTATCGACGAAGAAGAGTTTAAGACTTCTGAGAAAACTATATTGGTAGCTGATGTTCTTGAAGCGCTTCAAAAACTAGCTAACTTCCATAGAAAACAACTAAACATACCTATTTTATCATTAACCGGTAGTAACGGAAAAACAACTACTAAGGAATTGATTAATGCGGTACTCTCCCAAAAACATAAAACAACAGCAACGATTGGTAATTTGAACAATCATATTGGGGTTCCTTTGACCCTTTTATCTTTAAAGGAACAAACTGAATTTGGTATTATTGAAATGGGTGCCAATCATCAGAAAGAAATAGCCTTTTTATCAAACATTACAGAGCCTAACTTTGGTTATATCACAAATTTCGGAAAAGCGCATTTAGAAGGCTTTGGCGGAATTGAAGGAGTTATCAAAGGAAAATCAGAACTATATACTTTTATAAAAGAAAACAATCAAAAGGTTTTTGTCAATACAAATGACACAATTCAAAAAGAGCTTACCCAAGGGATGAATACCATTCCATTTGGAAGTTCGACGGGACTAATCCAAAACGCGCCTTTTTTAAAAATTTCCTATAAAGACTTAGAAATAAAAACGAATCTAATTGGAGAATATAACTTCTCCAATATTAGTGCAGCTATTGCTATCGGAGAATACTTTAATATTGAAGCTTCAAAAATCAAAGAAGCAATTGAAGCGTATGTTCCAACGAACAACAGATCACAAATTATTTCAAAAAAATCTGCTCAAATAATATTGGATGCCTACAATGCGAATCCTACCAGTATGGATGCTGCCTTGAACAATTTTGAAAAAACTGTGGCTAAAAACAAAGTAATTATCCTGGGAGACATGTTTGAATTGGGAGATGCCAGTGATTTTGAACACCAAGAAATTGTTAACAAAGTTGAATCACTAGACTTTGGTGAGATACATTTAATTGGGCAATATTTTGATAAAACAAAAGCCTCAAAAGCGAATTTACATTCAACCTTTGAAGCTTTCAAAAATTCTTTCATTCCTCAAAAAGCTACCTATTTAATCAAAGGATCTAGAGGTATGGCCTTAGAAAGAACATTAGAGTTATTTGATTAAAAACTCTTTGTGGTATTTTATCAAATTATCTATCGGACGCTGAATAGCACCTGCTAAATTTAATTCATATTTGCCCGCTACTTTTTCCAAAATATCATAAAAGTAGTGTGCAATAGAACCTATGAAATATATTGGAGTTGACTTATCCTTTTTAAATGGCAACACTCTTGAAATAAAGAATTCATCGAATCCGGACTCCATTAAATCTTTTACATATTGCTCTTCTTTAAACTGAAACATAAAGCTCGCAAAATCTGCTAAATACGTATTCGGGTTTGGTTCTTTGTATAAATGATGTTTGATCGTATCTGGTGACAAATCATAAGATTCTTCAAACTTTTTAGCAATATGATCCGGCATTGTTTTATAATAATAATTGCGAATCAATCTTTTACCAAAATAATTCCCACTAGCCTCATCCATCAACATATAACCCAATGAAACAGTGTTCATATGTGTCTTCTCACCATCATAATAACAGCTATTAGAGCCTGTTCCTAAGATACATACAATTGCAGGATCACTACCTGTAGCAGCATAAACTGCAGCCAACATATCCTCTTCAACAACAACCTCAGCGTTTGGAAAAAGATCTTCGAAAAGATCTTTCAAAATTTTTGTTGCGACAACAGTTCCACATCCGGCTCCGTAAAAGAAAATTTGCGTTACTTTATCTAAATTTTCAGAAAATTCTTTTGCCGAAAGTACTCTTTCTTTCAAAACTTTTTCTTCAACAACTGCAGGGTTCAAACCAGGGGTTCTTACCTTAAACAATTGATTTTTATTTTCATCTAAAGCAATCCAATCTACCTTAGTTGAACCTCCGTCTGCTATTAAAATCATAAGTTTTCGTTTAATTTTCATCAAATATATTATATCATATTTGAACTGACAACAACTATCGATACTATATCGATTTCGAAACTACGAACGACATAAAAAGCCTTTAAACACATGCAATACATGTATTTAATACGTTTAAAACACCTTTATTTAATCTTAAAAATTAAGGAACCTAACGGATCTAATTTTACGGGAATAATACCTACTCCATTTTCTATTTTTAATACTGTTTTGTTTCCGTAAAGTTGATCTATCAACTCATAAGAGTTTTTCGTCAATTTCAATTCAGCGATCAACTCTTTTGGAAGTAGCATTTTGAATTCTTTAGACGAATTTTCAAAATTAGAGATAATAAAAAGACGTTCTAATTCTGACCAACGCGCAAATGAGAATACTTTATTAGAATCGTACGATTTTAATTTTCTATTGTAAGTATGAAGATCATAATACGATCCCATCAAGGCGGAACTTGACAATGTAAAATTCATTAACGTTTTGTAAAATTCTCGCAAACTTTTTTCCTCTTCAGATAGTTGACCTCCATCAAATGCTCCTTCATTCATCCAACGCTGATGTGCAGGAACACCAATATAATCAAAAATAGAAGTTCTCGTTGGAGTTCCAAACCCAGCATTTTCTTCTGCTTTTTCACCTACTTCCTGACCAAAATAAATCATTGTAGGTGATGTTGTCAAGGTTGCCGAAACAACCATTGCTGGGTTTACTTTTTTAGAATCTCCTCCAAAATCCGGGCTCGCAAAACGTTGCTCATCATGATTCTCTAAAAAATGCAGCATATGATGTTCAATATCATCTAAACTATGAAGAATCTCCGGAATAGCATCTGTACTTCCATGACCCCTAACAATTCCTTTGATTGTGTCATAAAGAGCTACTTTATCGTACAAATAATCCATCTTTCCTTTATGAATATAATCTCTATACAACGCCGGGTTATAAACCTCAGCTAAAAGAAATGCATTCGGGTTTTTCATTTTTATGGATGAATTCATATAACTCCAAAACTCAACGGGTACCATTTCTGCCATATCATATCTAAAACCATCTACTCCCTTTTCTAACCAGAAAAGGGCGATATCCTTGTATTTATCCCAAGAATCAGGTATGTCTTGTTCCTTCCAAAACGCATAGTGCTTTTGGTAAGATTCTTTATCATATCCTTCTGGTAAGGACTTAAAATCCTTCGTCCCATCAGGTTTTATTCCATAATTAATTTTCACGGTCTCATACCAATCATAAAAATGTGGCTGAGCCAGTCTAGAACCATTACCTGTCCATTTCGCAGGTCTTTCAAAAAACGCTCCATCAATATCTTTATTTAATTCTCCTCCTAAAGGTTTGTAATCATTTAACGGTGTGGGCACCTTAAAATCTTCTCCTTTTACGTAATAAAAGTTGTTGTTTTTTGCATACACTACACTCGTATCATCGTTCGCTCCAAAATCAACAACTCCTTCTGGATTCGATTTACCCTCATATTTTCTAGCAATGTGATTTGGTACGATATCAATAATCACCTTCATTCCCGCTTTATGTGTTCTTGCAGTTAAATCCTCAAACTCCTGCATTCTATTTTCAGGATTCACAGCTAAATCAGGATCTACGTTATAATAATCTTTAACGGCATAAGGAGAACCGGCTCTACCCTTTACCACATCTGGATCATCATTAGAAATACCAAACTCGGTATAATCTGTAACCATCGCATGATGTAATACTCCAGTATACCAAATATGTGTGACTCCTAATTCTTTGATTTCCTTTAAAGCTTTGTCTGTAAAATCTTCAAACTTCCCTACACCGTTTTCTTCCAGAGTACCCCAGGGCTTATTTGTAGAATTTGTATTCCCAAATAACCGTGTAAAAACTTGATACACTACTTTTTTTTCCTCTTTTTCAGAAGACAATTCTTTTTTAGACCTTTCCATAGTACACGCACAAAATATCAATAACACCAATAAACAGCTACTTACTTTTTTCATAATTTAATTTTTCAATGCTAATAAAACAATATCAAAAGGAGAATCTATCTCAACGCTCCCATTTCTCACAGTCACCTCACTATTAGAGTATTCATCAAACAAAACAGCTCCATCTTCATAAACAGATCCAACACTCAATTTTTTTACTCCCTTAGGTTGGTCCAAACCAACTACAACTTTATCTTCATAGGTACCTTTCTTATAAATCCGAGAAAAACTATATGGCTTTTCTGTGATCATCGTATGAACACCAGCACCAACACTCGGGTGCTGAGTTCTAAAGTTCCCTAACTTCCCCCAATGAGTTATTTTTTGTTGGGTTTCTTTAGCATTCTCAATGGCATCCCAATTCATAAGAGATCGCAAGGTTGCATCCCCATTTGTATTTTCAATAATCAGTGGTCTATCCGACTCATCTCCATAATAAATTTGCGAAATCCCAGGGGTCAACAATAATTTTATCGCTGATTCATAATTTTTTTCCCTTTTCGCATCAAAAGGCTGTCCATCATCGTGAGATGTAAAATAATTCATCACTGATTTCCCTTTGAGCTCACCATTCAAGATAGCACTATACCTTGAAAATAATTCTTCATAACTACTTTCAGCATTGTACTTAAACTCAAAGTTTATGACACTATTAAATCCATTATCATAATAATTCACCTTTTTATCACCAAAATCAAAAGCTGTGGCAGTGCTAATATTAAAATTATAAACTTCAGCAACCGTAAAAAAGTCATTATCGTCTAAAACTTTCTCTGGATTGTTTTTTTTCCAAACATCGAATGAATAATTACATAATTCCTTAAACTCTTTCCAAATAGACTCTTCCGTGTGTTTTACCGTATCTACACGATATCCATCTATCCCAAATTCTTCTATGTAATCCGTAAGCCATTTCATGATGTAAAACCTAGGCGCTTTTGGCAAACCTGTCCTATCAAAAAAGACTTTTAATTCGGCCATTTCCGTTTCATACCTGCCTTCTGACTTCCATTTGGCTACTAATTCTTTAGGCAATGCAACAGCTTGATCCGATTCTGTTTTGATATCCGGAAGGTTTTCTACCAAAGTGCAAGACACTGTTGTTTCATAATTTTTATAGGTACATGCTGGACTTGTTCTAACCCATTCACTTTCCCATGCAGGATCTAATTCCGTACTAGGCCCGGTATGATTAATAACAGCATCTAGCAACACACGAATTCCATGTGCATGTGCCGTTTCAATCATTTGCTTTAAATCTTCTTTGGTTCCAAAATTGGGGTCCAATACAGTCCAATCCTTCATCCAATAACCGTGATAACCATAGGTATTACCTGTCCCTTCATCCACAAAACCATGTACCTGTTCCATTAAAGGTGTCATCCAAATAGCATTTACTCCCAACCTATCAAAATAGCCCTCTTCAATTTTCTTGGTAATTCCTTTCAAATCTCCCCCTTCAAAACCTCTTAAAACACCCGTTTCTGAATCTCTTCCAAAATGAGTATCATTGGATGTATCTCCATTATGAAAACGATCCGTTAGCATGAAATACACATTTGCAGCTTCCCAAACAAATGGAGCTTCAGCTTTATCCGTTTTTTCATTACCACAAGAAGTCATCAATAAACTCAGCAGTAATAAAGTCAGAAAGTTTATGTTCTTATATTTTACAAGCATATCTTAATTTTATCTTTTTTCTCAATTTTTGATACTACACTCAATTTATTATCTACGTAAGTAAACGCTACTTTTTTCCCATTTACTAAAACCTTTTTAGGAGAGTTTTCTAGAGCATGAATGATCAAGGTCATCTCTTTTGGAATTCTGTTATTCAAACTACCTATTTCTGATTTCACAGAAATATTAATTTCATTTGACTTTAGCTCACTTGTAAATCTAATAATTTCATATACCCCATTTTCAAAAGCTTTTGGAGTCTTTCCATTATCCTGATATAATTCCCCATTACTTTCTTTGACAACCTGATCATAATAAAAATGCAAATCAAATCGCTCTAAAGAATAGTCCTCTGTTGTTTGAATCGTTTTGATCATTGGTATAAAAGCACCTCCTCTGATAAAAACAGGAATATGCTCCTTTACTAAAACTACCTCATGCGTATTACCTGCGATGAATTTTTTATCCGAGTAAAAATCAAACCAATTATTTGTTTTTGGGAAATATATAGTATCGCTTTTCTGCCCTTTTTTGACAATAGGATGTACTAAAATATCTTTCCCCCATAAATATGTATTTGAAACTGAAAACATAGATGTATTGTCAGGCTCTTCAAACAATAACGGACGCATCAAAGGTGTTCCATTCTGGTTGTTTTCAAAGGCAATAGTATAATTATAGGGCAACAATTGATAGCGTAATTCTATAGCGCTTTTAGCTAATAATTTTGTTTCTTCCTTTTTAAAAATAGGTTCCGAAGCCAATTCTTCCTGTGCATGAGGTCGAAACACAGGTTGAAAAACTCCATATTGCAACCAACGTGTATACAGCTCATCATCTTCATAATTACCGGCAAAACCACCCAAGTCAGAATGCATATATGCCATTCCCTGCATCCCCATTTGCAAAGCTATTTCCATTTGAGATTGCAATCCACCCCAGGTTCTGTTCACATCACCCGACCATGGAATCATTCCAAATCTTTGAGACCCCGAATAGCCTGCTCTCATTAAAATAAAAGGGCGTTTTTCAGGAAAATCCTTTTGATAGCCCTCAGCAACCAAACTTGCCCAATAATGACCATATACATTATGAACCTCATCAGCAGTACCTGTGGAATGCATCAAATCTGAAGGATGCACTTCAGGTTCTCCTAAATCACCCCACCAACCAGCAACTCCCCAGCTTGTGAATTCCTTATAAATCTCCCAAAACCAACTTTTACCTTCTTCCTTAAAAATATCAATAAGCCCAGTGGTTCCAAAATAAAAATCATAGACATAAGGTGCTCCTTTATTATTTTTTGCAAGAATTTCTTTTGCTACGGCCTCCTCCCATTTTTTGGAGGTATTCAGCACAAAAGGCTCCGTAATCAATACCGTTTTTACACCTTCCTCTTTAAAATCTGCAATCATTTTTTTAGGCGTTGGAAAAGAATCTTTTAAAAACTCAAAATTCCCCATAGTCCCTTGGATATCTTTCCCAAACCAATACAAGTCTAAAATAATAGCATCCAAAGGAATCTCATCTTCCTTAAATTTTGCCACTACTTCTCTAGCCTCTTGCTCTGAATGATACCCAAATCTACTAGCAAAATTTCCCAAAGCCCATCTTGGTGGTAAGGGTTGTTTCCCTGTTAAACTTGTGTAAGAATTTAAAATCTGTTCCCAAGAATCTCCAACGACAATTTGATACGTTTTTTTCCCTCCAATGGTTTCATAGTTCAATGTATTATCCTGAGCACTATCCAGATCCAAAAACCCAATTTGAGGATTGTCAAAATGAAGCAAATATTTATTTGATGATAAAACAATTGGCATCGTGAAATTCATCAATTTAGAATGCGTTTCATAACCATAATCTGCTCTGTTATATAACTCCAATCGATGCCCTCTTCTATTCATCCCTAAAGCTCTTGCACCTCCCCCATAAAGAGCTTCAGATGGGTCTAGTTTAAAATTCAAAACCTCTAAGGAATCTTTATTTATATAACCTTTTCCTTCAGAAATTATTTTTTGATCTTTATAAAAATAATTTATTTGAAAGGGGGACTTTGTCAGTTTCATGGAGATACCTTTTGTAGATAATTCCAATACATTTTCAGAATCTTTTACTTTATGGGATACCTTTTTTGGCTCCAGTACAACAGCGTGAGATTCTTTTATTTCAGATTCCTTCTCTGGAATAAAAGATGTTTCAATAATTTCTTCTGAAAGAGTCTTTAGAATATACACCCCATCATTGGTGTAAATTTTTACCTCAGAATTTTCCTCCGTAAATTTTTCGTACACTCTATCCGAATTTTGCCCTTGAATCATCAAGGTTACAGACAACAAACATGACAAGAAAAAGTATCTCATATATCTCTATTTTTTAAGTAAAAACTCTAAAGGGACTGCCAATCGCTTATTCCATGAATTCTCGGAATGACTGGCTCCTTCAAATTTTAAATTTCTATAATTCAATTCTGCATAACCTTTCGCTTTTAAAACCTCATCCACTCTATATTGATAAGGAATATAAGATGCATCAAGTGTTTCTGTTCCATAATCAAAATACAACTTATGAATCTCAGGATCAGGTAGATTTTGCGACATGTAAGAAAAAAAAGCTTCTGGGATAGGATTGTTTTCTGAAGTCCAAATACCAATCCAGTGCGTAGATAAACATCCAGCTGCCCCAAAAACTTGAGGGTATTCACTGATCGCATACATAGAAATCAAACCTCCCATACTAGATCCCAAAACAACTGTATTATCCGGCCCTTTTAATGTTGAGAAATTAGCATCTATTACAGGTTTTAATTCATCTACTATAAATTTCAAATAATTATCTGAATTGATTTCTTCCGTAAAAATAGGTTCAGAACCTCTTTTTACATTGTTTATAATGGAATCTTTAAACTTTTCTCCCAACGATTCAAACGGTTTATTGGGAAAATAATCTGAATGTCTAATATCTGCATGATTCCATATCGCAACAACAATGGTGTTTTTTATTTTATTTTGAGCCATTAAAGAAGCTACGGTCTCATCCACCTTCCATTCTTGTTTGTTCCAAGTTTGTGTACTATCAAACAACATCTGTCCATCATGCATGTACAAAACCGCATATCTATTCTCTGAATTATACGAATCAGGCAACCAAACATCCACATTTCTAGGTCTTACAAATTTTGAAGGAAAACTATCGATGCGTTTTATTTGTCCATTAGAAAGTTGTCGCGAATACTTTGAAAATTCGATCGAAATATTTTTTTCGGACGCTTTCTTAGGTTTCTCCTTACAAGAAAAAAACAAGACACTCACAACGCAAAAAACAAGTAATTTTCTCAAAAATTATAATTTAGTGGTTATAATATAAACTCCTTCTGAACTTAAATTTAATTCTTTATCCCAAATAAACTCTTCTTTGGAATG
This sequence comes from Flavicella sp., assembly GCF_029238425.1. GTDB lineage: Bacteria > Bacteroidota > Bacteroidia > Flavobacteriales > Flavobacteriaceae > Flavicella. Next base: position 38,088 of record NZ_JAQWGB010000076.1, read on the forward strand.
GATATTTTTCACAGATTCTCCATTCAATCCAATTTCAGAAAATCGATTCAAATCAAGTGTTATACTTTCCTTATTTTTATTCAAAATAATTGCCAATATTTCATCTTCAGATTTTCTAAACAAAACATAAACCCCGTCTTCAGGTGCAAAATGTATTGTTTTCCCATGATGGAGTGCTTGACTATCCTTTCTATAATTCAATAGCGTTTTTAGGAAGGATTGCATCTCTTTTTCTTGGGAGTTTAAACCTTCTCCAGTAAAAGCGTTTTTTTCATCACCACTCCAACCTCCAGGAAAATCCGTTCTTACCAAACCGTGATCTCCCGGTTTGTCAAAATCATTCATTAAAATTTCAGTCCCATAATATATTTGAGGAATTCGAGGCATACATAAGATATATCCCAATGCCATTTTGGTATGTTTCACATTTCCATTCAATTGAGTAAAAACACGACTCATATCATGATTATCAGCAAAAATCATAATATCTTTTGGTGTCGCATAATGAAAATCATTTGCCAGGCCTTCGTAGATTTTTACCAAACCTGTTTCCCATGTTTCCTCTTCATTAAACCCCTGAATAATTTTCCTTTGCATTGGAAAATCCATCGTAGAGGTCAGATTTGATTCATAACCGTCTTTGTTATTCGCTCCTGTTTGCCAATAACCAACTAACAGCGGATTGTAACTCCACTCCTCTCCTACAATACTAAAATTAGGATATTCTTCCATGATTGCTCCTGCCCAATCAGACATAAAATTCTTATCTGGATAGGGATAGGTATCTTGACGAATTCCTGCTAAATTCATAGTTTCAATCCACCAAATACTGTTTTGGATTAGATATTTTGCTAAAAAAGGATTTTTTTGATTTAAGTCTGGCATCTCCTGTGTAAACCAACCATCTGTCATCAATTCTGCATCTTTTTCAGAAGCATATATATCTTGATTGGTGGTTCGTTTATGATTTGAATAAGGCAATTCTTTTCCTTCTTCAAAATACTCTTGGTAATTTACCCAATCTTTAAAAGGCAAATCCTTCATCCACCAGTGTTCCAAACCACAATGATTTAATACTTGATCCATGATTAATTTCAATCCTTTATCTTCCATTTTTTCTGAAAGCAATCTATAGGATTCCATATCACCAAATCTAGGATCGACTTCGTAAAAATCTGTCATTGCATAGCCGTGGTAAGATTGCTTATGCATGTTATTCGTTAGTAAAGGACTTGGCCATACTGCCGTAAATCCCATATTTTCAATATAATCTAAATGTTCTATAATCCCCAAGATATCACCTCCATGGCGAGCATAGTTATCTTTTCTATCAATTTTTTCTTCTTTTAACCCTGCTACTATATCATTCGATACATTTCCGTTAGCAAATCTATCCGGAGTGATTAAATACAAGGCATCGGAACTATCAAAGCCCTCCCTTAATGCAGAGTTTTTCTTTCTACTTTTTAGTTCGTAGTTGATGGTAACGTCATTCAACACACCTTTCTTTTTGAATTTTATTTCAAAATTCATGGCAGTAGATTGTGAAAAGTCCAAATTTAAAAACAAATAGTTTTTATTTTCAGACTTATCCACGCTTACCAATCTAACTAACTTATCTTTCACAACCGGGGTATAATTTGATATCCCGGTTCCGTAAACCATTACTTGAACCTGATTGTATTTCATATCTGCCCACCAAAAGGCAGGTTCAACTTTTTTTATAATTTGTGATTGCATAACAATCGAAATTAGCAATACGAATACAGTGAATGGTTTTCTCATTATTATTTTTTTATTATGAAACTATTTCTCCCACAACTATTACATTTTCCTTAGCAGGAACCATAAATTCTTTGTCATCCATATAAACGGTGACATCTTTATCAGATTCATTTGTGAATTTACAATCGTTTTGAGTCTTCTCTACCATTAAAGTAGACCCTCTAAAATTGATTTTGAATGAATAAGATTTCCATTCCTGTGGAATTTGTGGATTGAACGTCAATCTAGCATCATCCCATACACGCATTCCTCCAAATCCTTCTACAATAGACATCCAAGTTCCTGCCATAGAGGTAATATGCAAACCTTCATGAACTTCATGATTGTAATCATCTAAATCCAAACGAGAAGTCCTCAAATATTGCTCATATGCTTTTGGCATTCTATCAATTGATGCAGCCAAAATTGAATGAATACAAGGAGACAAAGAAGATTCATGAACGGTTATAGGCTCATAAAAATCAAAATGCTTCTCAATTTCTTCTTTATTGAATTGATTTTCGAACATATAAAACCCTTGCAAAACATCGGCCTGTTTGATATAACAAGATCTTAAAATCCTGTCCCATGACCATTTTTGATTGATCGGTCTATTCTCCTTAGATAAATCTGAAACAGGAATCAATTCTTTATCAAGGAATCCATCTTGTTGTAAAAATACTTCATGCTTTTCGCTATAAGGGAAATACATATTGCTTGACACCTTTAACCAAGCTTCTATTTCTTCAACAGTTAAATTAGTCAACGCAATGATTCTTGAATAATCGCTAGTGTATTCCTTTTCAATTTTCTTTAAATTCTCTACAGCATATTCAATACACCATTTTGCCAAATAATTAGTATAAAAATTATTATTGATGTTATTTTCATACTCATTTGGACCTGTAACTCCTAAAATCACAAACTGATCTTTGTCTTCAGAAAAAGTAGCTCTTTGATGCCAAAAACGTGCAACACCAATCATTACTTCCATTCCTAACTCCGGAATATAGCTATAATCTCCCGTGTAATTAACATAGTTATTAATCGCATAAATCATGGCACCATTTCTATGAATCTCTTCAAAAGTAATTTCCCATTCATTATGACATTCTTCCCCATTCATAGTTACCATTGGATACAAAGCTGCTCCATTGGTAAACCCTAATTTCTCTGCATTCTCAATAGCTTTTCCTAACTGATTGTGTCGGTATACTAATAAATTACGAGCTACAACCGGATCCTTAGTTCTCATGTAAAACGGAATACAATAAGCTTCTGTGTCCCAATAAGTACTTCCTCCATATTTCTCACCTGTAAATCCTTTTGGACCAATATTCAAACGAGAATCTTCACCTGTATAAGTTTGACTCAATTGAAATATATTGAAACGAATCGCTTGCTGCGCTTTTACATCTCCCTCAATAACAATATCAGCAGTCTCCCAAGCCTTTGCCCAGTATACTATTTGCTCTTCCAAAAGAGTTTCAAATCCTTTAGCGGTAGCCTTATGTATTCCTTGTTTTGATTTGGTGTTTAGTTCGTCTATAGAATAATTCATAGAATGAACATAGCCACCATATTTATAGATAGTAAATGTTTCGTTTTCAGAAACACTACTTGTGTAAGTAAGAGCAATACTTTTTTCTTGCTTTGACACTGAAGGTTCCAATACTATTTGCTTACCTCCCAGATTCAATTCAATCTGCATACCTGTACTTACGTGATATTCTGTTTTTAAAGTTTTTGACAAAACAGAGGCATAGTTCCCATCCTGTTGAATATCTAAAACCTCCCAAAATAATTCATCATAGTTTGTATCTTCATTACTGATTCCACCATCTAAATAAGGCGTATAAGAAATCTCCCCTGAAAAATTCAAAGGTGTAACACTGTAACGAATTGCTCCAATTTCTGAACTTGTCATACTTAAAAATCGCAAAGCGTTTACTTTAACAATATTTCCATTTGACAATTCTGCTTGAAAAGAACGTTGCAACCAACCTTCTTTCATGTTCAGTTCGCGTTTAAAGTCAGAAACGTTCGCAGTATTCAAATCCAATTCTACCCCATTAATTAAAACATGGATTCCTATCCAGTTGGGAGCATTCAATACTTTTGCAAAATATTCAGGATATCCATTTTTCCACCATCCAACTCTTGTTTTATCCGGGTAATAAACTCCACCGATATAACTTCCTTGAAAAGTTTCACCAGAATACTTTTCTTCGAAATTTGCTCTCTGTCCCATCACTCCATTTCCTATACTAAAGATACTCTCTGAAGCAGTAACATTCTTAGGGTCAAAACCTTCTTCTAAGATTGACCATTCGTTTTCTATGATATAATTTTGATTCATTTCTAGATTTTTTACTGCCTGTATAGTTAGATAAAGGCAAAGTTTAACCTCAGAATGCGTTTTTGCACATCCAACCTTATTAAGATTTCACAATTTCTTAGACCTGAAATCTTAGTTTATAAAACTTATATGATTAATTCAATAATTCTTTTGCTAAAGCAACTGTCAGTTTTGCCGTACTATCTAACAAAACATCTGCTGCACCTAACATTTCTTCTTCCCCGATCCCAACACTTTTCATGTTAGCTCTTTTTGCCGCTTCAATTCCAGCAGCTGCATCTTCAATTACAATACAATTTTTTGGTTCTAGCTTCAATTTCTCGGCAGCTATTAAAAACACCTCTGGGTCTGGTTTTGCTTTGGAAACATCGTTACCATCAACGATAGCGGTAAAGGCATCCAACAAATTCACACCTTCTAAGATAACTCTAGCATTTTTACTTGCAGACCCCAATGAAAATGGGATTTTGTTTTCTTTCAAGAATGCCAGTAATTCTTTGATACCAGGTAATATTTCGCTTTCATCCATTTTAGCAACATACTCTAGATAACGAGTATTCTTTTCCTCCATGTATCTAACTTTTTCAGTATCAGATAGAGTCACATCACCCACTCCAAGAAGTATTTCTAAGGATTTCACCCTACTTACTCCTTTCAACAATTCATTGTGCTCTTCTGTAAAATTAATTCCTAACTGATTTGCCAGCTCCTTCCAAGCCAAATAATGGTATTTTGCAGTATCTACAATAACGCCATCCAAATCGAAAATAAATCCTTTTCCTTCCATAATTATTCTGGTAATTGATAAGAAATTGCATTCTTATCAGTAATTAGTAAATTACAAAGACCAGCTACAATAAGACTAATACCCGCAACAACCATTGCGTAAATAGACTCATCTCCTATTAATTTATATGCAAAATTTACACCCCCCAAGGCAGCAGTAATCTGAGGCAAAACAATAAACATATTGAAAATTCCCATAATCACCCCCATTTTCTTTGGGTCTACAGAGCTAGATAACATCGCATAAGGCATAGATAAAATACTACCCCAAGCAATTCCAATTAATGAAAAAGATAAAATCAACCACGATGGAGAAGGAATAAAATACATGGATAAAAATCCAACACCTCCTAAAATCAAAGATGACATGTGAACTATCTTTCTATTGATACGTTTTTTGGCAGTATACAATACCATCAGCAAAGCAAAACCCATAGAGGATAACCCATAGACTCCCATATACGAACCGACCAAATCAGCTGCACTCTGGTAACTTCCACTTGCTTTTAAATAAGCAGCCGCTTCAGATTCAATTTCCATATTGTACATGGCTTCAACCGGAGCTGGGGCATCAAATACAAATTCTGTCAAAGCAGGTGTTGCTAAACTCCACATCGTGAAAAACGCAAACCAACTAAAAAATTGCACCAGTCCTAACTTTCGCATCGTAGAAGGCATACTTCCAATATTTTCTTTGATATCAGATATAAATGTTCCTTTCTTCTTTTTCTCTTCTTCAAAAGCCTCCATGTCTTCTGGCGGATACTCTGAAGTAGTAAAAATGGTAAATAAAATACTGGTCATAAAAACAAACGCTCCAATACCGAAGGCTATTTTCACAGACATTGGCAACATTCCAGGTGCCGCCTCATTACTCACTCCTAAATAAGTGATAAACCAAGGCAAATTACTTGCAACCCATGTTCCAATACCAATAATAAGAGTCTGAACAACAAAACCATAAGATCGTTGAGAGTCATCTAATTTATCAGCAACCAAAGCCCTAAAAGGCTCCATGCTAATATTAATAGAGGCATCTAAGATCCAAAGAAAACCTGCTGCAATCCATAAAGTAGGAGAATGAGGGACTAAAAATAAAGCTATAGAACTTAATACCGCACCTATTAAAAAATACGGGCGACGACGCCCTAAACGAGGGTGCCATGTTCTATCACTTAAATATCCAATAATCGGTTGTACCAACAAACCCGTCAATGGGGCAGCAATCCACAATAAAGGTATATCATGTTCATCAGCACCTAACGTCTGAAAAATTCTTGACATAAAACCTCCTTGCAATGCAAATCCGAATTGGATTCCTAAAAACCCGAAACTCATGTTCCAGATCTCCCAAAAACTTAGAATTTTTTTCTTCATCTTATCTATATTTAACATTAATTGAATGTTATCAGCAATTTCAAAATTTAAAAATCAATTTATTGATTCTTGAAAACGTGAAATTTTGTGATATAAATATAGTAAGGACAGTAGCGTCTTTATCTATATTTTAATGTGTGAAGAGTGAAATATTGATAAAAATGAACGCTATGTTCGA
>NZ_JAQWGB010000082.1 GCF_029238425.1 Flavicella sp.
TGTTGTGCTAGCCCACCAAGGTCTCATAACAGTAATATTTATAGCACGTTCAGGTCCCCATTCCCCAAATCCATTTGAGGCCTTTACTTTAAATATATAATCTCTAAAATTTAAATTTGTAAAATTTACTTGTCTATTTACTTCTGGTGAAGACCAAGATTCAGAAAAACCTTCTAATTTCCACGAATATTTGACTTTGGAGGAGGCTTGATTTGAAACTCCCAAATATTTCAATGTGATAGAATTCTCACGATATTTCAGCTGTATATTTTTTACAGTATTTATATGCCCCTTCAATAAAGAGTCTTTTGGCGAAATTACTTTGTTGAAAACGCTAAACTCATCAAAAACAATATTAGGTAAATTGGCTTTTTTACTATCGATTTCTTCAGGATTAAACATCGTTACACCTTGAACACCACCAAAAGCAAATGTTTTGTCATCTATCTTTTTAAAACTTCCGTAGTTAAAATCGGTACTTGACAATCCATCATTTTTATCAAAAACATGAATGACTGTATCTTTTTCTGTCAATAATATTTGAGAAAGTCCTTTGGTGGTACTTGCCCAAATTTCATTTTCATGATAGGGTATAATCCCTTGAATGATATCTGACGGCAATCCAGAAGAAACAGAAATTTTATAGTTTTCTTTTTTTTCATGATCATATATCAACAAACCTCCGCCATTGGTACCAATCAATATTTTATTTTCTGTCAACTGGGTCAACACATTGATCGTTGCCAAATTTAAATCTTTATGCACATCACGAAGCGCCTTATAGTCTGTAATTTGATCATTTACTACGACGCTCACACCATTTCTCCCTGCTATCAGAATAGCTTCTCTAAACTCAATGATAGAGCGCACATCTCTTATTGGAAAACTACTAACTTTACCCGATTTTGAAAGCCTTAAGGTTTCTCCTTCTATCCCTCCAAACCAAATATTTTTATCACTGTCTTTAAAAATAACATATACTTTTTTCAACTCTAGATCTAAGGACTGGACAGTTAAATTTTTAATATCGACCTTAAAAACACCTTTATTAAAAGTACCTACCCACATAAAATCGCCATCACTTTCAAGGGTCAAAACAATATCATTGATATTTTTAAGATGTGTCCACTGATTGGTTTTTGGTTCTAAAATACTGATACCATCTTTGGTTCCAAACCAACGTCTTCCTAAAGCATCCACTTCAATAGAACGGGTAAAATTATTTTTTAAACTATTTACAGTATTTGGTTCGTGTTCTAGTTTCTTAAAAACCATTTTTGACTTGTCAAGAAAATTAAGTCCACCCCCATAAGTTGCCACCCAAATAATGCCTTGGCGGTCTATAATAATATCATAAACTCCGTTACTCGCCAAAGAATTAAGCTGATCCTCGTTATGAAAATAATGATTCAACAAATTATAATCATTATTCAAAACAAACACTCCAGCACCATCCGTTCCAACTAAAAAATCACCAGTTTTATCCTTAGTTATTACACGAATTGGATTTGTTACTTTGATACTTTCAATTTTAGTTAACTCTTGGAATCGATTATCAATTTTAAAAAGCCCTCTTTTTTTCGTCCCCAATAAGTAATCGCTTTTATTTCTTACAATACTCATAATATTCAAGTTCTTCTTAGAAATTTGTCGCAGTTTTTCTTTTTGAATATTATAAACCATCAAACCTCTTCCTGTCCCGAGTAATAATTTCCCATTAACCCCAGTAATCAAAGTTTGAATCCCAATCCTTACTTTACTAATTTCAATAGTTTTATTTACAAACTCTGAAGAAGCGGGATCATACAACCAAAGTCCATTATAAGCACCTATCCAAATTCTGCCGTTTAAATCCTCACAAATACTTTTAACTAAATTTGGTCTTAACTTACCCTTTGGAATGATATAATTGAAGGTGTCGTACTTTTCATCGTACAAACAAATACCCTTGTCAATTCCTAGCCACACTCTATTTTTGGAATCAATAAAAAGAGTGTTTACTCGATTCCCTGCTTCCTTAGGAAGTCCTTTTTGTTTGGAATAAGTATCCGCAAAAACAGAATTATATTTTACTACACCTTCTTCAGTTGCCATCCAAATATTCCCCGTTTTATCCTGGTCAATATTATAAATGATGCTTTGCGAAATCCCGTTCTCCGCATTTAGCTTCTCAAAATCGATATTATCTTGGGCATGTATTGAACCAAATAGCACTAAAATGAAAACCAATAAAAAAGGAAATTTTCTAAACATAAAACGAAAAAGTAAGGAGTTGATTTTAGAGGATAAGTTAATAAATCTAAAAATAAAAGAAGTGTAAAACTACAAAACTCTTATACAAATACAAGAAATTGTAAAATACTATTCGATTATAAATACCGTAAAACATACATTTAAAGTGGAATTAAACAATAGTTGAACACACTAACTTTACTCAAACTAACATAGACGACAATTAATTATAGAATGTTATCATCCCAACTTTTTTATTCGTTATGAATTGATATTTCAAAATCACAATTGACTCGAATAACATCTCCTGATTTTACCTTAACACTCTCCGTTTTACCTGTATAACTAAGCATGCAAACACCTGAAACCTTCGCCAAAATTTCAGCACAAAAAAGTTTTCCTTTTTTCCATTCAATTCTCACTTCATAACCACTCCTCGCTTTCAAACCAGATATAGTTCCTTCTTCCCAAGCTTTCGGTAAGGCTGGCAATAATTCAATGACACCAGTATGAGATTGCAACAACATCTCTGCCATACCAGCAGCTCCTCCCATATTTCCATCCAATTGAAATGGTGGATGTGCACAAAATAAATTAGAATAGGTTCCACTTCCTTGTCCCATCGATCTTCCTCCTTTTATGGTTGCTGGAAATAGCAGCCTTCTATACAATTTATAAGCACGGTCTCCGTCTTTTAAGCGTGCCCAAAAATTCGTTTTCCAAGCCAATGACCAGCCGGTCCCTTCATCACCACGAGTATTCAAACTTACCTTGGCCGCTGCTGCTAATTCGGGTGTTTTATCTAGTGAAATTTGTTTTCCTGAGTGTAAGGCAAATAAATACGATACATGACGATGTGTACTCTTAGGATCATCTACATCTTCTTTCCATTCTTGTAATTGCCCCCAACTACCAATAGTAGGAGGAGAAATTTTATCACGTATTGCTATAGCTTCTTTTTTAAAGTTGGTATCCAAACCTAAAATTTCACTCGCAGCGATGCAATTATTTAATAAGTCCCATGCAATTTGATGATCCATAGAAGCTCCACGCGAAATACCACCATGTTCAGGAGAATAAGAGGGTGATGATACTAAATATCCATTTTCATCTTCTATCAAATAATCTATCCAAAACAACGCAGCTTCTTTCATCATAGGATAGGCTGTTTGGCTTAAAAATTGTTTGTCTTGTGTAAATTCGTAATGCTCCCAAAGATACTGACACAACCATCCGGCTCCTCCTGGATAAAACCCCCAAGGAAAATTCCAGCCTGGTGAGGTGTATCCAAAAGGATTGTTCATGGTGTTAACTGTCCAACCACGCGTATTAAAAAACTCCTTTGCCGTTAATTTTCCTGGAGCTACTAAGGTTTCCATATAATCAAACAAGGGTACGTGGCACTCATTTAGGTTCGCAACTTCTGCTGCCCAATACAACATTTGTTGGTTGATATTCATATGATAATCACAAGCCCAAGCAGGGTTTGTGCTATTGTTCCATTTTCCTTGAAGATGCATCGGCATTCCTCCAGGACGAGAAGCGGCTATCATTAAATATCGACTGTACTGAAAATACAATTCTTCCAATCCTGCATCCGCTTTTCCGTCTGCATATTCAATCAAACGTTTGTCGGTAGCTAGACTGTCTTTTTTGTTTTCACCTAAATCAAATTTTACCCGATCAAATAGGTTGCGATAGTCTTCACGATGTGTTGCACGTAATTCTTCGTAAGATTTTACTTCAATATGCTGCAGTACTTTTTTGTTTTCAGCGATATAATCATTGCTGTTATAAATTGGGTAGGTAGCCTTATAATCTGTTGCCGCTACATGGGAAATAGTTATGTGTTTTGCCCCAGATAACTCCTTCTTTATCTTCATAAACACAGCGAATAACATTATTACTTAAGCTATGTACAAATCCATCTCTATGCTTAAATGTTTCCACATGATTTGTTTGCGGATCCAAAAAAATAAACCTTTATTAGAACCAATGGCAATTTTTCCAGATTTCAATTTGTATAAAACCCGATAATTCCTTCTCTCTGAAGACAATTTTGTAAAACGTTCAAATTGCCCCGTTATACTATAATATATAAAAACTCCTCTTGGTGTTGAAACCCAAAGTTCACCAGGATTTACTTCAATGACACTATTCACATCACCAAAAGAAAAGTTCTTCATCTGATCATTGTCTGCGAATATTTTTTTTGAATTATAGCCATCATATCGGATCAAACCATCCCTTGATCCCATCCATAAAAATCCATCCTGAGACTCTATAAAACAATTGATTCCATTAGAATTTACATCTTCAGGAAGATTTAAAGATTCAAATTTTATATTTGATTTCTGCGCGGATATTATAAAACAGCAGAAAAAAGCAAAAAAATAAGTAAGTCGTTTTAGCATAAAAAAAATCATATTATATAAATATAAAAAAATTGTTTCTAGAATCAACTTTACATTGATTTAGTGCTACTGAAAGTAATTTTTGTACTATAACTTACAGCCAGAAAAACAAAGACAATCTCGTCCGTTGCATTATAATCTCAACAATAAACTTAACATTAGCACTACTTTTTGAGGAGTCGTAAATTTTATCATTTGAGTCAGTGTATAACATAAAGTTCAATAACTTTTCTAATACAGTTCTAAATATGAAAATTGTTGGTTTTATTTCTAACAGATTTGTATAATTTATATACAATTATTACAAAATTTACACAAGCCTGTTGGTTCGTTTTTCATAAATTTGTACCGTAATTTAAAGAACATTCATTATGACTAAATACGATGTTACCGTTATTGGTGCTGGACCTGGAGGATATGTAGCTGCAATCCGTTGCGCTCAATTGGGATTGAAAACTGCAATTATTGAAAAATATTCAACTCTTGGAGGAACTTGTTTAAATGTAGGGTGTATTCCTTCTAAAGCATTATTAGATTCTTCTCACCATTACCACGACGCGACAAAACATTTTGAAAAACATGGTATCGGCGTAGAAGGATTGAGCTTAAATTTTGAACAAATGATTGCTCGTAAAGGAGAGGTTGTAGATCAAACTACAAGTGGAATCGACTACCTAATGAGTAAAAATAACATTGACAGATATGAAGGTGTTGGATCTTTTTTTGATACAACACATATCAACATTGCAAAACCAGACGGTTCTGTTGAAAAAATTGAATCAGCAAAAACAATTATTGCGACTGGTTCAAAACCATCTACTTTGCCTTTTATCTCTTTAGATAAAAAACGTGTGATTACTTCTACAGAAGCATTAACATTGAAAGAAGTTCCAAAGCACTTAATCGTTATTGGTGGTGGAGTTATTGGATTGGAATTAGGTCAAGTATATGCAAGATTAGGAGCAGAAGTTTCTGTAATCGAATATATGCCTAAGATTGTTCCTGGAATGGATGCAATGTTATCTAAAGAATTACAAAAATCATTGAAAAAACAAGGACTTAAGTTCTTTGTTGGACATAAAGTAACTTCTGTAACAAACACAGGTGATGAAGTTGTGGTTACTGCAGATGATAAAAAAGGTAACCCAGTTGAATTCAAAGGAGATTATTCATTAATTTCTGTTGGACGTCGTCCTTATACTGACGGATTAGGGTTGAATAATATCGGAATCGTTACTACGGAAAGAGGTCAGATTGAAACAAACGAACATTTACAAACAAACATTCCTAATATTTATGCTATTGGAGATGTGGTAAAAGGTGCTATGTTGGCTCACAAAGCTGAAGAGGAAGGAACGATGGTTGCTGAATTTATTGCTGGTGAAAAACCACATATCAATTACAACTTAATTCCTGGTGTAGTATATACTTGGCCAGAAGTTGCAGCTGTTGGAAAAACAGAAGAACAACTGAAAGAAGAAGGTGTCAACTATAAAGTAGGAAGTTTCCCTATGCGTGCTTTGGGTAGAGCTAGAGCAAGTATGGATATAGACGGACAAGTAAAAGTATTGGCTGACGCTACCACAGATGAAATCTTAGGGGTTCATATGATTGGTGCTCGTGCAGCAGATATGATTGCTGAGGCTGTGGTTGCCATGGAGTTTAGAGCATCTGCTGAAGATGTTTCAAGAATGTCTCATGCGCACCCTACGTATACAGAAGCGATCAAGGAAGCATGTTTGGCTGCTACGGATGATAGAGCATTGCATGTTTAAAAAAACATATCAATAATTTACAAAACCGTTTTCTGTTGAAAACGGTTTTTTATTTTTACCCATATGAAAAAACCAATTCCAACTCCTATAGCAGCTTATCTAATAAAAGACAAATCCTATGCTTATTGCACATGCGAAAAATCAGGAGAGTATCCTTATTGCGATGGAACGCACAAGTCTTCTGATAAAAAGCCATTGCTATTTAAAGTTCCAGAAAACACAAAAACATTTTTATGTACCTGTGGTCATAGCCAAAACAAACCCTATTGCGACGGGTCACACTAATTTAGAAACTCTCTAAAACCTTTTTTAGTTATTTTTAAGCAAAACAAAAACACTTATTATGCCTGTAGTTGAACTAAAAGAAGGAAGAAATTATTCATATTGTACCTGTGGTCATTCGGGAACAATGCCATTTTGTGATGGTACTCACAAAGAAAAAGGAGGAGGACCCCCATTGCGATTTAAAGCTGAAAAATCTGGTGAAAGCGCATTATGCGGTTGTGGAAAAAGCCAAAACAAACCTTATTGCGATGGTTCGCATAATGGATAAAAAAGTAAAAAAGCACCCATGAAATAATCAGGGTGCTTTTTTATTTATGTATTCAAAAAGTTTACTTATATAAAACTTCCATTTTTTCTTGAATCAAATCCAATCTTAAATTTCCTACACTTCCAATGTGTGTATGATTCACATTTAAGTCAGGTTTGAATTCTCCCTTCTGAATTTTTGCTCCAACAATTTTATACGCATCTCTAAAAGGTGTGCCTGCTTGTACCAAAGCATTTACCTCTTCAACACTAAAAATATATTTGTATTTATCATCCGCAACAATATTCTCTGTGATGATAATATTTTCCAAAGAAAAAACCATCATATCCAAACAAGACTTTAAGGTAGAAACAGACGGAATCAATCCTTCTTTTACCAATTGTAAATCTCTATGGTATCCACTTGGTAAGTTGTTTGTAATCAATGTCAACTCATAAGGCAATGCTTGTAATTTATTACACTTCCCACGAATCAATTCAAAAACATCTGGATTTTTTTTATGAGGCATGATACTAGAACCCGTTGTCAATTCATCAGGAAAAGTAACAAAACCAAAATTCTGACTCATGTATAAGCAAATATCCATACTCATCTTAGACAGCGTAGCAGAAACACTTGCGATGGCAAATGAAATAGATTTTTCTAATTTACCACGTCCCATCTGAGCCGCAACAGAATTCACTTTTAAATGTTCAAAACCTAATTCTTTCGTAGTCATTTCTCTATCAATAGGAAAAGAAGAACCATAACCTGCTGCTGAACCCAATGGGTTTTGATCTGCAACTTTATATGCAGCATCTAAAAAATAAACATCATCAATCAAACTTTCTGCATAGGCAGAAAACCACATCCCAAAAGAAGATGGCATGGCAACTTGCAAATGCGTATATCCTGGTAATAGGTGATTTTTATATTTTTCAGCCAATTCGATTAATAAATCAAATAATTTTTTCGCCCAGTCCTTTAATTCTAAAATTGCATCTTTAGAGTACAAATGAACATCCAATAAAACTTGGTCATTACGAGAACGTGCTGTATGAATTTTCTTCCCAGCATCTCCCAATTTCTCTGTCAACAACCACTCTACTTTAGAATGTACATCTTCAAAAGAATCTTCTATGGTAAAAGTTCCGTCTTCAACGGTTTTCATAATAGCATTCAATTCAGCAACCAGTCCTTCCAACTCTTCATCAGAAATAGTCCCAATTGAATTCAACATTCTAGTCTGTGCAATATTTCCTAAAACATCATACTTTGCTAATTGTAAATCTAATTCTCTATCGTTTCCTACAGTAAAAATGTCAATTTTTTTATCCGTAGCATATCCTTTATCCCAAAGTTTCATATCTGTACTTTTTGTATTGCGGCAAAGATACTGTTTTCAATTACAAAGCGAAAAATAGAATTTTAAATAAACCAAAAAAAAATCTCATTACTGACTTAATGGAATTTTTTGATATTCCTTTCTATATTTTGAAGGAGACATTCCCAATTGCTTTTGGAATTGACGATGAAAAAAAGTTAAATTATTATACCCTATTCTATACCCTATTTCAGAAACAGATAAATCTGTATCGATAAGCATTTTACAAGAGATGCTAATTTTATATTCATTTAAAAAAGCGAAAAAAGAGGAATTAAAAGTTTTTCTAAAAAACCTCGAAAAAGTATCCTTACTCATATTCATAGCACTAGCAACCTCTTCCAACTTTACATTGCGCAAATGATTTTCTTTTAGGTAATTGTAAATAAATTTTATGCGATTGCTTTCATTATATGACAAACTATTCGAAAAATTTGGGCCTGCTAAAAAATCAAACTCTTCACTCAAAGCCAATTTCTGCAAAACCTTCAAAAATAAAATCAACCTATCAAACGAATCTGTTTTTAATATTTCTAACAACATCGGTTTAATTTCTTCCGAAAATTTTTTATGAAATTTCAAACCACGTTGTGCCCTTTTCAACAAAGCACTAATATGTTTTAACTCTTCTTTATCAAACCAACTACTCAATAATTCTTCTCTCCACTGAATTACAATACATTCCACATCTTCATCTTGTTCCCCTATGGTTTTCCAACAATGAGGAAGGTTAGCTCCCACCATTACTAAATCATCATTATCAAAAGTATCCATATGATCCCCTACATATCGGACTCCTGTACTTTTTACAATATAAGTAAGCTCATATTCTTCATGGAAATGCCAAGCTGCAGGAAATTCCTTATCTTCAAAAAGTACGGCTCGAAACGAACTTCCAGGTGATGTTGGTATGTTATGAATTCTTGCTTTCATATTAATTTAAAGTCTAAAATACTTTATTAAGTGAATATATTGAGTCAAATAAAACTGACAAACCCAATATAGTGTATAAAAGTAATATAATCGTGTTTATAAATCACTAAATCAATAAGTATTTTTGTGTCATAAAGAATATCGTTTATTAAAAAATAAAAATATCCAATTATGTCTAAAGACATCAAAATCAGAGATGCTAAAATATTTAAGGCGGTAGCACCGCTAAAAAAACCTATTTCAGATGCAACACATACGATCACAGAAATTTCATTTTTAGTATTGAGAATTCAACTAGAAAATGGTGTGATTGGTGAATCCTACTTGCTATCTTTTCAATATTCACCCTATGCCATTGCTGGAGCTCTGAAAGATGCCGTAGCTCACATTATTGGTCATAAAACCAATGAAATGGGTATTGTTTATGACAAATTAGAAAATCTTGGAGAATATTTTGGAAACCAAGGAATCAATAGATGGGCACAGGCAGCGGTAAATATTGCCATGTGGGATGCTTGGGGAAAAACTTTGAACAAACCTGTACATGAAATCTTAGGAGTTTGCCGAGAAAAAGTGTCTATTTATGGTAGTGGTGGTTGGATTTCTTATTCTATTGATGAATTAATTGAAGAAGTAACGGGTTACGCTGATCGAGGATTCAAAGCTGTTAAAATCAAAGTAGGATCCCCTAAAGTAAGTACTGATGTTGAACGTTTACGTTTGGTTCGTGAGGCTGTTGGGAACAAAGTAGACATTATGATGGATGCCAACCAAGGGATGGATCTACCTTCTGCTATGAAATTATCCAGAGCCGCAAAAGAATTAAACATCAACTGGTTCGAAGAGCCCGTTAACCATCAAAACTTTCAAGCGTTTGAAATACTAAAAAACCAAGCTGGAATTTCTTTAGCGATGGGTGAACGTGAATACGATACTTTGCCATTGAGAGAATTAGTAACTAGAAATGCACTCGACATCTGGCAGCCAGATATTTTAAGAATTGGTGGTGTAGAAAAATGGAGAGAAAGTGCTGCTTTGGCAAACAGTTTCAATTTACCCGTTTTACCTCACTACTATAAAGATTATGATGTGCCATTATTATGTACCATTTCAAATGGAGTCGGTGCAGAATCTTTTGACTGGGTAGATCCTTTGATTGATAATCCAATGGTTATTCAGGATGGATATGCAAAACCTCACGATAGACCAGGTTGGGGATTCAATTTTATTGACGATAAATTAACTGAAATCAAATTTTAATGAGTTTACAAGTTTTTTCATTAGACGGCCAAAGAGCTCTCGTTACGGGAGGTGGAACCGGAATTGGCTTAGGTATATCAAAAGCTTTGATTGAAGCTGGTGCTAAGGTTGTAATAACAGGCCGCAGAGAAGAAGTTTTAAAAAAGGCCGTTGCCGAATTAGGAAACAAGGCTTCCTATAGAGTCAACGACATCACCGACAAAAAAGGGATTCCAGCTTTGGTGCAAGATATTGAAACCAATGAAGGCGCTATTGATATTTTGGTCAACAATGCCGGAATTCACCACAAAGAATGGGCAATCAATACAGAAGACGAAGATTTTGAAAGAATCATTCAAACCAACTTACTAAGTGTTTTCTCATTGACTCGTGAATGTGCAAAAAACATGTTAGCCCGTAAAAAAGGATCTATTATTATGATAGGTTCTATGGCCGGCTTATTTGGTATTGACCGAGTGATTGCTTACAGTGCTTCAAAAACTGCATTGACCGGATTGGTAAATGGTTTAACCGCCGAATTTGCCAAAGACAACGTAAGAGTCAATGCCATTGCACCTGGATGGATTACATCAAATATGTTTCTGAATGCTGTCAATAAAGACCAGGCGAGGAAACAACAAATTACCAACCGTATCGCCATGGATCACTTCGGAACTACGGAAGATATTGGTAATGCTGCGGTGTTTTTAAGCTCTGAAGGCGCTAAATACATCACTGGAGTAATCTTACCTGTTGACGGAGGCGCCGCAATAAACTTTTGAGCCCATTTCCGAGATCAATAAAAAAATATGTACCAATACAGACAACTTCTGTCTTAAAAAATTAATACAATCATGAAACCAACATATCTAACTGGTGACTATAGTGTCAGTCCTTTTTTCAACAACGAAAGTCGTTTAGTTTACGGAACATCCGGATTAGGAGGTGTATGGGGTCCTGTAAAAGAAGCGGAATCTATTGAAGCTTTATTATACGCTTTGGAAAACGGAGTGTCTGTTTTTGATGCTGCTCCATCTTATGGAGAGGCTGAAAATTACTTAGGAAAAGCTTTAAGACAATGGAAAGGAGACACACCTTTTGTAAGCACTAAAATTGGTAGATTAAAAGGCGTAGATGCTTTTGACACTAAATTAGATTACACACCCGATGGTTTAAAGCGTAGCTTAGAAAACAGTTTAGAGACCTTAGGCCTTTCAAAAATCAACTTATTATTTTTACACGAACCTCAATTGGTTCCGATGGATAAGATCAATGAAATACTTGACACGTTGAAAGACTTCAAGGCTCAAGGTTTAATTGAAAAAATTGGAGTTGGAGGAAATCCGTCGGAGGAATTCAAACCATTTATTACCAAAGATAACTTTGATGTAGTTTCTGGTTTTCTAAAAATGAATGCCTGTAATTTAAGTGTTTTTAAGGGAGATATTCAACAATTTCATAAAGAAGAGATCGGGTATTACGCAGCCTCTGCATTACACTTTTCATTGTTAGGAAATCGATTCCAAAAATATATAGACGAAGGTGTAGACGGAGAATGGATTACAGAAAAAGATGTTCAAAATGCTATTGAAGTAAATAAAATAGCCCAAGAAATAGAAATGCCTTTGGCTACATTAGCACAACGATATTTATTTTCTATTAAGGAAGCGGATCGCATTGTAATGGGTGCTAGAACACTTGATCAAATAAAAGCAACCATTTCTGATTGGAAACAAGGGAAATTACCCGAATATATCTTTAACAAGATAACTAACATAATCATAAAATAAATCAAACCCCATGAAAGTAATTCGTTTGAAACAACCAGGAGAATGGGAACCATTAGAAGTAGACCTACCTAAGGCAGATTTACCTAGTGGTCAAGTTCTCTTAAAAGTAAAAAAAATTGGGGTCTGTGGAACAGATTTACATGCATTTAAAGGACAACAACCTTTCTTCAGTTATCCTCGAATCTTAGGACATGAATTGGCTGTAGAAGTGGTTGCTATTGCTAATGATGTGACGAATGTTGGGATTGGAGACAAATGCTCTGTAGAGCCTTATTACAATGATATTGTTGGGCAAGCAGTTCGTCGAGGAAAAACCAACTGCGGAGAACACCTTCAAGTCTTAGGAGTGCACGTCGATGGTGGAATGCAAGAGTATTTTGTGTATCCTGCTGAGTTTTTACATCCGACCAATTCTTTGTCAGATGATCAGTTAGCGATGATTGAACCTTTAGCTATTGGATGTCATGCTGTGGATAGAGCAGATATCAAAGAAGATGATATTGTTTTAGTAATTGGAGTTGGACCAATTGGTTTAGGAACCATCCAATTTGCACAACTAAAAGGTGCTCGTGTCATTGCTATGGATGTTGATGATGCTAAATTGGAAAAATGCAAAGAAATCACAAAAGTAAAAGATACTATCAATGCTTTGGGAGATGTTGAAGAAGAATTGACTTCCTTGTTAAACGGAGATCTACCCACAGTAATTTTAGATGCTACGGGTAATTCTACTTCTATGATGAATACGTTTAAATACGCTGCCGCAGGGGGAACTATTGTCTTTATTGGTTTATTTATGGGAGATGTTGTTTTTCATGACCCCTCTTTCCACAAGAAAGAATTGACTTTAAAAGCAAGTAGAGCTGCAATGGGTTCTGATTTTGGAAGAATTATTCGATTGATAGAAGCCGGGAAAATTGATGCTTCCTCATTCATCACCCACAGAATGAATTTTGATGATGTTCCTACAGAATTTGAAAAATTATTTGAGAAAAAAGATTTAATAAAAGCGATTATAGAACTTTAAAAAAGATTCATGACATCAACAAAAA
Source organism: Flavicella sp. (assembly GCF_029238425.1). Lineage (GTDB taxonomy): Bacteria > Bacteroidota > Bacteroidia > Flavobacteriales > Flavobacteriaceae > Flavicella. The sequence goes on from NZ_JAQWGB010000082.1 coordinate 13,352, forward strand.
ATAACAACTCACAGTTTTTAGTACCATTAATTATAGTAATGGCATTGATGTTTTTCTGGAATTTAAGTAGAAACATCAACGATGTCTTGATTCCCCATTTAAAAAGAGCCTGTCAGCTAACGGACTTTCAATCATCTTTGGTACAGTCAGCTTTTTTCGGTGCCTATTTTGTAGTTGCCGTACCTGCTGGTTGGTACATTCAAAAAAAGGGATATCGAATGGGAATGATTACTGGATTGCTGATTGCGGCTATCGGCGCATTTTTATTTTATCCTGCCGCTGAAACTCGTGTGTATTCACTTTTCTTAGTCGCCTTATTTGTCATGGCAGCTGGTTTTGCCATCTTAGAAGTTACAGCCTCTCCATATATTACCAAACTGGGAAGCCCGGAAGGAGCTTCAAGTCGCTTAAGTATGGCAGCAGCTATTGGTTCTGTTGGTGCCACAATTGCTCCCGTACTTGCTTCTTTATTGTTTTTGCATGAAGTGGACACTCCGCAGGCTACGATTGATGCATTTTCTCCTCTAGAACTAGATAATTTTTTATCTGGAGAAGCTGCTTTGGTTAAACCTCCCTATTTAATTCTGGCTGGAATTTTAGTTGCTATTGCACTCGTTGTCGTATTCATCAAACTCCCTAAAATCGAAGACGAAAAAGGAGGAGATAAAAAACCACTAGTAGACATATTAAAATTCAAACATACTTTATATGGTGTGGGTGCAGAGTTCTTTTATGTGGGTGCTGAAGTAGGAATTGTAAGTTTTATCATCCGCTATGCGAAATGGTTCAATATTCCCGAATTGACTGAACAAAAATCTGCACAATACATTACGGCTTTTATGGGCTTGGTATTGATAGGAAGATTGCTAGGAGTTTATATTTTAAAGAAATTCAAACCTCAACACGTTTTGGCATTTTGTAGTGTCAGTGCATTTATAATGGTGACTATTGCAATCGTTTCTAATGGTTATTTCTCATTAGCTTGTTTATCTATCGTTGGATTTTTTACCTCAATTATTTATCCAATTATATTCAGTTTAAGTATGCAAGATTTAAAGGAATATACCAAAACAGGTTCTTCAGTATTTTTATTAGGAATTGTTGGTGGTGCTATTGTGCCTCCGTTAATGGGGTACATTTCAGATACCGCTGGTATTAAGTATTCGTTTATTATTCCGCTAATTTGTTATGTGTATCTATTGTTTTTTGCTGTGAAAGGTTACAAAGTAAATATAAAAGCCTAGATACTAATGAGAGTCAATCAATTTAGACGATTTACATATTTTTTTACATCTGATAATTCTAAACTTTCGAAAGCATTTGAATCTGAAGCCTTCAAGAAATTTAAAAAATCAGAAGGCATTAAAGAATTGAATGTATATCAAAAAAAGGATGATTATTTTATGATTGTTGATGCTGATATATCATTCAATTCAGAAAAAATAGTTAATGCTTTAAAGTTACATATGAATTCTGAGGGTGTCAACTCAATATTATCCTATCATAGCGAAGCCTTAGAACGCATTTACAAACTAGATCAAAAAGTAATTTATAGTTCTTTTGAAGGGCAGTTAAAAATGGATATAAGAGAAAAAAAACGTTTTGTTTGGACATTGTTATTAGAACCAGATTTAATAGAAGAATATAAGCGCGTACATGCTATGAATATGGCGTGGCCAGAAATAACTTCCAATATGAAAACTGTTGGAGTTAAAGACATGGAAATATATATTCATCACGATCAAGTGGTGTTGATAATGGATGCTATACCAGAATTCGATTTAGATGAAATTGGTCCAAAATGGCAAAAGTTGCCAAGAGAAGAAGAATGGCAGACTTATGTAGCAAAATTTCAAAGAACAGACCCTGAAAGTTCTATTCAAGAAAAATGGCAGGATATGGGAGTGCTATAAAAAACACAATGAAAATAAACGTTAACATATTACTAAGATCATTTAGCATACTTACATTGCTACTCCTGTCTCTTACTGCAATTGGGCAAGATCGTCCAAATGTAATTGTAATTGTTACGGATGACCAAGGTTATGGTGATTTAAGTTGTCACGGAAATCCAGTAATAAAAACACCAAATATTGATAAATTATATTCAGAATCTGTACGTTTTACTAATTTTCATGTAGATCCGACTTGTGCCCCAACTCGTTCAGCGTTATTAACAGGAAAGTACTCGCATCATGTAGGAGTTTGGCATACCGTATGTGGCGGTAATCATTTGAGAGCTTCCGAAGTGACTTTAGCTAATGTTTTTAAAAATTCAGGATATAGAACAGGGTTGTTTGGTAAATGGCATTTAGGCGCGAATTATCCATACAGACCAATGGATCGCGGATTTGATGAATGGCTAGGACACGGAGATGGTGGTACAGGCACAACAGATGATTATTTTTATAATGACCGAGTGAATGACTACTACTTTCATAATGGAAAACGTGAGTATCGTGAAGGTTATGCTCCCGATGTGTTTTTTAATTCAGCAATAGATTTTATTACTAATCAGAAAGATGAAAATCCTTTTTTTGTATATCTAGCCTCTTATCTACCGCACGATCCACATACCATTCCTAATAAATCTTTAGTAGAAAAGTACAAAGGGAAAATTTCAGATAACGTTGCTTATTTCTTTGCAGGAATTGACAGAATAGATCAAAACATAGGTAAATTGAGAAAAGCCTTAGAGGTGTCTGGGAAATCTGAAAACACCATTATTGTTTTTATGTCTGACAATGGAGGAACAGCTGGCGTAAAGCTTTACAATGCAGGAATGCGAGGGCGAAAAACACAGGTATATGAAGGAGGACACCGCGTTCCTTTCTTTGTACATTGGCCTAAAGGAAAAATTGCACATAATAAAGATGTAAGTGAGCTAACTGCACATATTGATGTAATGCCTACTTTAATTGATATCTGTAATTTAAAAAAGAACAAACAAACAAATTTTGACGGTAGAAGTTTTAAAAAGCTGCTTTTTAAAACTGAAAAAAAAATTTCTAAACGAATCTTATTTGTTGAAAATCAACGTACGTTTAAAGCACAATCATGGTCGCAAACTGCTGGGATGATGAATAACTGGAGACTTATTGATAATAAAGAATTGTATGATTTATCTAAAGACCCATCTCAAGAAAACAATGTTATTGAAAGTTATTCTAAAGTTGTTCAAGAAATAAGAAAAGCACATACTAAATATTGGAAAAAGGTAACTCCAAACGATAGAGAGAAACCTAGACCAATTGTAGGTCATATTGCTTCAAATGAAACATTTCTTTCTTCTTCTGACTGGTACTTGCCGAGCGTTCCTTGGAATCATGCCCAAGTGGCTAAAGGAAGTCAACTTTCAGGGAGTTGGGAAATTGATGTTGTTACAGAAGGTGTCTATCGTTTTGAAATCCGAAGATGGCCCCGTGAAGCAAATGCTAGAATGAAAGGGATTCCATCTTTTAAAGATAAAATTGTTGATGCTTGGAAAGCTAATGGAGAAGTAACTAAACTTATCTATGGAAATGAAATTAATGCATTACCTATCGATGCAGTTAAACTTGAAGTTGGAAATTATTCAGAAATGAAGAAAGTTGAACAAGAAGATAGTTTTGTAACATTTAATATTAAACTTAAAAAAGGACATAATACCATTAGAGGAGAGTTTCTTGATGATGAAAAAAACGTTATTGCTGGAACTTATTACGTATATCTATTAAAACTTTAAAAAACAGACTTATGAAACAAACACTTATGCTATTTTGTGCGATTTTACTAATTGCTTGTAGTTCAAATAAAAAAGAAAAGGATTCTTCGCCTAAAGAAAAAAATGAAATTAAATATGAAGAAAACTGGGAAAGTTTAAAGCAATATGAAATTCCACAATGGATGAAAGATTCTAAATTTGGAATTTTTATTCACTGGGGACCTAACTCTGTAGCAGAAAAGTATACAGATTGGTATCCAAGATGGATGTATTCGGATAAAGGAGTGGCAAACCCTCAAACAGGTATTGCTAATAATGGTAATCCTCATGCTGCAGTAGCGTATCACAAAGAGAAATTTGGAGACCAAAAAGATTTTGGATATAAAGACTTAATTCCTATGTGGACTATGGAGAATTTCGATCCAAAATCTTGGGTGGATCTATTTAAAAAATCCGGTGCCCAATACGTAGTCCCTGTTGCAGAACACCATGATGGTTTTGCCTTATACGAATCTAGTATTACCCCTTGGAATGCTGTGGATATGGGACCTAAA
>NZ_JAQWGB010000087.1 GCF_029238425.1 Flavicella sp.
AAAATTTGAGCATTTTGTTCACCGAACTTACAATTTAGAAGATTTTAAGTTTTTTATTCGTTCCTTAAAAAATATCTATACAAATCACAATGGATTGGAAGGAGTTTTCACCAAAAACCAATCTAAAGAATCTTTGCAACCCGCAATTCACGAATTCAAAAAAGTTTTTTTTGAAATCTCCCATCTACCAAGAACCACCAAACATGTATCAGACCCAATGAAGGGTTCTGCAGCAAAACGAATCAATATGTATTTACGCTGGATGGTAAGACAAGACAACCATGGAGTTGATTTCGGTTTATGGAAAAATATAAAACCAGCACTACTCTCTTGTCCCTTAGATGTACACTCCGGGAATGTAGCTCGTAAATTAGGAATCTTAACTAGAAAACAAAACGATGGAAAAGCATTGACTGAATTAGACAATGCTCTTCGAGAATTAGACCCAACTGACCCAGTGAAATATGATTTTGCTTTGTTTGGCTTAGGTGTTTTTGAAAAATTTTAATTATTTAAAGTTGGCTTTTATCAATCAATTCTCTTATCCATTTATTTGGAATCATATCGATTGTCAAATTCACTCTTTCAGAAGATCCTTTGTTTACAACTTTATGAGGGTCTGAGAGTCTTAAATACCAACATTCTCCTGGAATCATATTTACTACTGTTCCATTCAAGTAAAATTCTTCATCTTTATTATAAATAGGAATCGTTAATCTAATCATTGATTTTTTCTCCTCCAATGCTAAAGTAGGGTCTTTATGCTCTTTAATTGTTGAATCAGGAGCTAAGCGTAAAATTCTAACCAGGTTTACTGTCGTGTGTTTTTTAAAAAAATCAATCACTTCATTCAAATAAGAAGATTTTTTTAAAGCATCCGTATCCAACCATTCAGTCCAGGTTCCATCTGCATAGTCCTCGACAACAGGAGGCATAGAAACAGAATCATCTACTTCAAAAGCAGGTGCTCTTAAAGTTATAACTTTGTAATATTCAAAACTATTTAACTTAAGTGATTCAAAATCATAAGCCAATTTAGCGGCATCAAAACTAAAAGGTAATCTCACTCTATCTTCACTTAAATATGTTTTTGTTTTAGGTACTTTATGTAAATCATTCACTGAATTTATACTATCAGAATAGTCTAGTCTTAATTCAACAGTCGGTTTTATAAAATATGTGAAAATTGCTTTTTTTACATTTAAAGGTTGTGGTAATAATACTTTATAAGGAATTGTTAAAGATGATTCTTTCATCCCTAAAACAATATTTTTATAGACCACGACCTTAGTTTCGATCAAAATTTCTTTGAAATCTGGTTTTAACAAAATTTCCGTTGATGGAAAGCAATCTTTTTCATAAGTATTTGCTATAGCCAATCGAGTGTTAAATATTTCTTTCGACAACACTGGTAGATCACTATTTTTCACGTCGAAAATAGTTGCATGTAAAGTTACGTTTTCAGGAATTACAATTGTCTCTTCACTAAATTGGCGAGTCAGATTAATTAATATCGGCACATAACTCTCCCTATAAAGCATTGCATCTAAGGTTTCACTAAATAATATATCATAAACTTCTAAATTAGAAAATTGGTATGTAATCGCATCTTCTACTAAGTATTGCTTTACATATAATGACAAACCTAAATTCTCAATAAGTGTTTTAGCAGATTTAATAGATTCTTGATTTATATCCAATAACGTAAATTGAACTTCTTTTGGTTCAAACAGAGGAGCTACAAGTGTAATAAATGGAGCATAAGGACCGCAACCAGCATAAAATATTTCAACTACTTTTTTTTCTCTTTTTTGTTGAACATCCTTAATTGCCTTCACGATTCCTTTCAATAATTTTTCTGTTCTTTTATAATCTAACAAACATTGAGCAGCATGTGTTAAACCTAAAGCCATACCGTTAGCAGTAGGAATTGCTGCCATAAGTCTAACCTCTTCCTCAGCCCCAGTAATCGGGGTATGTAATTTAAAAGTCTCGTGAATTTGATGAATCTTTTCTTGAATAGCTAAATAACCAATTCCCTCCTCAGTAAGAGATATTGATATTTTTTTTATTTTTTCTTTCAAAACTTTTTTTTCAAAGCAAAATATTCAATTTTGTATTTACCACCAATAAAAAATTACAATAAGTTCAAATTATAAAATGTATTACTTAATTACATTATCCAATACTTCTCTACAAATTCGTTCGCTATAGCTATTTATTTTCCAATGACCCGGACTCCACCCCTTTAAAAACCTATGAAAATCTGCCCAGGCAACAGGATACAAAGCACGCCAATCTTTTTCTAAATCTTTAAACTCAACTTGAGAATTGTTTCTTTTTAGCGCTTTTTCTAATTCTTTAAAATAGATATTTAAAATTTCTTCTTCCTTGCTTTCACACTCCTCTTCATAGAAACAACTTCCTACAAAATAGGCCAAATCTTTCATCCCTACTCCTCCTCCAGCATATTGAAAATCTACAGCAGCGACTTCTCCTTTTTCAGAGAAACAAAAATTTGCCAATTTAGCATCACCATGCACTAAAGTCTGATACTTACTATTTTTCAATAACGCATCTATAGCTTTTGCATTCGTTTTTAAATCAACGTCTTCTAAAACCTCTAGTTCATCCGGCCGCGTTTCTAAGTGCCAATAGGTACCTATTCCCCACAAACCAGTTGGTTTTTGATGTAAATAAGTAGCATGAAAATTTGCCAACCATTTGATACAGTTTAGCAATTCTATTTCTGAAACTTGAGTCAAGCGGATTGGATACCCCAAAGCATCCAAGTCTTCTAATAGTATGCACAACTCCTCCTCGTTTTTTATCAAGCCATAACATTTAGGGATACGGCATGCTGCTGTTGCCATCTCACCATAATTTTGATACCAAGCAGATTCTACTTGATAGGATTTGAGTTTTCTTTGATGAGAAATATTGGTATTCCATCCTCTAGGATGATTCTCTTTTAAAGGAGGTTTGATGTGCTTTATAATGACTGTCCCGACTTTACCTCCAATGACACGATAGCGCACTATACTGCCATATCCACTCCAAAGAGTTTGTATTTGCTCCATGACTTCTAATTCTTGAGCCTCTAACTGTTCTAAAATATAATTAGAAAATTCTTTTTGCATGTTTTTTTACGCTTTCCACAAATATAAAAATCAAAACTCAAAAGTGCATTTTGAAACAGGATAAAAGTAAATATTGCTAGCATTTTCACTAACTTTGAATTCTATGCAAAACCCAGAAAAAACTTTGAAAATCATTGAAACTTTCAAAGTTCCATTGTTAGAAAAAAAAACAAGACTCCAAGATTTGGCTCCTGGAATGTTCCAACACATTCCAACAAAAAGTGCTGTTAAAAAAGCTTTGAAAAACAAGCTTGTCAAAATAAATGGCATCTCTGTAAATTCTGGAACTTTTCTTTTGGGTGGTGAAATCATAGAGTTATACCAATCGAATACAGAAAAAAACAAACCGAAAATTGATATTCAACTCGAAGTTGTTTTTGAAGATGATTATTTGGCCTTGGTAAACAAGCCTGCTGGTATCACGGTGAGTGGAAATAAAAAATGGACTTTAGAAAATGCTTTGTCCTCGCATTTAAAAAAAAGCAGTCAACCAGACGCCTTATTAAATCCAGAGCCAATCCACCGGTTGGATCATCCCACAAGCGGAATTTTATTGATTGGAAAAACAGCCAGTTCGGTCATCCAACTCAATAAATTATTTGAAAACAAAAACATTCAAAAAACATATTTTGCAGTCGCTATAGGAAAAATGGCACTGGAAGGACAAATCGATACTCCTATTGATGACAAAGCCTCAAGCACAAAATATAAAGTTTTGGCTACTGAAACTTCAGAAAAATTTGACTTTTTGAACTTGGTAGTATTGTATCCTAAAACAGGTAGAAAGCATCAGATCAGAAAACATCTTGCCTCCATAGGGAATCCCATTCTTGGTGATTCCATCTACTGTGAAGAAAATAAATTGTTAAAAGGAAATGGTTTGTATTTACATGCAGCATCCTTAGAATTTTTTCATCCCTTCATACAGGAGAATGTGCTTTTTAAAGCAACGATCACTAAAAAATTTCAGCGTCTATTTCCATCGTTTCGATTTTAAGATTATGTACACAGAAGAAAAACTAAAAGAATTATTTGAAACAAGAAAAAGTAAAGAAGGTTTGATGCGTTTTATCAAATCAAATACAGAAGCCTTTTCTCCATTACTACAACTTTCATTAAAAAATACGCCTGAGGCTTGGAGAGCTTCTTGGTTAATAGGTCATGCCATGACTACAAATGACACCAGAGTTCAGGGTGCTATTGACAGTTTGATTGAAGCACTGCCTTCATTAAAAGAGGGGCATCAGAGACAAACCATTATTATTTTGTTGAAAATGCAACTTGATGATGAGCAGGAAGGAAAACTTTTTGATATCTGTTTAAATATTTGGGAGAACATAAAATTAATTCCCTCTACAAGAATCACGGCAATGAAATTTATTTTGAGTATAGTAGACAAATTTACAGAGCTTAAGGACGAAATCAAACTGTGGACACAAGAGCAATATACAGAGAGTCTTTCCCCTGGAATCAAACACAGCTTAAACAAACAAATACACAAAATTTTAGAGAGCTAATTAATTGCTTCCTTTTTTTTAAATGATTACTTTTAGATTTATTAATTCTTTCTTTCAAACTATGAAGAACCGGTTATTTACTTTACTAATTGCCATTTGTTTCATTGCTTTTTCTTTTACTCCTGCAACAGGTCAAACAGCCAGTGACATAGAAAAAATCATCTACAAAGCGGAAAATAAATTAAGAGGTAAAAGTTCCATTTCACAAATGAAAATCACAACCATTAGAGCAAGATACACGCGTGAAATGAGAATGAAATCTTGGACTCAGGGAGAAGATCTAAGCTTGATGTATATTATGGAACCCGTGCGAGATAAAGGAACTACTTATTTGAAACGAAATAAAGAAATCTGGTATTACCTCCCTTCCATAGAACGCAATATCAAAATGCCTCCATCTATGATGAATCAGAGTTGGATGGGTACCGATTTGAGCAATGATGATTTGGTTAAAAAAACGTCGCTCTCTAAAGATTTTGATCATACACTTATCGGAATGGAAACAATTTCCGAAAAAGAGTGTTACCATATCAAATTAATCCCTCATGAAAATGCCGACGTAATCTGGGGAAAAATTGAACTTTGGATTGAAAAAGAAAATTTCAATGTCATGAAACAAGAATCTTTTGATGAAGACATGGAATTGGTCAATACCATGCTCGCTTCAGATATAAAAAATATGGGAGGAGAAATCATTCCAAGCAAAATGGAATTTTTTCCGGCTGATAAGCCAAATCAAAAAACATTAATGGAATACGAATCCATAGAATTTGATGTTACAATTCCTGCTCATTATTTTACAACACAATACATGACCAAAATAAAAGCATAATATGAGATTTACATTTATAATGCTCGCTTGGCGAAATATTTGGCGGAATCGGAAAAGAGCCTTTTTAACGATCTCTTCTATTGCTGCCTCATTATTTTTTGTCCTCTTTTTGCGTCAAATGCAGTTTTGGACTTATGATTTTAATATAAAAAATACGGTTTCTGGAAGTGTTGGCTATTTGCAAATAACGGATAGTAGTTATGTTGATGAAAAAATTATTGACAACACCCTTACTTCTGATCAAATTGATCTAAACAAAATAAAAGAGATTGAAGGTGTCAGCGGTGTTTATACCAAATTCCAATCTGGAGCTTTGGTCTCAACTGGCCTCAAATCTAGATTTGCAGCGGTGAATGGAATCAATCCACTCACAGACAACAAACTCTTAAAACTCGATAGAAAACTAAAAAAAGGAACCTTACTTTCACCTGATGATAAAGCCATCTTAATCACAGAAAGAATGGCAGATTATTATAAAGTGAGTGTGGGTGACACTTTAGTTCTAATGGGCCAAGGTTATCATGGATATACGGCCGCTGCATTGTATCCAATCAAAGGGTTGTTAAGTTTTTCTGTGGGTGATTTTTCGAATATGGTTTTTATGCCCATCAAGGAAGCTCAATACATGCATGTCGCAGAGAATAGATTTACGCATGTGCTTATCGATTTAGAAAACAGCAATGACCTGCCGGAGGTTGAAAAACAAATTCAAAAAGAACTGAAAGATCCTTTGTTAAAACTCAGAACATGGATGGAAGTGCTGCCTGGTTTGAAACAAGGACTTGAGTTAGATGCCAATTCCGGACTCATCATATCCGCAATACTTTATATGATTGTAGGTTTCGGAATTTTTGGAACCATTGTAATGCTTTATAATGAACGGAAATTTGAATTCGGTGTACTTTCTGCAATCGGAACCGGTAGAAGCAGTTTGATTTTTATCACCATGACAGAATTATTTTTACTTTCTAGTATTGGTGTTTTATTCGGAAATTTAGTTGCCATGCCTTTCTTGTATTATTTAAACAACAATCCAATTGAGTTAGGAGGAGAAGCCGCAAAAGCAATAATAGATCAAGGTTTTGAGCCTTACTTGGGTACAGGAATGTTCTTGGATGTATTTTTGGCGAATTCATTGGCAGTACTAGTGATTGCAGCAATTGCCTCTACTTATATTATTTTTAAGTTGATAAAAATCAACCCAATTGAATCCATGAAACAATAACCTATGAATACTATAATAAAAATAGCTTGGAGAAATTGTTGGAGAAACCCTTTACGAACTTCAATCGTTATCCTTTCCATTGCCTTGGGGATTTGGAGCTCCATTTTCTTAATGGGTTTTTCTACTGGCTTGGTAAATCAACGCGTTGATAAAATGATTCACTTAGAAATTGGAGACATTCAAATTCATTCTACTACTTTTGATGTAGATGGTGATATCACAAATACAATAGAAAATATTGAAGCTCTCGCCAAAAGTCTAAAAAGCAATGAGGACATTCATTCCTATTCCGCTCGTTTTAAAACAGAAGCCTATGCAGTAAGTCCACATGGTCAAATGGGAGTTAAATTATTAGGGGTTGATGCAATTGCAGAACAGCAGGTCTTGAATTTAGAAACAAGGTTGCTAGAAGGTACTTTTTTAGAATCGGATAACACCTACCCTATTTTGGTAGGAAAAAAATTAGCCGAAGAATTGCATTTAAGAATGAATTCAAAAATTCAACTGAATTTTACGGATCCTAACACGATGCAAGTTTCAAAAAACTTTAAAGTTTGTGGGATTTTTAGTGCAGGAAATGAAGCCTTTGATGGAACCACCGTTTTTGTACCAAAAGAAACCATACAGAGAATTATTGGGTCTGTACCTATTCATGAAATCATTATAAAAACAAAAAACGAAACTCAGGCAGATCTGCTTGCAGCAAATATCCAACAAAAACATCCTGAGAATTTAATTGAAAGTTGGAAAACACGCTACCCAGAAATTGCATATGGAGTAGAAATGATGGATTCTACGATGTATATACTGATGTCTATCATTATTGCTGCATTGTTATTCGGAATTATCAATACACTTACCATGTCTATCCTAGAAAGGAAAAAAGAACTTGGAATTTTGATGGCGGTTGGAATGAAAAAATGGAACATACGGTTGATGATTGTTTTTGAATCTCTAGTGTATGGTATTGTAGGTGGTCCGATTGGAATTTTATTAGGCTATTTAACAATGCAATATTTCGGCAATAAAGGGTTCGATTTATCGGGATTTGGAGAAGGTTTAGAGTCTTTTGGTTACGATCCAATGGTCTATTTTGAAATTGCTCCTCAGTACTATATCATCTATACGCTTTACATCCTTTTTGCAACCTTTATTGGTGGTTTTTACCCTAGTAGAATTGCTACCAAACTGAATCCAATAGAAGCCATCAGATCAATTTAACACAAGACACATGAAAAAAGTAATTGAAACAATCAAGGTTCATAAAATATTCGGAGAGGGAGAAATTGCTGTCCATGCCTTAAACGATGTATCTATTCAGATTAATGAAGGCGAATTTACGGCATTGGTAGGTCCTTCAGGTTCGGGGAAAACGACTTTATTGAATATGATTGGTGGTTTAGATACACCTAATTCTGGTAATATCATATTAAATGATCAAGACATAGCAGAGTTGAACAAATCTGAAATGACAAACTTCCGACAAAAAAATATTGGTTTTGTATTTCAAGCTTATAACTTAATTCCCGTTCTATCGGCTTATGAAAATGCTGAGTTTATCATGTTGTTGCAAGACATTCCTACAGAAGAGCGGAAAGAGCGCGTATACAAACTCTTGAAAGAAGTAGGTTTAGAGGGAAAAGAAGACAACAAGCCAGGTGAATTATCGGGTGGGCAACAACAAAGAGTTGCTGTTGTAAGAGCTTTGGCCGCAAAACCTGCCTATATTTTAGCGGATGAACCCACGGCAAATTTAGATAGTACTTCTACAAAAGACTTGTTAGACTTAATGGCTCGATTGAACCAAGAAGAAAATATGACTTTTGTTTTCTCTACACACGATCAAAGGGTAATTGATAGAGCAAAAAGAGTGATTTATTTAGATGATGGAAAAATTGTAAATGATGAACAACGTTAAACACCTTTACTTTGTTGTTTTATTTTTAAGCACCACAATTTGTCTTGCGCAAGAGTCAAGTAAATTTAAGGACAACCTTTCTTTTAGAGGGTACTTAAAATATATGCAAACGCTTGGTTTTGCTTCAGAATCTGAATTGGCAGTTGACAATCTCATACACAATCGCTTGAATTTTGGATATGATTTAGGAAAAGGACATAGGATTGTTACAGAATTGAGAAATCGTATTTTTTATGGTGCCTCCGTATCTTCCATTCCAAATTATGGAAAATTAATCAATGAATATGACGGTGTATTGCCTTTTGAATTTCTAATTGTTGGAAACAGCAATGTGGTGATGAGCACTATTATCGACAGAGCCTATTACCAATACTCAAGTGAAAAAACGCAATTAAGACTTGGAAGACAACGTATCAATTGGGGGATTAATACCACATGGAATCCTAATGATGTTTTCAATAGCTACAATATTTATGATTTTGATTATGAAGAACGTGAAGGAGCCGATGCCATACGTTTTTCCTATTTTCCTACGTATATGTCAAGCATAGATGTTGCTTATAAATTTACTGGTGATTGGAAAACAGATATCTTTTCTGCCATGTATAAATTCAACACCATGAATTATGACTTTCAATTTTTAGCGGGAAAATTTCAAGAAAAAATTTCTGTCGGTACAGGATGGGCAGGTAGCATCAAAAGTATTGGGTTCAAAGGGGAATTAACGGTTTTTAAACCTTATGAAAATAATGGAGAAGCCACCAACACTTCTTTTTCTACCAGCTTTGATTATTCTTTAAAAAACGGAACTTATTTGATGACCAGTTATTTGTTCAACTCTTCAGGAACCAATTTAGTATCAGACTCAGTAAATGATGTTTTTGAAGTCCCAAATGCAGAATATTTAATGCCCGCAAAACACAATGCGATGGGAACTGTTTCTTATATGTTTAGTCCGATTTTCACAGGCTCTTTAATGACAGTCTATAGTTTTGGAGTGAATAGTTTATCGCTTGCTCCTACCACTACCTTTAGTATTATGAACAACTTAGATCTAGATGTCATAGGTCAGTTTTTTTGGCAAGAATTTTCAACCAGTTCTTTTAAAAATATTGGAAACGGTATTTACTGGAGATTCAAATGGAGTTTTTAATATGAAAAAATTTAGCATTCCCTCTGCTCCCACTTTTTTACTAATCATTTGCGCTTTTGTAGTGATTCTAACCTGGTTGATTCCTGCAGGAGCCTACGACACTATTTCTTATGATTCTGAGGATATTACTTTTGTCATTCATTCACAGGACACAGATAAAAAAATTCAAGCAACTCAACACACACTTGATTCCTTACAAATTGTAATCCCTCTTGAGAAATTTACATCAGGATCTATTTGGAAACCAATCACCATTCCCAATACCTATCAACAATTAGAATCTAAACCACAAAATGCAATTGACTTTTTAAAAGCTCCTATCAAAGGTGTAATTGCTGCTGCTGATATTATATTTTTGGTCCTCATTTTGGGTGGATTGATCGGCATTATGAATTACACAGGGGCATTTGATGCTGGTATATCATGGTTAGGTGGTGTTTTGAAAGGAAAAGAATATTTATTAATTATCTTAACCACAACTGCCATTGCGATTGGAGGAACTACATTTGGACTCGCAGAGGAAACCATTGCCTTTTACCCTATTTTAATTCCCATTTTTTTAGCGGCAAAATATGATGCCATGGTTGCCTTGGCATCTGTTTATATAGGTTCTTCAGTAGGAACGATGTTTTCTACTACCAATCCATTCAGTACTATTATCGCATCCGATGCTGCCGGAATCAACTGGACAGATGGTATTGAATTACGAGTCTTATTCCTACTATTGGCAACAATTATTTGTATCGTTTATATCATTCGTTATGGTAAAAAAGTTCAAAAATCACCCGAAAACTCCTTGATATTTGATCAAAAAAAGGAAATTGAAGCTCAATTTATGAAACTAAAGCCTTTAAAACTCAACCTCCGTTTGCGATTGATTCTTATTGTTTTTACAAGTTGTTTTGTTGTGATGATTTATGGAGTATCCAATTTAGAATGGTGGTTTGTTGAAATGACTACTGTCTTTTTTGCTGGAGCAGTTTTGATTGGAATTTCGGGAAAAATCAACGAAAAAATATTTGTTTCAACTTTTATAAAGGGAGCAAGTGAATTGTTAGGTGTTGCTTTCATTATCGGTATTGCAAGAGGGATTTCTATTGTCATGGATGATGGTATGATTAGCAACACCATTCTTTATCACGCCAGTGAATTAACCTCCGATATGCATCAAGGTGTATTTGCAAACCTATTGGTGTTTATTTACGGAGGCTTGTCGTTTTTTATTCCATCTTCGTCGGGTATGGCAGTTTTAACTATGCCTATTATGGCTCCGTTAGCAGATACTGTTGGTTTCGGAAGAGAAATCATAGTTAATTGTTATCTATATGGAATGGGGCTTTTTGCGTTTATCAACCCAACCGGTCTTATTTTAGCTTCTTTGGCAATTGTAAATGTGGGCTATGACAAATGGTTGAAATTTGTAATTCCATTGGTATTGTATTTATTAGTATTTGTAATCATAATCACCAGTATTTCTGTACAATTTTAAATCAGGAATTATTCTGAAGTCTAAAAGAATAATGTAAGTTTGCACCTTATCAAACAAACAGTTTAAACATATGAGCATACTAGCTGAATTAGAAACAAGAAGTGGATCCACTTGTGAATTATGTGGAGCTACACACGAATTAGCTCCTTATCAGATAAAACCAATGAATACAGGAGGTATAGATGAACATATTTTAGCTTGTGCTACTTGCACGGAACAAATAGAAAATCCTGATAGCACTGATCCAAATCATTGGCGTTGTTTGAATGATAGTATGTGGAGTGAGTTTGACAGCGTAAAAGTGATTGCTTGGCGCATGCTAAATCGCCTAAAAAATGAAGGATGGCCACAGGATTTATTGGACATGATGTATCTTGAGGAAGCTGTTTTAAAATATGCTGCAGCTACCGGAGAAGGTTTGAGTGAAGATGAAAAAATAATTCATAAAGATTGTAATGGAGCTTTACTGAGCAATGGAGATACGATTACGTTAACCCAAGATTTAGATGTGAAAGGTGGTGGAAATTTCACTGCAAAACGTGGAACTGCGGTTAGAAATATTTCTCTAACTCATGACAATGCAGGACATATAGAAGGTAGAATCAATGGTGTACATATCGTAATTCTTACCAAATTTGTAAAAAAATCATTTCCTAAGGAATAAGTTGTCTCTAGGTTTCTATATCTTCAATCAATTGATATCTTTCAACAACTTAAAACTATATTATAAACAAAACTTAGCCTAAGTTTAATTTACAAAGCAAACAAAAAGAATGTTTAGCAAGGAAGAAGCAGCAGCATTAAGAAAACATTTCTGGACAAGTTACGGTAAATCATTTCCAAGAAAATGGCTCCTATACAACACCAAAATCAAAGGTTTTAGTTTTAAGTTCTATGCTGATAATAAAACCGCTATGGTATTATTGGATATAGAGCCAAATAGCGAAACAAAAAGAGAGTTGCTATACGAGCAAGTTGCGGCCTTAAAAACGGTTACTGAAAATGATTACATCCCTGATATTATTTTCGATCAAGAATATGTGTTAGAAGAAACAGGCAAAACAATCTCGAGGATCTATGTGAAACTAGACGAAAAGTTCAGTATTTATAATAAAAACACTTGGGGAAATGCTTTTCAATTTTTCAATAAAAACATGTCAGCCTTTGAACTTTGGTTTTATGAATTTGAAGACTTTATAAAGCAAGCCGACATATAACAAGCGATTTACACTCTAAACAATAAAATAGTATCTTTGATATACTTATAACCATCTTATGAAAAAAGCAGTTTTTCCAGGGTCTTTTGATCCGATCACTTTAGGTCACTTTGATATTATCAATAGAGCCCTTCCTCTATTTGATGAAATTGTTGTTGCTATTGGAATCAACGCTGATAAAAAATATATGTTTTCTCTTGAAGAAAGGATGAATTTTATCAAAAAAACATTTAAAGGAGAACCAAAAATCACAGTGACAACATACAAAGGTTTGACAGTGGATTATTGTAAAACTATTGATGCTGATTTTATTTTAAGAGGGTTGCGTAATCCCGCAGATTTTGAGTTTGAAAAGGCGATTGCCATTGCGAATAGAAAATTATCTGGTATTGAAACCGTCTTTTTACTTACAAGTGCTGAGACTTCTTATATAAGCTCTAGTATTGTACGAGATATTATGAGAAATAATGGTGATGCAAGTATCTTGGTACCAAACAGTGTCTTAGAAAGCTAAACTAAGGTAAACAAGAAAATTGCATACAAGCCAAACCTTAGAAAACGGAACAAACCAAGATAGACTGCCCATTTAAAAGGATACCCTGTCAATCCACATATCATAAGAACTATAGAAAAAGGAATAGGTAGTAACGCAGAAATTACCACAAAAAAACCACCCCATTTTTTTAGATTTTTAAAAAGTTCTCCATATTTTTTTAAGGCCCAATCATGAATCCTCGGAACATGAATTAGCTTAGCTCCTATCACATAGGAAATCAATCCTCCTACATACGATAAACAAGCTAATGCGAACGTTAACAGCCATGGGTTTACACCTATATCTCCTCCTAATTCCTTAGTCCAAACAATAAAAAAATCAGGTGGCAATAATCCTAAAAAGGATTCAGAAAGAGTAAATATAACAAACACCATCCAGGCATCAACTGTATCTACAATTACCGAAAATATTTCCTTCAAGGAGATCACAAACTTCTCAAGTAAAAATACGGTAGCAAAAAACAACGCAACAACAAGACCTAATTTTATAAGATTCTTCCCTAGAAACTGAAAAAGTCCAGATCTATTCAAGTATTGATAATATAAATTGAGGTATCGTTGCATTATATTATATGTTTATTTAGAATACAAACCTTTTGTGAATCTTTCTGGGTTCGCTGCAAGATGGTAACGAGGATCATCAATATCCTGGATTATCAATTTCTCAAATTTATCATCACCTTTGGTTAGTAAAACCTTACATTCTTCACTTAAATGTTTTAGGCGAATTGTTTTTCCTGCTTCTTCATATTTCCCAACAATGTTTGAAATTGCTTCAATAGCCGAATGATCACTAACACGCGACTCCACAAAGTCTATCTCAACATTTTCGGGATCATTTTTTATATCAAATTTCTCTAAAAACCCAGAAACTGAACCAAAAAATAATGGCCCCCAAATTTCGTATATTTTAGTTCCATCCTCTTTTACTCTTTTTCTAGCTCTAATTTTTGTTGCGTTTTCCCATGCAAAAACCAAAGCAGAGATAATTACCCCTACAAATACAGCAATTGCTAAATCAAAAACAACCGTAACCGCTGATACAATGATCAACACCACTGCATCTGCCAAAGGAATTTTTCTAATAATTCTAAAACTAGACCATGCAAAAGTTTCAATAACCATCATAAACATAACCCCAACCAATGCTGCGATTGGAACTTGCTCAATATATTTATCTGTAAACAAAATAAAAGTCAATAAAGTCAATGCCATCATTATACCAGACAAACGCCCTCTACCTCCAGCGTTGATATTGATCACAGTTTGTCCAATCATACCACAACCACCTGTTCCTCCAAACAAACCACTTACAATATTCCCAGCACCTTGCGCAACACATTCTCTGTTACCGTTACCACGTGTTTCTGTCAAATCATCCACTAAATTCATAGTCATTAACGACTCAATTAACCCTACTGAAGCTGCTAAAAATGCATACGGCAAGATAAATTTCAAGGTATCTAAGTTGATCGGGAGGTTTTTCCAAAGATCTGTGTTTGGTGTAGGAAACTCACCTTTCAGTCCTTCTCCACCACCTTCAATAATATAAGAACCTACAGTACTCACGTCCAGGCCACCAAAAACAACCACTGCTGTAGTCACTAATATTGCAGTCAAGGCAGCTGGAATTTTTGTGGTAATTTTTGGCAACAACCATATAATTCCCATCGTTAATGCCACCAAACCTAACATTGTGTATAATTCAATTCCTTCCATTGGAATGTTCAAATATTGCTTTACACCATCTGCAGCAACTGACATTTCTTTATGTGAAAACATTCTTACTTGAGCCATAAAAATAACGATAGCCAATCCATTAACAAACCCCATCATTACTGGATGTGGAATCAATCGAACAAACCTACCTAACTTCAAAACACCGGCTCCTATCTGAATGACTCCCATCAGCACAACTGCTGCTAGTAGATAAAAATACCCCATATTCTCAACAGGCGCATCAAACAACATCCCTTTAGAATGCCCTTCTGCAATCATATTCACAAAAATAACCGCCACTGCACCAGCAGCACCCGAAATAAGTCCTGGTCTACCTCCAAAAACTGCAGTTATCAATCCAATCATAAAAGCACCTGAAAGTGCTACTAAAGGATCTATTTGAGCAACAAATGCAAAAGCTACTACTTCAGGAATCATTGCCAAAGAAACGGTAATCCCCGCTAAAATATCATCTTTAGGATTTTGAGCAATTTTTCTAATAAATTCAGTCATTTCTCGTGTTTTTTTTAAACTGCAAAAGTACGGCTATTATTTGCACTGACAATATGAAACCTAAAAAAACAAAAGTCCATATAATAAGCAGGCTAAATATCAAGAAAATGAAATGATTAGATTATCAAATTATTAAAATAACAATCTAATATTAGGATAGGTATTTTGCAAAGCCTCATGGGTTTGTTTTTCATTTTTAAAAGCCACTTGAGTAATACCCTCTTCTAATTGAGGAACCAATAAACCCTGATACTCTGTATTCATTAAATACCAATAGGTAACTTTTAATCTCAATTCATTTTTATAAAAAAAAGAATGGTAAGTAGTTTCTAATTGCTTTATGATGGACAAACCTGTTATTCCACATTCCTCCTCAACTTCTCTCATTGCTGCAGTTTCTCTATCCTCTCCAATCTCAATATGACCTTTGGGTAAATCCCAAGTATCAAATCTGTAAATAAACAAAGTTTCGTTATCAGAATTCATCACTTTTCCACCTGCTGCTTCTATAACATCAAAGTTTTCTTGAAATAATTTCCAATCCTTTTCAATATTCTTTGACTTTAATAAAACTCCTAAAACAGCATCAGATTTTATAAGTCCTTGTACTTCTGTGAATTTAATTTCATCAAAACTAAAGACTTTACAATTTTTTAATTCCGGTGAAGAATCGGTAATGATAATTGGCTTATCATTCATAAAAACTTTATACATTTGCAACATGATTTTGAACAAAGATACAGCAAATGCTACAGCAAAATTGCTTTTACAGATTAAAGCAATTAAATTAGAACCTAAAGAACCTTTTACATGGGCCTCAGGATGGAAATCTCCCATCTACTGTGATAACAGAATCACTTTATCATACCCGCCTATTAGAAATTTCTTGAAAGAAAACATGGCGAAAGCTATTGTGGATAAATACGGAAAACCAGACGTAATTGCAGGTGTAGCTACTGGTGCAATTGCTATCGGTGTTCTTGTTGCTCAAGAGTTAGGAGTTCCTTTTGTATATGTACGTCCGGAAGCAAAAAAACATGGTCGTCAGAATCAAATAGAAGGATTCTTAGAAACGGGAAGCAATGTAGTAGTCGTGGAAGATTTGATCAGTACTGGAATGAGTAGTTTACTAGCTGTTGATGCTTTGAATGCTGCTAATGTAAACGTAAAAGGTATGATTGCCATTTTTACTTATGGTTTTGATGTTGCTTTAGAAAACTTCAAAAAAGCCAATGTTGATTTAACAACCTTGAGTGATTATGACAATATGTTGAATCAAGCGCATAAGGACAGTTATATCTCTAAAAAAGAATTAGACACCTTGTCTGAATGGAGAGAATCTCCAAGTACTTGGAACCAATAATCTAAAACCAAAACGCATCCTATGAAATTAGAAAGTCGAAAAATTACTGTATCAAAATCATCAGAAAATCTTTATACTACCTTAGAGCAATTAGAATCTTACGAAGGTTTAATGCCAGAAAGTATTGAGAAATTTGAAATAGACAACGACTCATTTATTTTCGGATTAAAAGGAATGCCAGAAATCAGATTGGTTTTAAAAGAAAAAACACCTTTCAATAAAATTGTTTTGGGTGCTGCGAGTAGCAAGATGCCTTTTACTTTAGAAGTTTCTATCACCGAAACAGGAACAGACGTATCTGAAGTTCAAATGTTCTTCAATGGTGAGTTCAATCCAATGATTAGCATGATGGTTAAAAAACCATTGACAAAATTCATGGAAACTTTAATTGACAATATTGAAAAATTATAATTTATTTTTGGGCTTAACGAAGAAATTCAACTTCTTTAAGTCCAAAATTTTCAACTGACTCATCTTCCAATTCTATCTGCAAATCACCTTTAGAATTCACTCCCACAATTTTCCCCATAAACACTCCTTTTGCAGCGTTTTTAAACATACTCGGAGTATGCATCTTATATAATTTTGAAAGATACTCCTGTTTGAGTACTGTGAAATTTACCGGAGTGCATCGTTCAATTTGAGTTTTAAGACTTAAAAGTAGAGAGTTTAATAGTTCAGATTTATCAATATCATATTCCAAAATATTTTTCAGAGAAGTAGCTTTATTCAATTCTTTTGAAAATTCTATCTGGTTTACATTCAATCCAACACCTATGACCGTGTTTTGAATAACTTGATTGCTGATAGAATTTTCAATCAATATGCCAGATAATTTTTTATTATCTGCCAAAATGTCGTTCGGCCACTTTATCTTTAAATTAGGCAATTTATAAGCACTGAAACTATTGTAAATAGCTATCGAAACAGCATAATTTAGATATACCGCATCTTGCAATGAAAGGGATACATCCTTAACAAAAACGCTAAACAACAGGTTTTTACCCGGTTCTGATATCCACTTTGCTCCCATCTGTCCTCTACCCCCAGATTGACACTCTGAGCTAACTACAGTATAATTTTCAACTACCTGATTTGTCACTAATTCTTTCAAAAAAGTATTGGTAGATTCAATGGCATCAAGTTTGATTATATGCATTTGTAAAATATAAAGGAAACAAGGTTTATTTCGTATTTTGTTACAGAAAAAAACGATAACTTTGTCACAAATTAAATAAAATTTAATGTCTAAAAAAAATATAAGTACCGACGAATTAATTTCTATCGTTATTAAAGGAATTGAAGAGGTAAAAGGAGAAGATATCCAACTATTAGACCTAAGAGATATAGACAACACTGTATGTGATTATTTTGTAGTTTGTTCAGGAAACTCAAATACTCAAGTAAAAGCTATTTCTAGTTCAGTACAAAAAATTGTAGGAAAAGAAGGTCAAGAAAAAGCATGGCATGTTGAAGGAGAATCTGTTGCTGAATGGATTTTAATGGACTATGTAAACGTAGTTGTTCATGTTTTTCAAAAATCAATTAGAGAATTTTATGATATTGAAGGTTTGTGGGGTGATGCTAAAATCACAACAATCTCAACATCTAAATAATTCCAATCTTAAAGAATTAACGCGCTATGGCTACAAATAACAAAAAAGACAAAAAAAATATAATCAAGGATTCAAACTTCAAACCTAAGTTTAATTTTTACTGGGTGTATGGAGCTTTATTTGTTTTATTTGTTGTGTTTCAATTTTTCAACAGCGAAAACTTAACACAAAAAGAAATTTCTCAGAACAAATTTGAGAGCATCCTAGAAAGCAATGACATTTCTAAAATCGTCATTCTCAATAGAAGTATTGCTCAACTTTACATCAAAGAAGAGGCACTTTCAAAAGATGAATACTCTAAAATTTCTAAATCTAGCCTTTTCAATGAAAAGGCACCTATGTTTGAATACAACTTTGGTGATTTGCAAAATTTTGAAAAAAAATTAGCGGAGGTTAAAACAGAAAACAATTTAGATTTCGACAAGCAAAATGACGAACAAACAGATTTGTTTGATTCTTTATTATCTTATTTACCATTTATCTTTTTAATTGGATTGTGGATCTTTTTTATGAGAAGAATGTCTGGTGGCGGTGCTGGTGGTGGCGCAGGTGGACAAATTTTTAATATTGGAAAATCTAAGGCCAAATTATTTGATGAAAACCAAAAAGTAAAAGTAACTTTTAAAGATGTTGCTGGTTTACAAGGAGCAAAAGAAGAAGTACAAGAAATTGTAGACTTTTTAAAAACTCCTGAGAAATATACTTCATTGGGAGGAAAAATTCCAAAAGGAGCCTTATTGGTTGGTTCTCCAGGAACCGGTAAAACCTTATTAGCAAAAGCAGTTGCAGGAGAAGCTGGAGTACCATTTTTCTCTTTATCAGGATCTGATTTTGTTGAAATGTTTGTTGGTGTTGGTGCTTCTAGAGTTAGAGATTTATTTAAGCAAGCACAGCAAAAATCACCTTCAATTATTTTTATTGATGAGATTGATGCCATTGGACGTGCTCGTGGTAAAAACAATATGACAGGTGGTAACGATGAACGAGAAAACACTCTGAATCAATTACTAACCGAAATGGATGGTTTTGGTACCGATACAAATGTAATTGTATTGGCTGCGACGAACCGAGCAGATGTTCTTGACAAAGCATTAATGCGTGCAGGACGTTTTGACAGACAAATTTTTGTTGATTTACCTGATTTAAATGAAAGAAAAGCCATTTTCGAGGTACATATGAAACCTTTGAAATTAGGAAAAGATGTAAATGCTGATTTCTTATCACAACAAACTCCTGGTTTCTCCGGAGCGGATATTGCGAACCTATGTAACGAAGCTGCTTTAATTGCTGCTCGTAAAGGTAATAATGAAATTCATAATCAAGATTTTCTTGATGCTGTAGACAGAATAGTTGGTGGTTTAGAAAAGAAAAATAAAATCATTTCTGTTAAAGAAAAGAAAACGATTGCTTACCATGAAGCTGGACATGCAACGGCTAGTTGGATGTTAGAGCATGCAGCGCCTTTAGTAAAAGTGACTATTGTACCTAGAGGTCAATCTTTAGGAGCGGCTTGGTACTTGCCAGAAGAAAGAATGATTGTACAAACGGAGCAAATGTTAGATGAAATGTGTGCTACATTAGCGGGTAGAGCTGCTGAGAAGGTTATGTTTGATAAAATTTCTACTGGAGCATTGAATGATTTAGAAAAAGTTACACGTCAAGCCAAAGCAATTGTTAGTGTTTACGGATTGAACGAAAAAATAGGTAATATAACTTATTACGATTCGTCAGGACAAAGTGAATACAGCTTCTCTAAACCTTATAGTGAAGAGACTGCGAAAACAATTGATGAAGAAATTTCTGCAATCATAGAAACACAATACCAAAGAGCCATTACAATCTTAACGGAAAACAAAGACAAATTGGTGACATTAGCAGAAAAACTTCTTGAGAAGGAGGTAATATTTAAAGATGATTTGGTAAGCATTTTTGGAGAAAGACCATTTGAAACTGAAGAATTAGTTTCTAAAAAAGAAGAAACTGTAGAAGTACCTACAGAAATTGTGGAAGAGGATAAAAAAGTAGTTGAATAATTTTACTACATTTTAAACGAACTAGAATACAAAGACCCGAGAATGAATTTTTTTAAAAAATTATTTTCTAACAAAATAGAGTCGCCTAAAGAAAAGAATATCCAAAAACAAGAGGTAAACCTTTCTTTAGACGACTTGTTTGTTCATAATTTCATCAATAAAGGCGGGAAATTTTTATACTGTACCAACAAGCAAGAAGTCCTTGACAATCTTGTTGGAATCCTAGATGAAAATAGTTGGAAGAGCATTACATGTTTAGATGAAACTAACTTAGCTGATTTTACGGATTCATTATCTATAGAGATTAGTTTTGATATAAATAACAACGCTCCTATTTTTACAACCTGTGAACATATTATTTCAGATTCTGGAAGTGTTTTGTTTTCTTCTAACCAACTCAAAGAAAAAAAAATACACGAACTGTCCAATAATTTTATTGTTTTTGCAAAAACAAGCCAATTGGTAAAAGACATGGGACAGAGTCTTACAGGAATTAAAAACAATTACAAGGAATCTATACCAACCAATATTAGTGCTATAAAGAATTTTGCTCCTGAAAAAGACGAAGATAATTTCCTTTCGAATCCAAATAGCAATTCAAAGAATTTATATTTACTTTTGTTCGAAGACCTATAACCTATGAACAACATGTTAATCAGAGCAATTTCGGGTGCTGTTTTTGTATCAGTCCTTGTAATCTCTATCTTATACAGTGCAAATTCCTTTCTAGGATTGTTCTTTTTATTGATGCTTATTAGTGTAAATGAGTTTTCAAAGATGTTAAAGGTAAAAGGAATTGAACCCTACTTTCTTAGTGTCAGCTTATTTTTGTCTGCTATTTTACCTATCTGGGATTATACAACTTTTTATACAGATGCGATAAGTTTGCTTATTGTAACATTTTTTTTCATAAAAGTTCTTTTCAAAAAAAACGCTAAACCACTAGAAGAACTGGGGAGTTTTATGCTTTGCATTGCATATGCTTGTGTAAGCTATCTTTTCATTGTAAAAATCCCTTTTACCACTCACCTATCAGAATATAATGGAATTTTAATTTTAGGGGTTTTCGTTCTCATTTGGTCAAGTGATACCTTCGCATATTTAACTGGGGTTACCATTGGAAAAACGAAGTTATTAGAACGTATTTCTCCCAAGAAAACCGTTGAAGGTTTTGCTGGTGGTGTCATCGCTACTATGCTTATCTCCTATCTTATTTCATTAAAGTTTACAGTGCTTCTAACGCATCAATGGATTATTCTAGGGGTCATCGTTAGTATATTTGGAGTCATTGGAGATCTTATAGCCTCAATGTTCAAACGTCAAACTGGCGTAAAAGACAGCGGAAAAATAATTCCTGGTCACGGAGGAGTTATAGATCGCTTGGATAGTATTATCTTTGCGGCACCATTTATCTATTTATATTTAAAATTTATTACTGAAAATGTTTCATAAAGAAGGAAATGCAAGTATTGCAATTGCTGCTATCGTAGTAGCTGGAGGTTATTTATTAACTGATTATTTTATCAGTATTGCTTGGTTGCAATACACAATTTACTTCGCATTACTATTTTTATTGGTAATCATATTACAATTTTTCAGAAATCCAAGCAGAGAAACTACTATTGGAGACAATCATGTAGTTGCGCCTGTTGATGGAAAAGTAGTGGTTATTGAAGAGGTCTTCGAACCTGAATATTTTAAAGATAAACGAATTCAAGTTTCCATTTTTATGTCTCCTATCAATGTTCATGTTACAAGGTATGGTTTGAGTGGAATCGTTAAATTTAGTAAATATCACCCAGGAAAATATTTGGTTGCTTGGCATCCAAAAGCTTCTGAAGAAAACGAACGCAGCACTGTAGTTGTTGAAAATCCTGTTTTCGGTGAGGTATTATATAGACAAATTGCTGGTGCTTTGGCGAGAAGAATTGTCAATTATGCTAAAAAGGACATGCAAGTAGTGCAAGGAACTGATGCTGGTTTCATAAAATTTGGCTCAAGAGTAGATTTATTCTTACCTTTAAATTCAAATATTAAAGTTGAATTAAACGAGGTAGTCAAAGGTGCGCAAAACATTATTGCTACTTTATAAAAAATAAGATTGATGAGTGTAGATAAAGAACTACATAAGGAATTTGAAAAGGCATATGCTAAAGCAAGTGCCATGAAAACTCCGTTACCCCAAGATACAATGTTATTGTTTTACGCATATTACAAACAAGCAACTGCGGGAGATAATTTTTCCTTTAACGCTAATTTTGATGTACGTAATGCTTTTAAATTTAATGCTTGGATGCAACTAAAAGGAATAAGTCCAGAGGAAGCCAAAAGAAAATACATTGATTTAGTAAATAAATACTCAAAATAATTATGAAAAAAATTCTCCTAGTCATTACTGTTTTAGCAATTTCATTTTCGTCAATTTCTTGTAAGGAAAAAGCTTCCAAAGATAAAAAGACTGAAAAACAAGAAAAAACATTTACCGTTGATGCGAATAAATCAGAGGTCAATTGGACTGCTTTTAAAACAACAGATAAAGTTCC
>NZ_JAQWGB010000124.1 GCF_029238425.1 Flavicella sp.
GTTCCTAGTCCAGATGGGCCTTTGAAATCCCAAATGAGTTTTAGTTTTCTATTCAAAATAAATACCTTTTTAGTAATTGTTGAAAACAAAAATAGCTAAAAAGGTATTCAAAAGTCGAGTTCTAAAAAAAATAGATACTAACTTTTACTAGCTTCATCTTTTTGTGACCAGGTAAAAGCAATTAACCCAAGTTTTGAAATTAAAAAAATAAAGATTCCAAAAACTGTCGGGTAAAAGCTGATTTTTAAACCTGCAGCAATAACTTGTTGTGATACAGGTGTTTGTTGCATGTAGCTAAATGCACTTAGCAATCCAATGATTTGTCCTAAGATTCCAAAGGTTAAGGTAAACAAACCAATGGAGTTGATTAATTGTGTTGATTTAGGTGAGGTTGTTTTAGAGATAAAAACTTTAATCAATAGAAAAACAATCACGGCTAATAGTAGTAAAAGTGAGTACATAAAAAGTGGACCTCCGTCGTTCAAAAATTTCATAATTATATTTTTAATATTATACTCAGTAAAAGTACCTTAGATATAAGTTGCAATTTTTATTTTGCGACGAATGGAGTATTTGCCACGGGATATGTCAGCTTCCCTTCAGGTTTTGTTTTTTTTAACTGTAATTTGGTTAAATCCCTTTCAAAAATTGTCATCTATCTCAAATATTATGTAATGTAAATAATTTATCTTTTCTTGTTGTAATGAATTTAAGGCAAAATTGGTATCATATAAAAAAGAGTCTAAGACATATAGTTTTTTGGGTCTTAGTATGGCTTTTTTATGTTTATTTCTATAGTTTTAAATCAGGGAATAATTCTTATATTTTTTTGTTTTCATTGGCTCTTATTCCAATTACCATGGGGGCAACCTATTTTGTGACTTGTTTTTTGATACCAAAATATTTAGTTGAAAAGAAGTATGGTAAGTTTATTTTACACGCTTTGTATTCTGTGGTTTTGGCAGCATATGCTATTGTTTTTGTAATGCTTGCAGGGTATGTATACTTAACAGATCTTCAAATAATGGAGATACCACCTTTAGGCTGGAGTTTGTCTTATATACTTTTAAGTGTGTACTTGATAGTGATTGTTGTAGCTGCGTTTCACTTATTAAAAATGAATTATGAATCCATGGAAAAGTTTAAAGATTTACAACAAAAAATATTAGAAACTCAATTGCAGGTTAAAGAGCAGGAATTAATGTATTTGAAAAAGCAAATTCATCCACATTTTTTATTTAACACACTCAATACAATTTATGGTTTTGCTCTGAATAATTCTAAAGAGACTCCTGAGCTCATTTTAAAATTATCTAATTTACTGGACTATATTTTATATCAAGTGACAAAGCCGAAAGTTGCTTTGTATGATGAGGTAGAACATATAAAAGAATATATAAGTTTAGAAGAGGTAAGATTTCAGGATTCTTTGACTGTGAATTTCAGTTGCACACCTATTGCAAAAAGATTAGAAGTAGCTCCTATGTTGTTAATTCCATTTGTAGAGAATGCTTTTAAACATGGTGTTTTAGTTAAAGGCATGTTGAGTGTTGATATTGATATCAAATGTGATTTTGATAGTTTTAAGTTTGAAATTGAAAATAACTTCCTTTCAGAAGCTGATGATTATAATGGTGCAAAAGGAATCGGTTTAGATAATTTTAGAAAAAGGTTAGATTTGTTATATCCTGATACTTATCAGTTAGGTATTGATGCGAAAGGAGATAAATTCTGTGTAAGTTTAAGTATATCACATTTGAATAATTGAAGCAAGATGAAAAAAACGAGGTGTTTGATTGTTGATGATGAGCCCATGGCTAGAAAAATTTTAGAAGATTTTTTATCCAAAATGGAGTCTGTAGAAATTGTTGGAACTTGTAAAAATGCGATTGAAGCTTTTAATTGCATAGCGTCAAATAAGATAGATCTTGTTTTTTTGGATGTACATATGCCAGAAATTTCTGGACTGTCCTTTGCGAAATCAATCAATAAAGAGATAAGAATAATTTTTACTACAGCACATAGAGAGTATGCGGTTGATGGTTTTGATTTGCAGGCGATTGATTACTTGTTAAAACCTATTTCTTTTGATCGTTTGCAGCAGGCGGTGTATAAATATCTTGGCATAGTAAAAGAAATTGTTGAGCAAAAATCAATGGAGCAAGCTTCATTGGTGTCAGATTTTTTCTTTGTAAAGTCGGATAGGAAAATGATAAAAATAAAATTTACTGACATTTGTTTTGTTGAAAGTTTAAGTGATTATATTAAAATTGTTTTACCCAGTAAAACGGTTGTTACTAGAGAAACGATTTCTAGCATTGAAGCTCGATTGCCTTATGAAATGTTTATGAGGTGTCACCGTTCTTTTGTGGTTTCAATTGATAAAATAGAATCTTTTACTAGTGAGTTTGTAGAGTTGCCAAAAGTTGCAATTCCCATTAGTCGGTCTTATCGAAAAGATGTGTTGTCTAGATTGGAGTCTATTTGAGTAAAACAA
This sequence comes from Flavicella sp., assembly GCF_029238425.1. Lineage (GTDB taxonomy): Bacteria > Bacteroidota > Bacteroidia > Flavobacteriales > Flavobacteriaceae > Flavicella. Next base: position 2,498 of record NZ_JAQWGB010000124.1, read on the forward strand.
GTATCTTTGCTGAAAAATTATAAGATTTGACTACAAACGATTTTATTGCTATTGCAAGCCGAAATGATGTGAAAAGTGGAAAGACTACTTGGCAGACACCTAGTAATATTGCTTTGGTTAAATATTGGGGAAAAAGAGATCCTCAGTTGCCAGAAAATCCATCTATAAGTTTTACCTTAAATAATTGTCATACCAATACCAGTTTGTCTTTTGTTAAAAAGGAAGAACAAGATGATGCGTTTTGTTTTAAAATTATTTTTGAAGGAGAAGAAAAACCTTCCTTTCAGCCAAAAATCCAAAAATTCTTTGAGCGTATCGTAAGCTATGTTCCATTTATCAAAGATTATAATTTTGTAATAAGTTCAGAGAACTCCTTCCCTCATAGTAGCGGTATTGCATCTTCAGCTAGTGGTATGTCTGCTATTTCTATGTGTTTGATGCAACTAGAGAAACAATTAAACCCAACTATTTCTGAAGAGTATTTTTATAAAAAGGCTTCTTTTTTAGCCCGATTAGGTTCTGGTAGTGCTTGTAGAAGCGTCAAAGGTGAGTTGGTCGTTTGGGGAGAGCATTCAGAGATTGAAGGAAGTTCAGATTTATTTGGAGTGCCATTTTCTTCAACTGTAGCACCTATCTTTAAAAATTATCAAGACACCGTTTTGTTGGTTGATAAAGGAGAGAAACAAGTGAGCAGTACGGTTGGTCATGATTTAATGCACGGGCATCCTTTTGCGAAAAATAGGTTTGCTCAGGCTTATGATAATATTTCTAAAATGAAAACTATTTTAGAAAAAGGTGCTATTTCAGAGTTTGTTGCATTGGTAGAGAGTGAAGCACTTACACTGCATGCAATGATGATGACGAGTCAGCCTTATTTTATTTTGATGAAACCAAAAACTTTGGAAATCATTCAGGAAATATGGAATTACCGAGAAGAAAATAATTCTAATATTTGTTTTACGTTGGATGCAGGTGCCAATGTACATGTGTTATACCCCATTTCAGAAAAAGAAACAGTACAAGAATTTATTGCAAATGAACTTGCCGGTTTTTGTCAAAATGGTCACTATATCCACGATGAAGTTGGATTTGGTGCTAAAGAATTGTAAAAGTTATGAAGCTTAGGGGAGTAGTTTATTTGTTGTTTTTTTTAATAACGAGTGTTGTGTTTTCACAAAAGGATACCATTTGGTTTGATGCTGATTGGAAAGTGCAATTAAAGGATTCTGCAACCTATTATAGATTGTCAGAACACAAAGAAGTCCGATTTAAAGACTCCTATCATTTTGTAGATTATACCAAAGACGGTCTAAAGATTAAAAAAGGGATTTCCTTGGAAGAAAAATCTGATAAGTTTGAAGGTGAGGTCGTTTATTATAATGAGGGTGTTTATATTAGTGAACGAATCTTGTTTAGAAATGGTTCACCTTATGGATCGCATAAAATTTATTATAACTCAGGACGATTAAAAAGTGTAAAAACGTATAATTTTGGAGTTCTTACAGGGCCTAGTAAAGTATATTATGAAGATGGTGTTTTGAAAGAATCTGGTGCGTATACCAATAATGAGCGTAATGGAGAGTGGAAAGTGTATTATCCAAACCGTAAATTGAAAGAGCAGGGTCAATATCACGATGGAGTTCGAGTAGGAGTTTGGAAGGTGTATTATTACAACGGAACTTCACAAGAGTAAATTACAGATCTGGAAGTTTGTTTTTAGTAATGCGTCAACTAGACTGATATAGAAAAGATTAAAGTTTAATATTTTCCTTATCTTTGCAACGCTATGACTAAATATGAACTTGTATGAAAGGACCTTT
>NZ_JAQWGB010000134.1 GCF_029238425.1 Flavicella sp.
ATCTTTTTTCTACTGATAAAAAATAATATCTTAGTACCCTAATTATTATAAAAATCTATCTATGCACGTAGCGATAGCAGGAAATATTGGCGCAGGAAAAACGACGCTTACAGAACTTTTAGCAAAACACTACAATTGGGACGCTCATTTTGAAAACGCAGAAGACAATCCTTATTTAGATGATTTTTATGGTGAGATGGAGCGCTGGTCCTTCAATCTACAAGTTTACTTTTTAAACAGTAGATTTGACCAAATCTTAAAAATTCAAAAAAGCGGTAAAAACATCATTCAAGATAGAACCATTTATGAAGATGCAAAAATATTTGCTCCTAACCTACATGCAATGGGACTGCTTACAAACAGAGACTACAACAACTACTCTTCTTTATTTGATTTGATGGAGAATCTAGTAACACCACCTGATTTACTTATTTACCTGAGAGCCGATATTAAAACATTGGTAGGGCAAATTCACAAAAGAGGAAGAGCCTATGAAAATAGCATTAGCATAGAATATTTAAGCAGATTGAATGAAAGATATGAGGCTTGGGCATCTCAATACGACAAAGGAAAACTATTGATTATTGATGTTGACAATATTGATTTTGTAGAAAACCAAGAGGATCTTGGAAGTATCATTGATAAGATTGACGCTCAAATTCATGGATTATTTTAACATCTATTCTTTTATTTTATTGTCAATCAATCTATAAAGTAACAAAAACTCTCCCGTCCTCGGGATATTCAAACCATAATCCTCAAACATTCTAATCCAACGGAGTTTTAATGGCATTGACTCTGTTACTAATTCCCAATTATCTTCATCAATATTTTCTCCAGCATTATCCAAGTTTTCTTTACTTACCAAAAGAAAAATTATCTTCTGAGACTCTGAAATAACTGACGTTAAAGAATCAAGACTCTGCAATGATTTAGTTTCTATATTTTTCTGTTCGTAAAACTTCATAGAAAAACCCCATTTTTCATGTGTAAAGGCAAAATCTTCCTTTTCATGAACAAGTAATATTTCTTCATCTTGATAATTCTCATACAAATATTTTGAAGGAATTAATCTACCAGCTCCGGCAGGTTTCAAGGAATAAACAATCAACATTAAAGTATTAACGACTACCACTAGGCCTATCATTAAACTTTTTAAACTTCCTTTTCTAAATTTTATTTCATTTTTATGAATCGCAACCATTATTACGAAAGGGACAAAATTCGCAAGTGGGAATAAAAACCTAAATTCTTTGTGCCCCACTAGAGAATGCATTAAGATAAACGGGAATGCCACCCATGTAATCACATGTCTAGGATATTTAATAAAAAAATAAATCAATGAGACCGTAATAGGGAGACCTATAAATACAATAGGTTTCATTATCATAGTTTCAACATAAAAATACCAAGGTTGAATCCCATAATTGGATGCAACTCCCTCAATTATATTTTTATAAAAATAATTATATGGAGTTAAAACGAATGAACCGTAAAACCAAAAATCTAGTACTGTCCCTAAGATTAAAATTATCCCAAAGGCTCCAATTAACTTGATAATCTCAGTCCATTTCATCTTCATTATCAGAATACACCAGACAAGAATACCCATAAATGAAAAAACCGTTTGAAATCTAAACAAAAAAGCAAACCCAAAAAGCAAACCTATAAAATATAGGTTAAGGTTCTTTTCTTTATTTGATAAAATCAAACCAACTGCGAATACCATGAATAAGCTGGACCATGCTTCCGAAGAAAACCTAACATTTAAAAAAGCTAAAAAACACAAAAAACCAGATATTAAATAATATAATAACTTATCTTTTTTTTAGTAAAATGAAATTCGGTTTTCCTGATAAAATATACAATCGCCATTAAGGACAGAAACCCAGTTAAAAGTCTAAATCCAAAAGAAATAATATATGGATTTTTAATTGAAAAAAAACCAAACAATTTAATTAGAAAATAACAAATAACAGGTTGAATTGAAGGTCTTATTTTGGCATCATACTCCCATGCCATATCATTTAAACTATTGACTCCTAATCTATAATTTGCAAATTCAACAATTTGAAAATGCTCATCGGCATAATACATTCCCATACTATTATAGGCCGTGATTACATAAAGTAAGGCAACAAAAAAAAGAATCAATTTCTTTATACTTTCATACCCACTATTCACTAAGGAAACCACTTTGCTCACTGAAAACATACTCTCTTTCATAAGCATCCAAATTACATAAATAATATTTATTTGAAATAGTTTATTTCAACAAAAAAGGGATCTCAAATGAGATCCCTTTTTTTATATTAAAATGATAGAATTAACAGTCAGATTTTTTCTCCACTGCTGTAATTATTTGAATTGTTTTTTCAAGTTCGTCTTTAAAAGAAACTGTTTGATCCTCTGCCTCGATTGCTTCCGTCTCCTGAGAAACTGTTTCTGCAGGAAT
>NZ_JAQWGB010000135.1 GCF_029238425.1 Flavicella sp.
ACACCAAATATAACTTCAGCAACAGATACAACAGCCGATTATCTGGATATTGATTCAGATGATGATGGTATTCCTGATAATATCGAGGCTCAATCTACTCAAAGTTATACGGTGCCTTCTGGAAATGTTGGACTGAATGGAGTGGATGCTGCTTATGAAAATAATGATGCATTTACAGCAACTGGACTTTCTCCAAATAATTATGATGGAGCAACTGAATTAGATTTTAGAAATACGGATTCTGATAACGATGGTGTTTTGGATACAGATGAAAGTGGTTTGTCTGATGTTTTAAATTCAGGTAGTACTGCAGATAGTGATGGCGATGGTTTAGTTGATAAATATGATGTTGACCTATTGGCTTATAATGTAAATAATTCTATCACAGATCCTATTTCTGAATTGACCGATACTGACGAGGACGCTAGTGCACTAGGAGATGTTGATTATAGAGATGCTAGTTCTGATTTTGATAAAGATGGAGATGGAATACCTGATAATGCGGATTTAGATGATGACAATGATGGGATTTTAGATACTGTTGAAAGTGGAATATACTTACCTGATGCCGATGAGGATAATGATGGGATTCCAAATTATATGGATGTTTCTGATGATACCCCTGGAGATGGTGCAACAGATACCAATTATACAGATGGAAATGCTGATGGCATTGCTGATGTATATGATTTTGATAATGATGGAATACCGAATCACCTCGATATTGACTCTGATAATGATGGGATACCTGATAATATAGAAGGACAAGTAACAGATGGTTATGTAGCACCTAGTGGAATAGGAGCTGGAATTACAGATGTAAATAACGATGGTGTTGATGATAATTATGCTGGAGGATTGAGTCCTGTTGAAACAACTGTTGGTACCTCTGATTACTTGAATGAAGATTCTGATAATGATGGTGTAGATGATATTGATGAGAACGGAATTATAGAATCAGGGAGTTTGGGCACTGATAGTGATAATGATGGTTTGGATGATATCTTTGAAGGGGCTGAATTGAATGATGTAGATGTGAATGATGAAATTAACGATCCGAATGCGAGTCTTCCAAATACGGATGGTGCTAATGATGTTGATTATAGAGATACAAATAATAATCCACCCCCAGTAAGTGCTGATTTGGGAACGATTTTATGGCTTAGAGCAGATAAGGAAGTAACTGGAAGTTCTTTAGTATCAAGTTGGGAAGATCAGAGTGGTGACAAGGATGCAAGTGCATCGTCAAATCAACCTGAAAAGATTGACGTTGGACTAAATTTCAATCCTACGATTCAATTTGATGGCTCTGAATATATGGAAATTGCAAGCAGTGTCTTGGGAAATAATTTAAGTTATGATGCTATTTGGGCATATACTGTTGTAAAATCAGATGCCAATCAGATAGGTTATGTTTTTAGTGAAGCGGAAACTTCAGGTAGGTTGGCCATGAATGTAACGAATAATACAAATGTTAATTTTCAACATGGAAACAATACCTCCAATGATAATGGAGGGGTAATGGCTGTAAATGAATTTAATTTATTTACCTATGGAGCAAATGTCAATAGCACTACTCCAAATGGCAATTCTAGATCGATATCACAGAATGGATTGACTATTGATACAGACACAGGAACAAATTCTGGTACAGGAAATAATCAAACGATGTTTATTGGATCTCAAACAGCGGGATCAAATCAATTTACGGGTGAAATTGCAGAAATCATCATTACAAATGTGGTTCCAGATAAAAATAGACAGCAACAAATACAGTCGTATTTAGCAATCAAATATGGAATTACGTTGGATAAAACGGATTCTGATGGAGATGATGACTTTGGGGGATCAAATCCTGATGTTATTCAGGGGAGTTACCTACTCGAAGATTTAACAACAACAGTTTGGGATTATGCAGCCAATGCAGGATATCATAATGATGTTGCTGGTATTGGTAGGGATGATGACATGGCTTTGGTACAAAAGCAATCAAAATCTATTAGTTTAGATGCTATCGTTACTATAGGATTAGGAGATATTGCTGCTTCAAACGCTGCTAATTCAAATAATATAAATGGTAATAAGTCTTTTTTAATGTGGGGGAATAACGGAGCTAATATTTCTAGTACTTCTTCAAAAACCTTATTGTGTTCTCCTGAGAAACAAATGGACAGAGTTTGGAAAGCTGTTGAAACAGGTACTATTGGATCTGTAGAGGTTTCTGTTATTGAAGACAATGGATTGAATAATGCTGATGATTTTGTGTTGTCTACTGTTTTAAATACAGCCAATACAGTGAAGTTATTAAAAGTAGCAGATGATCCTGCATTTACTACCAATGTGAATTATTACCCATTAACAGATCAAGGAGTTTATCAATCGGCAAAAGTTGACTTTATTGGTACGCAGTATTTTACATTTTGTGAAGTCAATGGTATATTCTGGAATGGTGATTCGAATAGTTGGACTGGAGGTTCTAGTGAAAGCGTTACAGGGGCACCAACAATAGATGCTGTAAATTCTGCAGCTGATGGAGATAAGGTTTTAGTTATTGATGCAGAAAGTACACTTACGAATGGAATTATGGAAAGTAGTGCTAATGTGGGGTGTGCTTGGGTAAGAGAAGATTCTAAATTAGTTGTAAATAATGATCAGTTTTTAGAGGTTAATGGAGAGTTTGTTCTAGATGGTGAAATTCGATTGATAGGAGATGCTCAATTGATTCAGTCTCATATAGGTTTATCCAATGTCCAGGGAGACGGAATTGTATACAGAGATCAACAAGGAAGTGTACCCAATTCATATCGTTATCATTACTGGTCATCACCTGTGGTCAAGTCATTAGGGAATACAAACTTTAAGGTTCAAGATGTAATGCATGATGGTACTACACCTACATCTGAAAACTCAGCTAAAAAAGAAATAAATTTTGTTTCTTATTCAGATTTAAATTCGTTAAACGGAGCTGCTACAGATCCAATAACAATAGCTAATTATTGGATCTACACTTATTTTAATGGAACAAGTAGAAGCGATTGGTCGCAGAAATTAGATGATGGAAATATAAATATCGGTGAAGGGTATACTATGAAAAGTACAGGAAGATCACCGCAGAATTATACATTTATTGGTACTCCAAATGATGGAACTATTTCAAAAACTATTTCTCCGAATACAACTTCTCTATTAGGTAATCCATATCCGAGTGTATTAAATGTTAGTGAGTTTATATCAGATAATGATGGTTCTATAGATGGAACAATTTATTTTTGGGAACATACTGGGGAAACGACAACTGAAGGTAATGTTGAAGGTCATGGTAAATATGGATATGAAGGTGGGTATTCTCAACGAAATCAGGCTATGGGTGTAGCGGCCAACGTGTATACAACCACAGATGGAACGGCTGGTTTTGGAGAGGGAGGTTATAAAGAACCTTCTCAATATATAGCAGTAGGACAAGGGTTCTTTGTTTCAGCAGGAGCATCACAAGGTGGTGTAGTTACTTTTCAAAACTCTCAAAGAGCTTTCAGTAATGACAACGTGTTGTTTAAGTCTGGTGGAAAAGTAAAAAAATCAAACAATGATCAAATTCCAAATTTTAAAATAGGGTTTGATTACGTAAATGAACAAAATAATGAGGTTCATAGACAGCTAGGAATAAACTTTAAGCAAGGAAATACTCTTGAAAACTATGAAAGTGGGTATGATAGTTCTGTCTTTGATATTCAAGACACTGACATTTTTTGGGATATTCCAGAAATTGATTTGAATTTAATTATTGCAGGAGTTGGTCAAATTGAAAATGATTTGCATGTTCCTCTTGGAATAGTTATTGAAGAGAATCAGACAGTTAAGTTAATGGTAGATGGTAAAGAATATATGGATTCCTATGATTCCTATCTTGTTGATCTTTTAAATGGTAGGATTTATGACTTGTCTAATACTATATCTTTAACACTGGACAAAGGAGTATATTCTGATAGGTTTGGACTTGTTTTTAGAGAAAAGGATGCCTTGTCTGTAAAAACTAATAGTTTTGGAGATAATACTTTGATATATCAAGATGATAGCACTCAAGAACTTGTTGTTTATACGGTGGAAAAGAAGGTGTTTAAGATTGAATTATATTCGGCTTTAGGTAAAAAAATATTAGAAAATAAATTAAATACAAGTTCTGAAGAAGTAAGGATCTTGACTGAGACCATTGCTGATGGAATTTATATTGTTAAGGTTTTTACCGATAAAGGGATGTTAAGCAAAAAGATATTAATTAAGTAAGGCAAATTTTTGTTTTTGAAATCATATTAATTCTATTGGCAACGAGCAAAAGATTTATCTCATTCATATCTAGAATTTTTTCCTATTATGTACAGAGCAATATTCATGTATCAATATCTGCGGGAGCATTAGTTTTAATAACAGGATTGTATTTTAATGTTGATATGACATATTCTGCGTTTTTTATCAGCTTATCTACATGTTTTTCTTACAATATGATACGATATTTGAAGTCTAAGAATGAACTTCTGAAACCAGAAATACAGAAATGGTTTGATGAAAATTTAAAAGGCTTGTTGGTTTTAAATGGTGTTGTTCTTCTATTATTAATTGACTGTGTGTTAAAAATGCGACTCGAGGAGCTGTTTTTTATTCTGCCTTTTGCGCTCTGCACTTTGTTTTATATGTTGCCAACAGTAAGGGTTTTCAGGAAAAAAGTGTTTCTAAGAAATGTACCAGGACTGAAAATATTTTTAATAGCTGTTGCTTGGGCAGGTTTGACCACGTTGTATCCGTTTTATCACAACTCTTTGCCAATTGGTTTGAATGAATGGTTGGTTTTT
>NZ_JAQWGB010000100.1 GCF_029238425.1 Flavicella sp.
GATTGTCACGTATTAAAAATCGACAATACAAAAGTATACTACTCAGTGGATTCTGGCTTGAAAAGAAAAGGTGTAAGTATCCAAGAAAAAGATGGCACTACCTTTTTACAACAACTATTTTTTGGAAATTATGTTGAAATAGAAGGATTGCTTTTCCCTACCAATTTATTAATGGTTGCTGGAAACAACAAAATTGACTTTCAAACAAAATCTATCCTTATCAATAGAGATGTTAGCAAACAAGACTTTTTAATAAAAAACTAGATTTTACTAGCTTGATTTAACATCATAAAGTCAGTCATCACCATCGCAGCCATCGCTTCTACAATAGGAATAGCTCTAGGCACCACACAAGGATCATGTCTACCTTTCCCCATCATTTCCACTTCATTTCCATCTTTATCGATGGTCATTTGTTTTTGAATTAAAGTAGCAACTGGCTTAAAGGCAACTTTAAAATAGATATCCATTCCGTTGCTAATCCCACCTTGAATACCACCAGACATATTGGTTTTTGTAGTGCCGTCCGTATTGAAGATATCATTATGATCACTCCCTTTCATTTCTGCTCCGTCAAACCCACTACCATACTCAAAACCTTTTACAGCATTGATTGATAACATCGCTTGACCTAACGCCGCATGTAGTTTGTTAAAGATAGGTTCTCCTAATCCTACAGGCACATTTTGAATCACGCAAGAAATAACACCTCCAACGGTATCTCCTTGTTTTTTAATTTTAGAAACATACTCAATCATTTCTTCTGCTTTAGCAACATCTGGACAACGAGCAATATTTGATTCTATCTGAGAAAAATCCAATTCTTGATACGGTGTATCTAATTTGATATTTCCAATAGCAGAAGTATATGCGTTTATTTTTATCTGAGGAATTACTTGTTTTGCAATAGCTCCACCTACTACCCAATTGGCAGTTTCTCTTGCTGAAGTTCTACCACCACCTCTATAATCTCTATTCCCATACTTTTTATCATAAGTATAGTCGGCATGAGAAGGTCTAAAAGTATTTGCTATATGAGAATAGTCATTTGACTTTTGATTTGTATTCTGAATCAAAAAACCAATGGATGCACCTGTTGTTTTCCCTTCAAATATCCCAGAATGGAAAGCTACCTCATCTGGTTCTTTTCTTTGTGTTACTATCTTTGACTGACCAGGTTTTCTACGATCTAATTCTTTTTGAATGGCTTCAAAGTCTAATTCTACCCCAGGAGGGCATCCATCAATTACCCCCCCTATTGCAGGTCCGTGTGATTCACCAAAAGTGCTTACTTTAAAGAGTTTTCCAAAAGAATTTGACATAAAAAATAATTTTTTGCAAAGTTAGAAAAAAGATTTGTATTTATTCCTTGGTTTCTGTTTCAATAACCTAGGGAAACACAAGAACTTTAATCCTAAGATTTAAAGGATTTTAAGCTTGCATTTTGCATCAAAAGATAAAATTGCGTTCCAAACAATAAAGCTCCAGACAACAAATGAACCGTCTGTGTTCCAAATGGAAAATCACTATAATACATCAAGATGCCAGACAATGCTTCAAAAACCAACAATGCTATAATGTATTTGGGTAATTTAAACTCTAATTTCAAAGTTTCATTTTTCCAATAGATGAAAAAGTTAAGTAGTACAATAAGAATCGTAAACGACCGATGCACATAAAATTTAACACTCGGATTGTACAGACTCATTTGCTTGTTTTCAAAACCAAACAACTTTACTTGCTCATCTACAAACTGCCTTACTTGCGTTCCTAAGGCAATCTGAATTACCGATAACACAATAGAAATCCCTAGTAAATTGTGAAATACTCTATTAAAAGGTTTCGAAGCTACTTCTTTTTCCGACAAGATATGTAGCACTTTCAAAAGCAGCGCTATTATCAACAAGCCAGCAACCATATGTATGGTAATTACGGAGGGCTTCAAAACAGAATCAATTACTGTCTTCCCTAACCAAGCCTCAAACAACATTAAAAAGAAAGCTCCAAAAGAATAGAGAGTAATGCGTTTATTTTCTTTCCAAAACTTAACAGCACCCACTATTAAAAACAAAAATATAAATCCAGAAAGTACAGATGCTAATCGATTGATGTATTCCGTCCAAGTATGATAAACATTAAATATTGCATATTCGTGTTTTGTATAGGGATCCCAGTTTTCAGCTTTGAAATCACTTGAAGTTTTGAAATCTTTTTTTGCAACTATCAGTGCTTCATTTTCTATAATAATGGTCCCTTCTGAATATCCCGTCTCTGGATGCCAAACCAACTGCTCCTCATCTGTAGGTGGTATATAATAACCAAAACATTTTGGCCAATCTGGACAGCCCATTCCAGAACCTGTCATACGAACCACAGAACCTGCAATAAAAATAACATACACTGAAATCAATGCTGCTTTTACGATGGTTTTAAAGTGTTTTTTCAAGAGAAATAATTTTAATTTTAACCGACTACAAAAATACGGATTCAAGAGTTAGATTGCTAGTGCAACCGTGGAAGTTTTAATGAAACATTACCAACTTACTTTTATTTTCATTTTGTCTTGATACAAAACGAAACAAAAAATCAAGTCTGGAACTTTCGTCGATCATTTTACAATTCAAAAGTCTAACTAAAAACAACTCGAACTATGTTCTCAAACAGCTTTTTAGTTCTAGTCTTTTTTATTGAAATGATACTCGACTGCAAATTCAATGACCTTACTCCTTTAAAATTCTATTTATTTTTTGATTCTAAATATCTAACTGCCCATAAGGCATCATCACAGAAGAAAACTAATCTTATGTTGAGGAAGTTATTATAATCACTGCGGTCCTCGAAATGTTCTCGTGGATGGCTTTTTAATTGTCCCCCTTACTAGACAGGAGACTTAGCTACCCCTGACTACGATCTCGTTACCAAAAACTAGATAAGAAACAGTACTAAACAAATAGGCTATTATTTACAGAATAACAAAACAAAAACCACCCTAATCAGGATGGTTTACAATATGAATTTCAATGAAATCATGCTAGATAACTAAATCTTTATGCACACTTGGCACAATCTTTTTTAGAGCATTTAGTCTGGCATTCTTTATGTTGTGTTTCCGCTGTCGCAACGCAACATGATTGCTTTTCAGTAGCACATTTCGTTTTGCACTCTTTTTGTACTGACGCACATTTAGCACAGTCTTTTTCAGTACATCCTGTTTCACATTTCATTGTGCATTCTTTCAAATCTGCTGAACAACAAGCTTTATCTTTAGCAGCACATTTTATTTTACATTCTGCCGTAGCTTTTGCACAGTTTTCGCAATCTTTTTTCGTACATGTCTCAGTACATTTTTTTTCGCAAACTTCTGTTTTTCCCTTACAACATGCCTGTTTTTCTGTAGCACACTTGGTTTTACACTCTGCTTGTACCGCTTCACATTTAGCACAATCTTTTTCTGTACAAGTTTTACTGCACTTCATGGCACAGTGTTTCAAATCGGCCGAACAACATCCAGATTTCATTTCTTTAACTGAAGTAACAGAATAGGTTTCGCCCCCAGCAATTCCTGTAATTTTTTTTGTAATTTCTTCTTCGGAAATTTTATTTGCATCATAAACGATTTTCCCTAATTTATCTTCAAAAGAAACAGATACTGAATTAATTCCTTCCATTTTAGAAAGCTTAGATTCAATTGTTTTTGCACAACCTATCTGACAAGTCATCCCCTCAATTCCAACTTCAATTTTCTTTAGGTTTTCTCCCTTCATCGATTTTTCTACCCCCTCTTTAGCTCCTTTAGAAGCTTCTTTACAAGAAACTGTAAAAAAAGAGACAAGCAAACCCAAACAAATAATTTTTATAACTCTCATAATAGAATATTTAGCTGCCGCAATTTAGATAGAATATGATTATTATCCGAAAAAAATGCGCACTTTTACATTTAGATTACAAAGATACAATGAAAAATTTCAAATGGCTTCTCCTATTTATTCTCTCTTTAACTTGGGGTAGCTCGTTTATCCTAATCAAAAAAGCACTATTAGGATTCAGCCCTATGGAAATAGGTGCGTTGAGAATCATTTTTGCAGGAATTATTCTATTCTTTATTGGAATAAAAAAATTCAAACATATCGATAAAAAGCATTGGAAACCACTTTTTATTGTAGCGATCTTCGGAACCTTTTTCCCCGTGTTTCTATTTTCGTATGCCATCACAGAAATTGACAGTTCTATAGCAGCTGTGCTAAATTCTTTAACACCCTTAATCACCATGGTGTTAGGAGTTTTCTTTTTCAATTTTAGCTTTTCAAAAAAACAAGCTTTGGGCGTATTTATAGGCTTGTTTGGAACTTTACTGCTATTATACCAAAACGCTCTTGCCAACCCAACAAAAAATCATTTGTATGCATTCCTCATTTTTATTGCAGCAACGGGCTATGCTTTTAGCGTAAATTACCTTAAAAAGAAATTTAAAGATTTAGACACGGTAAGCATCACATCAGCCACTTTTACTTTATTAATACCTTTTGCAATTATAGTACTTTCCTTCTCAGGTTTTTTTGAAAGAGACCTCACAGAAAAAATCAACTACACTTCTTTGGGCTATGTAATTATTTTGGCTGCGATAGGAACCAGTATGGCTATGTTGCTTTTCAATAAACTGATACAAATCTCAAGTCCTGTTTTTTCTGCCTCGGTATCTTATTTGATCACCTTAGTAGCAGTTGCCTGGGGAGTTTTTGATGGCGAGAAATTGGGATGGACACAATGCTTAGCTGCTGGTTTAATTATTTGGGGAGTAGTAATTGCACAAAAAAAGAAGTCTACAAAATGACACTCTAATTTTGGTAACCGAGACTTCAATAGGCTCAGTCTTATGAATTTGTCAGTACCACATTTCGACAGGCACTTCGAGGGCTTCAGTGACCACTCAGTGACCATGCTTATACGAAGGAGAAGTGTCATGAGAACAATGTAGATTTAAGCCTAAAAACTTCTCGATACTAAATTATTTATTTCACTCATAATTTCACTCGAAGTTACAATTAGTTGTTCACCTTGACGATGACTTTGACTTTGCTTTTTACTATCTTTTTTGTCTTAGTCTTAGTTTTCGTCTTCTATCATCTCAACCTCCCGGCTCTGTCAGTGAACGCACTTCTACAAGCACTTCGAGGGGTATTTATATTAGTTTTCGAGTTTTAATTTCTAACACGAGACTTCGACAAGTTCAGCCTCCGAATACCGGACCCTGAGCCTGTCGAAGGGTATTTATTATCGTTGCGAAATTTTAAATTCTTCACATGACAACTTCTACAGGCTCAGTGTCCGCTCAATGACCATGCTTAGACGAAGGAGAGGTGTATCCAAAACTATGTAAATTTAAGTCTAAAAACTTCTCGATACTAAATTATTCATTTCATTCATAATTTCACTCGAAGTGACAACCGGCTGTCTATTTTTTTTAATAATTACATTATTAATAAAAAAATTCCTAAATAGCTAATACCTAATTTCCCTACTTCGATTTATTTACTTTGCCTTCATTCTCTTTTACAAAAGAAGCCCAACCGCTGTAATTTTTCCCTCCAACTTTAACTCCACTGTTGTAATAATGACAAACCGCGGCAGCCAAACCATCTGTAGCATCCAAATTTTTTGGTAAACTTTTTAAATTCAAAGTACTTTTTAACATCAAGGCAACTTGCTCTTTACTGGCATTACCATTCCCCGTTATAGCCATTTTTATTTTTTTAGGCAAATATTCGGTTACAGGAATCTCTCTAGACAATCCTGCCGCCATGGCAACTCCTTGTGCTCTTCCTAATTTCAACATAGACTGTACGTTTTTCCCAAAGAAAGGGGCCTCAATCGCAATCTCGTCTGGATGATAGGTATCAATCAATTGAATGGTTCTTTCAAAAATTAATTTTAGTTTCGTGTAGGGATCATCATATTTTTGAAGCAGCAATTCGTTCATTTGAATAAACTCCATTTTTTTCTTCACCACCCGAATCAAACCAAACCCCATAATAGTAGTTCCTGGATCAATCCCTAAAATAATTCTTTCTGCACTCAAATTGTTATGTATTTTTTATTCTAAAAGTCACATATAAACAATTTTTCAGTTTTCTTTGTAACTTAGAACGAAGATATAAA
>NZ_JAQWGB010000150.1 GCF_029238425.1 Flavicella sp.
TGCAACCTACAGATACGAATTGAGAATGTTCGATGGTTCAGACCCCAATTTCACACCAACAATGCCGAGTCATTCTTATTTAACTATTTCTGAACCTCTTTCAGCAGAAAAAGAAACCTTAAATAAGATTAAAATATATCCAAATCCAACCAACGGGACAATACACATTTCAAATATTGAAAATGCAAAACTAATTCATATTAAAAGTATTTTAGGAAAGCATTTACTTACAATTCCAGCTACGAACATTATAGATTTATCTCATTTTCCAAACGGAATATACATACTTCAAATGGACAATGGCATTTTGAGGAAACTTATCAAAAACTAAACAATTGGATCAAAACTAAACTAAAGCCTTTATAAAAAGCGTAATTCTAACCGAATTACGCTTTTTCTTTTTCATAAAGAACAATTCCATCTGATAGACTAGATAAAGACATTTGTTTCCCTATCAACTTCATCTGTTTCCCAACAAAATTTACTTAACAAGTAATTTTGATACACCAACCAAACTGACCCATTCATGAGATCTAATATTCGAATATTTGTTATTCTCTTTGTAACGATTCTTTTTCACGACGGACAAGCACAAGAATCTAACGTATACATAGATCAAAAGTGCCAACGTTTTATTGGGGAGATTTCTGAACTGGATAGGACTAAATTTTTCTCAGTACATGATACAGGTTCTGATACAGAACAATCAAAATTCCGTTTAGACTATAACGTAACGGGAGGAAGGGGATTTTGGGGCGCCTATTCTTATGCTAAAAGCAAAACTGGAGAAGTAGGAGTCTACCCAGATCCAAGACCTGAAAACAGCACCATCAAAGCTGTGTTATCAAACTATGTAGCCACGGAGCACCCTAGAAGTGCTTTTAAAGATGGACTCAATATTTTTTCCGCTGCAGATTGGGCTGTAGAATACTATAACAATTTTGCCAACAACTCAGGCAGACAAGAGTTTTTCGAAGTCATGAACGAACCTTTTGTACATGCTGATGATTTTTATGAAGGATGGGATCCTGAGGAGAATCAACGTATCAAAACTCAAATGGCTCAGTTTTATAATGAAGTAGGTAAAAGCATCCATGCCAAGCCAGAACTTAAAAACATGAAAGTAATTGGTTACTCTGCCGCATGGCCTTCCATGGAGTTATGGGATTTTGGCCAATGGGAAGATAATATGAAGTTATTTATGGATGTAGCTGGAGAAAACATGTATGGATTTTCTACACATTTGTATGATGGAATTAATGTAACCGGCCAGGACAGTAAAAGATCTGGTAGTAATTCGGAAGCTATTCTAGACATCATAGAAAACTATAGCATGCTGAAATGGAATAAAATAAAACCACATGCCATAACAGAATATGGAGCTATTGAAAAAGGATATGGTGACGATTACAGTGATTTAGCGAGCATTCAAACGGTTGCTTCCATAAATCATATCCTTTTAAATCTATTAGATAGAGAAGACAGAATTTGTAATTCTATTCCATTTATAACAGGTAAGGCTACTTGGCATATTACGGCAGAAAATAATTACCAACCCTACGGTGCGGTTCTTTGGAAACCTACCAACATAGGCGTACCAGTAGACCAAATAGAAGACTGGGAATACACACCTAGAATCCTTTTTTATGAACTTTGGAAAAATGTTGAGGGAAAAAGAGTGTTGATAAAAAGTGACAATCCTGATATTCAATGCCATGCATTTGTAAAAAATGCTAAAATGTATGTTGCTCTCAATAATCTTGATGAACATGAACAAAAAGTGAATTTGAATTTCCTCTCAAACACAACACTTTTAGAATCTGTACTTGTTAAAGATTTGATCATTTACCCACAACAAGCACATGTTTATACTAGCAACTCCTCAAGCACAAGTCCATCCGAAATAAACCTAATCAAAGATGAATTTGTAATGCTCGAATACACTTTTAAAGAAAATATTGAGTTCAGCAATTCTGTAAAAACAAGCAATTATTATGCTTCAAATTATCTTGAACCGATTACTACAAATAATGAAATCAACTACACTTTTAACAATATCATCAAAGGAAGCGGATTTGCGAACCTTAGAATGAGTATTGGTAGGAAACATGATGTCACGAAAAAACCTATTGTAAAAGTAAATGGTGTAGAGGTTGAAGTCCCAACAAACTATAAAGGTTATGATCAAGCAGATAGGGAAGATTTTTTTGGTATGATTGAGATTCCTTTTTCAGTCAACCTGCTAAATGAAAACAACAACAGTGTCTCAGTTATCTTTCCTGATAACGGTGGTCATATAAGTTCTATGATCCTTGCAACGGATATCTATGAAAAAGAAATTGGTTCTATGAGTGTAAAAACCATCTCTAATCCTTGTCCTGACACCCAAGAAGGAGCCATTCTTTTTAATCCCATTTTCTCTGATGTATACACGGCTAGAATCTATAATGATACTTATGATGAAACCTACACTTTTAGCGAAAACTTGAGCGTTGAAAATTTACCTAACGGAATTTATTCCATCGCCCTTTCAGCTGCACAAAATGAAAACTACCAAGAATCACTGCAAGTTGTAATCACCTCACCGGACGCCTTACAGGTAAGCAGTAAAACAAACCAAACAAAAAAGACTACTATCTTAACTCTTAAAGGCGGAAACATATTTGAAATTTCACACAATCATAAGACGTTCAAGACTTCATTAAATACAATTGAAATTCCTTTAAAAAACGGAACCAACAAAATATCAGTAAAAACAGACAAGGACTGTCAAGGTATTTATAAAAATGAAATTTCCATAGGAAACGAAATTTTTGGATATCCAAACCCGGCCAATGATTTTTATACTATTGATTTTGGACAAGACCCAAGTTCATCTTCAACAATTTACATCTACAATTCATTAGGTAAACTTGTTTTATCCAAACAGATAACAATTCACGACAATAAAGCTCAAATTGACACTACCCCTTTATCAATTGGCATGTATCATATAAAGATAGAGACGTTACAAAAAAGTAATACTCTCACAATTCATAAAACCAAATAATTAAAGTATTCAAATTTAAACTCAATGATTTCATTTAAAAAATTATTTCTCATCCCAGTAATTCTGATGCAATTTCAGATTTCCGCCAGGGACATATATGTTTCTAAATCTGGAAACGATACTAATAGTGGTACCGAAACAAGTCCGTACTTATCCATTACAAAAGCAGCTAACGTTGCGGTTGCTGGAGATGTTGTATTTATCAAAGAAGGTACTTATGAAGAAACTTTAGCTCCTGCAAATTCAGGTTCTTCCGGCAATCCTATTATTTTCCAATCTTATCCAGGAGACAGAGTAATCATTTCTGCAATGCAAGCTTTGGAAGGTTGGACGCAAGATTCAGGGTCTATTTATAAAACAACAATTCCGTTCAACTCTTTAGGTCAAGAAAATTTTGTTATGCATAACGAGACGGCTTTAGATTTGGCAAGATGGCCAAATAAAGTTCAACCCGGTGCCTTTTCTTTAAACTCACTAAGAAATACTGGTGGTAGTAACTCCAATGTAATAAATAATGCATATTTAGAAGAGAATACTATCCCGAATATTGATTGGACCGATGGGGCTGTTTGGTTTTACGGTGACAAACCTGGATCTGGTTGGATTGCTTGGAAATCAATAATTACAAGTAGTTCTTCAGGAAGAGTTAATTTCAATCTAGATAAAGACCCTGATTGGATACGTACTTTTCATGCACCTGCAGATTTAGGTGATTTTTATTTAGAAGGTGTAAAAGCAGCCTTAGATTATCAAAATGAATGGTACTTCAACCCTTCTACAATGGAGCTTTTTATACAATTACCAGGCGGCTCAGCACCCGAAGATGGTAATGTAAAAATGAGAAGAAGAAAAGAAACCATAAATTTAAAAGACAGAAAACACATTGAAATTAGAAATCTGGCTGTTTTTGGAGGAGGAATAAATATGGAAGACTCTACCACATGGCAAACAAACTCTAAAACCACCAACAATGTCCTTTATGGTATTTCTTCATTTTATGGAGCATATACTCAAGGTGTTGTGACCAGTTTCAATTCTGGTGTTGCTGCACTTAAACTACAAGGATCCTATAACACTATAGAAAAATGTGAAATAGCTTTTGGTGCTGGTACCGGAATTAACGCAAGAGGTGAAAACAATACCATCAAAGACAATTACATTCATGATTTTAATACACTAGGTTCTTATGATGCCCCTGCTGTTTTAAGAGGAATGAAGAACTCAAAATTCATTAATAACACAGTAAGCAACGGAGGTAGAGATGCAGTGAATTATAGTGGAGAAAACAATGAAATTGCTTACAATGATATTTCAAAAAGTAATTTAATTGCAGATGACTGTGGTCTTTTTTACACCGTAGGAAGACAAAACAACACTGTAATTCATCACAATTGGTTTCATGATGCACTATCTAGAGATGGTCTTAAAAAAGCAGCAGGTATCTATTTAGATAATAATGCAGCCGGATTTTCTGTACACCATAATGTCATATGGAACACGAAATGGACGGGTATACAAATAAACTGGAACGGTACAGATATAGACATTTTTAACAATACACTATGGAATAATGAGGGCGGAACAATGGGTGCATGGCATAAGGAAGGAACCGCTTTTAGTAATGTTAATGTATGGAACAACCTTGGGGGGGATGACGAATGGGAACCTCAATCAGACAAACAAAATAATCTAACAACAACAGCAGATTCTTTTCAGAATATAAGTACAGGAAATTTCAATCTAACAGCTACTTCTGAAGCTATTGATTCAGGTAAGCTAATCCCCGGAATAACTGATGGATACATTGGAAACTCCCCAGACATAGGTGCAAATGAATATGGAGGAACAAAATGGGTAGCCGGAGTAACTTGGAACTATAAATTGAGTCCAAATGGTTTAGGCTGTTATGGACTTCCGGGCGAGGACTGCTTGACCTTTCCAAAAGATGATCAAGACAAAGATGGTGTTGGAGACGCAGATGACATTTGTCCAGATACTCCTTTTGGAACACCAGTTAACACACAAGGATGTCCTGTTTTCACACTTGAAACTGATAATTTTAAAATTTTAAGCACAGGTGAGACTTGCTCAGGTGCTGCCGATGGAACAATTTCAATTATTGCCAATGAAAATCTTGAATATATCGCAACTCTTGAAAACTCCTCTATTGCCAATGAATTTAACAACGCTACTTCTTTTTCAGGTTTAGCGGCAGGAAACTATGTCATAAAAATAAGCATCAAAGACAACGATAGTTTTCTTCAAAGTTTTAATTTAAATATCACACAGCCTTCCAACTTATTTGTTAAATCAAATATCTCCAAAAACAAAAAAACGGTAAACCTTGAACTCTCAGGTGCTGAGTTCTATAGAATTCGGGTAAATGAAACGACCTATATGACGGATCAAAACGAATTTGAAATTGAACTGACAGCTCCATCCAATAAAATTTTAGTGTCGACAAATAAAGACTGTCAAGGAACTCATGAAGAATCGATTTCTATCTCGAATACTCAACTATTTGCCTCTAATCCTGTAGGTGAAACACTTTTAATTTCTACGATAAACTTTTTGGATTATAACTTAAATTATCAGATTTATTCAACAACAGGTCAAATCATTAAATCTGGACAAACACAACTCTTAGACAATTCGATCATAATTGATTTCTCAGACATCCCATCAGGAATGTATTTGATCAATATCATTTCTAAAAATCATAAAATACAATCTAAAATTATTAAAAAATGATACTTTTAAAAAGACTTACATATATATTATTAGTTACTTTCATCATTCAGAGTTGTTCATCTGGATCCGAGGATATAGATGATGGGAGTGGTAACTCCGTTGAACAAACTCCAACCTTAATATTTCCTTTAAATGATTCAGAATGCTTTCAAGGAACTATCATTTCTGATACTAGAAGTGACGTTTTATTTGAATGGAATGGCACCGCATCGGCAAGCAGTTATATTCTAACTTTAACGAACCTAAATACAAATAAAGAAAGTGGTATCACTTCTACTGAGACAAGTAAAAAAGTAACGCTTGAAAGAGGTGTACCCTACTCTTGGTACGTTATTGCAATTGGAGAAAGATTTTCGGACCAGACCAAAAGTTCTGAATGGAAATTTTACAATGCGGGATTGGGAACACAAAACTACGCTCCCTTTCCAGCTGAAGCAACTTATCCAATCATGGGAAGTACAGCACCAACAAATTTTAATTTAACTTGGAATTCGAGTGATTTAGATGGAGACAACTTAAGTTATGAAATTTTTATGGACACCAATGCTTCTCCAACAACTTCAATTGCAAGCGTTACAGTAAATGAGTATTGGATCAGTTCACTCTCAAGTGATACTATATACTATTGGAAAATTATTACAAAGGACAGTTACGGAAATGAATCTACGTCACCCATTTTTGATTTCCGAACTCAATAAGAACTCTCTTTAATTCATGTAAAAAACAAAAGCCTAGAAAAATATTTCTAGGCTTTTGTTTTTATATAATTCTGCATCTGCTAAATTCTATAGTTTGCATTAAGTATAAATCAACTAATTAGTTTTAGAATATTATAGCTGTCTAGTTAATATACAGTTCGTGTTTTTTATATATCTTGATATTGTTATTATTTTGTGAAGCAAACAAAACCACTAATTACATGAAACTATTTAACTTAAAACAATTAATTTTATTCAGTCTATTTTTTGTTCTAACATCACATCAAGTTTTTTCTCAAGAAAAAACTATTGAATTAACTGGAATAATTATGGATGAAACACCAATGACACTGCCTTATGTTGCCATTGGAATATCCAACAAAAATATTGGTACATCAAGTAACGAAGATGGGGAATTCAATCTTCGTATTTCTGATGCAGAATTAAAAGACACTTTGTACGTTTCTTATCTAGGATTTAATACCTATAAAACATTGGTATCTGACTTTATCGCTTCAGAAAACAAAACAATTACTTTAACTGAGAATGTTGTTTCCTTGGAAGATATTGTTCTTCTTCCAGCAAAGGATTATGTGCTTAATGCTTTAAAAAATCTAAAATTAAATACACTTAGTTCCATTCACCAAACAGACTTTTTATATAGAAGAGCAGCTACTGAAGGAGGAAGAGCCAAATTTTTTGTTGAAAACTATATAAAAATCAAAGATCGAGGACCTGCCTACTGGATGGGCAGAGTGGAAGTTAGTGAAATTAGAAAATCTGCCGATTACAGAATATGGAAACGTGAACAATGGAGACACTCTATCACAAGTATGTTTGAAGTAAACCCTCTAGTTCCTAATGACTCTCAGCACAGAAGGAATTTGAAAAAATTTAACTGGAAGAAAACAGGAGACTCTTCGTATGAAGGAGAAGATGTTGTGATACTAACAGGAAGTAACCCTAAGAAAAAATGGGAAAAAATTATTCTTTATATTGGGTTAGACAGTTATAAAGTCTACAGAATTGAACGTGGAAGCTCGTTATATATTTACAAAAAACACAAAAGTGGCAGATTATATCTAAGTTATTATCATAATGAATGGAAATTCCCTAAGGATCAAATCCCACAAAAATACTGGGGAACGCCTGCGGAACATGTACACTACAGACTGGAAGCTTTCGCTTATAAAGTGGAAACTGATAAAAAGAAAATAGATGTAACTGAATTTGGTATTGAAAAAGACATGGGATCTATTGACTTGCCATATCATAAAGATTTCTGGTCTGGTTTAAGTACGCCACCCGAAACTAAATTCTATAAAAAAATTAAAACAGAACTTGAAGGACTTTACGGAGTGCCTATTCAAACACAATTTAATATCTCTAACAAGTAAGTTTTTAAATAAAAAATAAAAAAGCCCTATTCTTAAAAGAATAGGGCTTTTTTATACACGAGTAATCAAAACAATTATTCAGGTTTCTGCAACGTCAATCTAAAGGAATCTATCCCATGGTAATTTGACCTTGCGGCTATTTCTATGGTGTATTCTTTGGCCTCAGAAAAAGTAGCATAAACTTGATGTGGATTATGATCTGAAGTACTACTCGTCCAGCTCCAACCGATCGTATTTGTATAAATCTTGAAAAAACCATTCCCATTTTCACCTGCTGGATTTGGTGTTTTTCCTGATCCCTTAGGATACACTATTGTTCCAGTAGCATTCTTAAATCCATAAAAATTATCAGCATCAGGCATTCTCAACCAACTATCATTATGTTCAGTCGCTGGTTTTTCATCCGCTAACTTTGCTATAAAGGACCTCCATTGGAACAAATAAGTTCCAGGCACTGTTACATTTATTTTATATGTTAAAAGACCTGCTTTACCTATATCCTCTGCACCTTTCCAAAATTGAGCTGCACCTTCCCAAACTATATATCCATTACCTGTATAACCATCATTGTCTGTTTTCTCTTTCCAGTCTGCCACTAAAGTTGCAGTCTCTGCTTCTACAGCAATGACAGTTGGAACAAAAGGAGCTTCACACTCACATGTTTCTTCATTTAAAGTTTCACCTGAATCACACACCAAAGTACAAGGAACAGGATCCTCCTCACACTCACATGTTTCATCATTTAATGTAAAACCCGTTTCACAAACCTCTTCACAAACGAAAATATTTTCTTCACAATTACAGGTTTCTTCATTTAAAACATATTCCCCACGACATGTTTTTATACAAGGTTCATCTCCCAACTCATCTGTTTCTCCTGCAGAATCGGAGCAACTCGAAAGAACCATTAAAAATATTATTGATGCTATTAATTTGAAAAAATGCTTACTAATTTTCATAAATTTTATCTTTAGCTATTTTTTAATTATTGAAATTTGATCCAATCAAGATTTAATACATACTTCGCGTCTCCTTGAAAAGTTAACTTTATATCTTGGACTCCTTTCAACTTTTTGCTTACCGGTACTTCTATTTCTTTCCATGTATTCCAGTTTCCTGTGTTTGGAACTTTTATGGTTGCAACTCGCTCACCACCTACAAAAACATGGATCGTTCCTCCTTGTAACCCTGAACTTACTCTAGCTGTTACTGTTTTAGGTTTAGACTTCCCAAAATCAACAGAATTATAAGTAACCCAAGCACCATTTTCAACATAATCTAACTGCCAGTTAACATTTGAGTCACCTTTTATTCTACTTACCTTAACTTTATGGGCATCTGAGTATCTGTCAATTTGAATAGGCTTATCAATTGATGTTAACCCAACTCCTCTTAAGGTTGCTTTTTTCTTTATAATCATATCTTTTTCATCAAAGAACAAACTATCTGCTCGCATAG
Organism: Flavicella sp.; assembly: GCF_029238425.1. Taxonomy (GTDB): domain Bacteria; phylum Bacteroidota; class Bacteroidia; order Flavobacteriales; family Flavobacteriaceae; genus Flavicella. Next base: position 9,354 of record NZ_JAQWGB010000150.1, read on the forward strand.
ATCGCAGGTGTTGATTGTTTGAAATATCATGATGATGATAAAAAATATACCATTGCTTTTTAAACTCCACTATAGAATGATGATTCGTCCAAATACCGTCCTTGAATCTATCCATCACAACACCTTTGTAATCGAAAGGTCCCATTGGATTTTTACCAACCGCATATGCAATCTCCTCAGACCCTGATGCATCATGAGGAAATGTAAAATAATAAACTCCCTTTTTCTTAAAAACAAAAGACCCCTCTTTATATTTACCAGGTAATTCTTTCACTATTTTGGCTTTACCTTTTATTGACTTCATATCACTATTTAATTCGGCAACCATAAGGTTTTTCCCTCCACCAAAATACAAATAGGCTTTACCATCATCATCTACCAATACATTTGGATCGATACCATTCACACCTTTGATATAATCATTCTCTAAAGTATAAGGTCCTTCTGGTGCTGTTGCAGTTGCCACACCTACTCTTCTAAAGGCACTTTTATCTGTTGGCGGTGCTGGAAAATAATAATAGTAGATTCCATCTTTCTCCACACAATCAGGCGCCCACATTCCAAATCCATCTTTTACACCCCAAGGCACTTCTGTCTGATCAATAATTTTTCCATGATCTTCCCAATTGACCAAATCCTCAGAAGAAAAGACGTTATATGAAGGCATACAAAAACCATTTTCACCTTTACCTTCTTCACAAACTATATCTGTTGAAGGAAAAACATACATTTTTCCATTCATAACTCTCGCCGTAGGATCGGCTGTATACATATGCGTAACCAATGGGTTCTGAGCATTTAAAAAACTTAATGTTCCAAGTACAAGAACTAAAATAATTTTTAATAATTTCATTACATATAAATTTACTGGTTAACCCAAAAGAAATGTTCCTTCTAAATTTCTTGGGTAGGAATTTGATTAATTAATAGTAGGTAAATAAATCTCATCTAATTCAACAGCTGGGTCTTTTTTATACCCTAACAACTGTTGCAAACCAAGAGAAGAATCATAAAAGCTCAAATAATCAATACATGCATTTTTTGATCTTCCTGAAATTATTAATGTATATTCTTCATCTTTTATTAAATTATAACTGGCCAAACCCTTAACATGATCTATCTCTAAAGTTGTCATTACGCCAAGAGACCTAGGAAGACTTCCATTTACCCCTCTTCCAAAATATTTCTGAGGCACTTTCAATTGCTCTGTAGAAAAGCTCGTGGCAGAAGTAAAATCACCTTTCAACTGAATCCAAATATCATTGCTATGATCATCATGAAAAGACTCACCCACTGGAAAATTTTGCAACAAACGCCCAACCAAATTGTACTTAGCCGTCTTTGGACATGTGAAAACTATTTCAATAGGCGATTTTGGACTCCCGCCTCCAGATGAATTCCCTTCAAACTCTAAATAATCTTCATTTATAGGTGCTAAAGTTGTATTGTCAAAATATTCGGCATCTCCTTTTTTTCTATACTTCCATTCACCAAGATCTGACTTTGTAATCTCAGGTTCAAATACTAAAAAGTTTGGTCCATATTTTATCCCATCTACGATCTTAATTTCCACGTCACTAGATTCACCCCCTGTTTCGCCTTCTTCTTCCTCAACTTCACTAGGTCCTTGACTCTTGTCAATTCCCTCTTCATTTTGAGAAATATTTTCATCTCCAGCGCACGATGTTAAGATCAAAGAAAAGAGCATAACGAATAGTATTCTATATTTTTTCATTCAGTATTTAGTTTTTCAAATTGATTATTGATATGAATCAAAACTACAGTTGACGGCTGATTTCAAAGGCAACAAATGATTTTATAAGGAGCATTCTTATCTTATTAACGAAAAAAACCTCCCATCTATAGAAAGGAGGTTTCTTGAAAACATAATTTACACCCCCAATATTCATAGGGATTTGTACACATCTAGCGATATAAAAAACACATACTATTCAATAAGTGTTTTTAGAATCTAATTCTTTCCGCTTTTATAGTTCCTGAAAACGGAATCAGATAGAATGAATAACTATAGGTACCTGGTTCTATTCTATACTCTTTGTGTGGTTCAGCTCTTGGCGACCAAGTATCATCACCACCCACACCTGTCTGAATCAAATCCACTTGCACAGAAGATGTTTTTGTTTCTATCAAATCTTTTGTGAATTGAGCTTCTTGAAGATTGTATAATTTAAATGGTACAACACTAAAACTCAATAAGTCATCCCCTTTTACCAATAGCCCTTTTGAATTATTATGAATCTTAAACCATCGAGTATCCGTATGGTTTCCGTATTCACTAGGTTTCACATAACCATAGCTCATCGTTTTAATCAAACCTGAATACAATCCTACTTCAGCGCCATAATTTCTATCGATATAATTTGGCTGAGGACCTCTTCCTAAATAGCTAAGATTTTGATAAGAGGATGCAACATCAAACTGCATTCCAACTCTTGGTACATTGGGAGCGGAGGCATCAATATTTGATTCATAATCCACCTTTAATTTTCCATTCCCCAAAACAGTATAGATTAGCTTTACCTGTACTTTTGGATTTGCAATTTCCCCTTCAACACTAACAACAACACTTCCTTTTTTATTAGAATCAACACTAAATTTCTTCACTACAAATCTATCCTCAGCATGCATCCAATCTCTTTCTACAGACAATTTCTTTGCACGACGGTACGCCATATCATTTTCTGTCTCTGCTCGCCAAAAATTCAACTTCAACGGTGATTTTAATAAATCCATACCATTTGACTGATAGCTGCTTACATATCCACTTGTCTTATCTATTTTTAAAACAACATACTTGTTTGATATTGTAACTTCCTTCTCAGTTTCTTTCATTTGCAAAGCAGAATTACTCGATTGAACCGCGATTGGTTTTACAGAATAATCTAACTTAAACTGATCTTGAAAAACAACATACCCTCTCTTCTCCCAAAGTTGGTCTTCTTTCAATTTTCCATAAATATTTATAAAATATTCACTTCCACTATGTAATTTTGGTTGTTTTAATTTCAACTGAAACGTTTCCTTTTCAAAAGCTTTTGCAGAAAGACCTTCTTTTAGCATTCCCTTCTTTACAACCCTACCATTTTCTGTAAGCTCCCAAAATATTTCATATTTAGTTAAATCTTGAGCATGATGTCTGTTGGTGATTTCAAACTTTCCTGTTTTAGGATCTTCTGAGCTAATTACAACCGGTTGATTTACCTTTTTACATGCTATAATTTCTGGTTTAGGAGTTCTATCTGAGGCTATAATACCATTGATACAGAAACTCCCGTCATTTGGTGTATCTCCAAAATCTCCACCATAAGCATAATAGGCAACACCATTTTCATCTTTTCTAAGTATCCCTTGATCAATCCAATCCCAAATAAATCCACCTAAAGCTCTGTCATTTTTATAAATTACATCCCAGTATTCTTTCATGTTCCCTACAGAATTCCCCATAGCATGCGCATACTCACACATTACAACTGGACGATTATCAAAACTTGTATCATCTATCAAATGTTGCAATTCTGCTGGCTGAGGATACATTCTACTCAACATATCTACCCATTTAGGATCCGTTGGATTTCCTTGATCCTGAGAGAAAAATGCTTTTTTATATCTTGGATCTGTAGGATCTCCTTGCGCTCCTTCATAATGCACAAATCTTGTAGGATCAAATTCTTTTATCCATCCGGCCATGGCTGCATGATTTGGCCCCTTACCTGATTCATTTCCTAAAGACCACATCACGATACTCGGATGGTTTTTATCTCTTTCTACCATTCGTATGGCTCTTTCTAAATAAGCACTTCCCCATTCCGGAACATTAGACAAAAGACCTCTAACTCCATGCGTCTCTAGATTTGCTTCATCCATCACATAGATTCCATATTGATCACATAAATCATAGAAATATGGGTCATTTGGATAGTGTGATGTTCTTACAGCGTTGAAATTAAATTGTTTCATCAACCTAACATCCTCTTCCATATCAGATCTAGAAACCGTTTTCCCATTACTCATATGATGATCATGACGATTTACTCCGATTAATTTTACTGGATTTCCATTCACTAAAAAACGTCCTCGTTCATCAAAAGCCAACTCTCTAAAACCAACCTTAGCACTTGTAAATTCAACAGCATTTCCGTCAGCATCTTTTAATGTAAATAACAACGTGTACAAATACGGGTTGTCTGACGACCATTTTTTAGGCGACTTCACTTCTGTTTCCATCAACCCGAAATACACATTATCTCTTTGAGGATATCTTTCAGAAAAAAACTTCTTTAACGGCATCTCTAAAGAGGCTCCATAATTTTTACCTTCTGCATCTATTAACTGAGTTGACAAAGTCCATTTATCAACAGTAGTAGCGAGTGGTGCAACACCAAAATGGCCTACTTTTTTAATGTATTTATTCTTAATATTTGCAATAAATTCTGGTCTTATCTGAAGCAATGCATTTTCGTAATTCTCATCAAAATCAGTACGGATATGAAAATCTGAAATCCGAACTTTTGGAACAGCCTTGATAAAAACTTCCCTTTCAATACCACTCATTCTCCAGTGGTCCTGAGCTTCCATATAGCTTCCATCTGCCCAGCGATATACTTTTACTGCAATTTTATTTTTCCCGGTTTTTAAATGTTTTGTTACATCAAACTCAGAAGGCAATCTCGTATCCTCACTATACCCTACAAACTTTCCGTTTACCCAAACATAGTAGGCAGAAGAAACACCACCAAAATGTAAAATAACATCTCTAGTAGACCATGACTCATCAATATCAATGGTTTTTATATAATGTCCAACTGGATTATCATGGTGATTGATCAGTGGATAATCACTAAAAAAAGGATAGGTTGAATTTGTATAAATAGGTGTCCCATAACCTCTCATTTCCCAATTAGAAGGAACGTCAATAGATTTCCATGAACTGGCATCAAAATCCTCCTTCTGAAACTCATCAGAAGCATCCGCAGGTTTTGCAACCCATGAAAATTTCCAGTCACCGTTCAGGGATTTAAAAAAGGATGATTTTTCACGAACATTTGACTTTGCCAGATTTGCATCTTCGTAAGAATAAAACGTTGCCGTTGCTGGTAATTTATTTATTTGATTTACCTGAGGATTTTCCCAATCGTTTTGTTGTGCAAAAGAATTGACTGCTGTAAAAAGCAATAAGGAGAGAATAATTTTTTTCATAAAATTAATTGTAAAACGTGATTGAATTTTGTTGTATAACAAATTTGCGTCTTAATTCGCTTTTAAGGTAAGCCAAATGTTTTTATAAGGGAAACAAATGCTTTATTTATCTAGATAAAAACTGAATCTACCAGCTATTACGGGATATGTATAGTATTTCCTTATACATTAATAAATTTTTAAAATTTCAATTAATGCTTTCTGTTTACTACCTTTGATTTCATTATAAATAAATAAAAAAATATATTATGGCTTTTGAATTACCAAAATTACCATACGCATATGATGCGT
>NZ_JAQWGB010000167.1 GCF_029238425.1 Flavicella sp.
ATTTTTTCTATGCTCTTCCATTCCTGTTGCTACAGGAAAAATATTCAAATCAAAAATGATATCTTCAGACGGGAACCCCAACTCGTCCACCATAATATCATAGGAACGCTTTGCGATTTCACAACGACGTTCATAATTATCCGCTTGTCCAACCTCATCAAAAGCCATTACAATTACTGCAGCTCCATAGCGCTTCAATAATTTTACATGCTTTCTAAAAGCGTCTTCTCCTTCTTTCAAAGAGATAGAATTTACAACACACTTTCCTTGAACAACCTGCAATCCAGCTTCAATAATATCCCATTTGGAACTATCAATCATGATAGGTACACGAGAAATATCTGGTTCAGCCATTATCAAATGTAAAAAACGAACCATCGCTTCCTTACCATCGATCATACCATCATCCATATTGATGTCAATAATTTGAGCACCACCCTCTACTTGATCTCTGGCAATAGCTAAAGCTTCATCATATTGCTCCTCTTTGATAAGGCGCAAGAATTTACGAGACCCTGCTACATTTGTTCTTTCACCAACATTGATAAAATTCATATCTGGACTTAAAACCAAAGGTTCTAAACCAGACAACTTCATGTATTTTGTTTGTTTAATTTGACTCATTTATTCGTCAGCTTTTAGTTATTAGCTTAAGGCCTTTAACTATTTTTACATTCTATTTTGACTCTATACAAGCGAACTGCATTCTAATAACTAACTGCTATTTCTCTTGGTTTGTATTTACCTGCAACCTCAGCAATCGCTTTGATATGATCTGGTGTCGTACCACAACAACCTCCAATAATATTAATCAGACTTTTATCTAAATATTCTTTAATCTGTCCAGCCATTTCCTCTGGACTTTCGTCGTATTCTCCAAATGCATTTGGCAATCCAGCATTAGGATGGGCAGAAACACCAAACCCGGTATTACCAGAAATTGCCTCTAGGTGAGGGACCAAAGCACTTGCTCCCAAAGCGCAATTCAAACCAACCGTTAACAAAGGTACATGTGATACCGAGATTAAAAATGCCTCTGCAGTTTGACCTGATAAAGTACGTCCACTCGCATCTGTGATCGTTCCACTTAACATTACCGGAACTTCAATACCACGTTCATCTTTTACTTCTTCTATCGCAAACAACGCTGCTTTGGCATTTAAAGTATCAAATACTGTTTCTACCAATAAAATATCAGATCCTCCATCCAATAAAGCTTCTGCTTGTTGTTTGTAGGCTATTCTTAATTCATCAAACGTGATGGCTCTATAACCGGGGTCATTTACATCAGGTGACATAGAACCCGTTTTGTTAGTTGGACCTATTGACCCTGCAACAAATCTAGGCCTGTCCGGATTCTCTTTGGTAAACTCATCCGCAACTTCCTTTGCGATTTTTGCCGACTCATAGTTTAATTGATATACATAATCTTCCATCTCATAATCTGCCATTGCAATGGTAGTACTCGAAAATGTATTGGTTTCAACAATATCAGCTCCTGCTGCGAAATATTTTCTATGCACCTCTTTTATCGCTTCTGGCTGTGTGATGGAAAGCATATCATTATTTCCTTTCACAGACAATTTCCAATCCTTAAACTGTTCCCCTCTAAAATCCTCTTCCGTAAACTTATACGCTTGAAGCATCGTCCCCATAGCACCATCTAAGACAAGGATTCTTTCTTTTAAAACTTCTGTGATATTTTTCATTCTATTCTTATTTAATGGTTTTATTATGGCAACTGAGTCGTTTTTAAAACCAAAACTTTCAGTAAAAAAACATTCTTGAATTACCTTAGACCATTCGTATTTCAGGCTGCAAAGATACTTAATTTGTAATAATTAACCCTTCCCTTTAAAGGGTAAATTTCACAGATCAAAATCACCATTCACTACATTTTTATGTATATTTGAAATACACATAAAATTGCATTCTTATGAGAGTATATATCACACTTCTAGTTAGTTCTCTTTTAATTCTAATGAGTTGCACTTCTACAGAAGAGAGTGATCCTCCTGCTGAAAAGAAATTCGCTGATTACGATCTTAGCATGTATCCTGAGTCTAGTGATACCTTAAGCAGGTATATTATTGAACTCCCAATAGAAGAAGATGAGGGCCTTTTTAACCTAGAGATATGGGCTGGTAAATCCGCAAAAGTGGATTGCAACAAACACAGTCTTGCTGGGAAATTCAATAGAAAGACTGTACAAGGATGGGGATACTCATATTATGTTTTTGAAACTGATGGCATGATGATGAGTACACAAATGGCTTGTCCGGAAGAAAATCTAACAGAAAAAGTTGTTCGATCAAAAACAGAACATGTACGCTATAATAGTAAACTCCCAGTAGTTGTTTATTGTCCAAAAAACATCGCCATAGAATATGCTATTTGGTCTAAAAGTGCGACGCCTATAAAAGCTATCTTAAAGTAAATGAAAACATTTTTAAATTTCTTAAAAACAACACTTATCGGTGGTGTTTTTCTTATTGTACCGATTGTAATTGTCTTACTAATTTTTGGAAAAGTAATTGAAATTTTACGAATCCTTGTAAAACCCATTGTCAAAGAATTACCATTAGATACCATAGGAGGTGTAACCGTTGCGAGATTAGTTGCATTTACAGTTCTGATTTTCATCTGCTTGATTGCTGGATTAATTGCCAAAACCCAAAAAGCCAATCAATTTAAAAACTGGATAGAAACAACGCTATTATCAAATATCCCTGGATATGGAATGATCAAGGGAATGACAGAAACTGCCATTGGAATTGAAAACAATACAGACAATGAAATTATATTAGTTGATATTGAAGAAACGTGGCAATTAGGAATTTTAATGGACAAACTTGATGAAGAGCTTTTTACTGTTTTTCTTCCAGGTGCCCCAAGTCCAATGTCTGGGGATGTGGTCTTTGTCAAAAAAGAAAGAATTAAAAAACTTGATATCACCTCAGTAGAAGCATTTAAAATTCAGAAAAAGCTAGGTGTAGACTCTGCAGCAATATTAAAAGGAAAAATGGGCAGTAAATCATTTTAAACAATTAGATTATGATTAAAACAACCAACAACCTAAATTTCTTTTCTATCTTATTTTTTATATTTTGTATAACCATAAATATAAACTCACAAGAAGTAAAAGAAGAGAAATCTGAAGATGAAAAAAAACTTAGAAAAGTAATTATCCCAACTGTTTCTTATAATAATAGCTTTAAAACTTCCGTGGGAGTTATGGCTGGCCTTTTTTATAATCTAAATAGTACAGATACCATTTCTCCTGAATCAAGCACTATGTTTATTGGAAGATACTCCGCAAATAAAACTTGGATGACAATTTTGCCTAGTAAATTTTATTTTAAAGAAGATAAATACAGATCACTATTGGTTGCTGGTTTGGGAAGTATAAATTTCCAAACATTTGTAGATTACTCAACTATTTTCGACAATATAGGTATTCCAATTCCTCCTATATTTCAGGGAGAAGAAGGTGGACAGTTTATTGATTACAACACCAATGTTCAGTTTTTATATGCTGACTTTTTAATTAACGTATATGACCGATTATATGCCGGAATTAATATTATTTATGCTCACAATAAAACAGTGTTTGACGTAGAAGGAAACCCTTCTGAAACACAAAACTTATTTGGTTTCGGACTTTCAACTGAATATGACAAAAGAGACAACCAAATGCAACCTATCAAAGGTTTCAATGCTAAATTAACAACAAATACTTTTCTTGAAAGCCTTGGAAGTACAGCTAACTATTCAAATATTAACTTTCAATACAATCACTTTTTTCAACAAGGAAAAAGAAACACATTATTAATAAGAGCTTTCGGACAAATATCAGTTGGAGATGTCCCTTTTTCTGGTCAAAATGTAGTGGGTAGAGACGACTTACGAGGTTACTCTAATGGAAAATACAGGGCTGACCAAGTGTATGATATACAAACAGAATATAGACATTGGTTTGCAGAGAAGTGGGGTTATGTTGCTTTTGGTGGAGTTGCTACGGCAATTGATGGACCTTCAGACCTAAGTTTTGATAATTTACTGCCTGCAGTTGGAGCTGGAATACGTTTTATGGCAATTCCTAAATCTAGAATAACCGTAGGTATGGATGTCGCTGCAGGAAAAGACGATTGGGGCCTATATTTTAGAATTGGTGAAGCATTTGGTAGATAATACCACAGTTTAAAAAATGATCTTAGCTTTGAGTAATTTCATTATTCTAAAAATGAATTTGTTATAGAAAAGCAAAAATCCCTCTATTATTTAATATTGTAATAAAACACAACGCCCTACTTAAAACAAGTAGGGCGTTGTGATAATTTGGAGAGGTTTTTTTTTAAATAATTATTTCTTTTGGTAGTACTTGCTAAACACCATAAATAAGAATCCACATAACAACCAAGATGGTAAGGTTACAAAGGATAAGAACACATCAAAATAAACGGAGATAAAGTAAAACAAACCAAAACTGATTGCCCATGCGAACAATACTGCTTTGTTTACTTGTAAACCTGCTACTTCCGCATAGTTTTTAGTGATCCCCCAATCTTTATGGAAAAAGTGTTCAAAGGCGATAACAGCTCCAAAAGGAGACAAAATAAATCCGTATAAAGCAACAAATCCTAAAAGCTTCATTGCAAAGGCAGGAAATAGTCCTGCTATGGTTGCAATTCCACCTGCCAAGATAGTAACTGAAACTGTAGATAATTTTGGAAGAATTGCTTGAAAAGCCAGTCCTGCTCTATAAATAGTAGGGTTTGCAGTTGTCCAACCAGCTAATACCACAGCAATGATTCCAAAAACACCAATTGCATTATATGCCATCGGTCCCGGTGCAACAGGTGGTGCTTGTCCGTTTGTTAAAAAAGCCTGTGCTTCTGGTGACTGAATATACACTGCATACAATAAAGCCGCTGCTATCCATGCCATATAATGACCTACATACATTCCTGCAGCGGTAGCCCATCCTGCCTTTGCTTCTTTTGCAAAACGAAATACCGACAAGTCAGACATACCAATATGCATGGCTCCATTGGCAAACCATGACCAAATCACAACATGCCAAAATGTAAATTTTGTTTGTCCAGGAAAAGGTTCAGATCCTGTTCCCCAAATGTCCCAAAACTGAGAAAAACTAGAGACTCCCAATTGGCTCAACGCAACAATTCCACAAGCTACAAAAGCCAGTACAATGATAGGTGACATCCAGTTAGCAGCTTTCGTTACTGTATCATAACCACGCGCTGCAATGATAGAAATCACTGCCCCTAGAAGGATTACAATAATTACCCAGGTCATTCCATTGGGTAAGGTATCGTCTAATTTTGGCATAGGCATGTTAAATGGTATTCCGACTGCCGTTGCTGATACGGTAATCATCGATCCAGCCAAGAAACAAAACAAAATCCCATTAGCCAGATTATAACCTGTAACCAGTTTTTTACCACATATTTTCTCCAATTGATAATACAAAGTCAATCGATTCTTAACCGCTATTTCTGCCGTTAAAAAACGCCAGCTTAGAACCGCTAATAAATTCCCAATAATCAATCCAATAATTAAATCAAAGGCACTTACTCCAGCCGTCAAAAACAAAGGACCAATCATAAATTCTGTTCCAGCTGCATGTTCACCGGCATACATTCCGATAAAACTTTTCCAACCTTTTAATTTGGACTGCGGAACAGGTTCTCTTTCGAATTCACCTGTAGCTTCTACAATCGCTGCTTCTTCCATATTCACTTGACTCATTGCTTATATATTTTAGTTTAATTATTGGTTTATTTTTATCTCTTTATGTAAGAAACTTCTCTCTTAAATCTTCTACTTGTTCATCACTAATTGGAACCATATTTCCTAATGACGTTCCTAATACTATTGATTTTGCACTGAACTCAGCTACTTCTAAATAATCAAATGTTTGTAATAACTTATCCCCTGTAACAATCACAGAATCATTCTCTATAATAACAGCCGTAGAACAATTATCTACAATTTCTGAATTATTACTCTGCTTAAAATGATGTCCATATTTTACTTTATGAATATCCTGTAAAAAGATCCAACTCTCTGGAATAGTACGTACATTTATTTCTTCATCTGTAACGCCAAAAGCCATTAAATAAGGTGATTGTGTCATAATAATTGAATTCACTTTCGGATTGCGATCGTATATTTCCTGATGAATCCAAGTGGCCCTGCTAGGTACTTTTCCAGCTTCTCTTTTTCCAGATTTCACCTGTACAATATCTTCTAGTTCTAAATCCCAACGATCAACATCTGTTGGTGTAATAAGAAAATCTTGCCCTTCTAATCTCATGGAAACGGTTCCGTAAGAACCTATCATCAAACCTTGTTGACAAGAACGCTGAACAATTTTACATATTTCTAAACGTTTTTCTTGTTCTTCTGAACTATGTACAGTAGCTTCCATCTCTGGTAAAACACCAGTAGCCTGTGTCTCAAATTGATCTATTTGAGCATCTGTTAAATACTTCGGTTTCCCAATTTGGGATCCGTATAAAATTGTTCTTGCACAAAATTCTAATGCCTCAAAACGTTCATAAGCATCTGTCAAATCACTACCCCCTAAAACGGTTCCGTGATTCTCCATGATAATTGCTTTGTAGCCTTTCTTAAACTCTTCTCCAATTACTTCACCCAACAAATCACTACCTGGAATTTCATATTTAGCATATCCTATAGGACCACAAATATGTTTTGCTTGAGAAATAATATTTGTATTAGGTATTTGACGTACAATACTAAAAGATACTAATGCTGGTGGATGCGCATGAATTACTGATTTTATATCAGGTCTCGATTCATAAATAGCTTTATGAAATGGAAACTCTGAAGAAGGCTTATGCTTTCCAATTATCGTTCCATCCTTTTTTACACATATAATATCAGAAGCTCTTAAAGAGCCTTTATCTACCGCAGATGGCGTCACCCAAATATCTCCGTTAGCATCTATTACAGAAATGTTCCCACCTGAAGTAGTTGTCATTCCCCGTTTGTAAATTCTATCAATAATCTCCGTAATTTGATTCCTTGGATGTACTAAATTGACTTTTGTTGACATAGTGACTGATTTATAGGTAAGTATTATTATACTAATTCATGGTATTCATTTTTATTTTATAATTCTAACCTCCAATGATAAAAGGAACATGCTTTTTTAAGGCATAATTCTCTTTTAAAAACTTAGAATTTAATTTGCTATCCGAAATCACAATCGCAGCTCCCAAAGCAGAACCTAAAGACGAACTAGTAGATAGCAATTTCATATCTCTTAAATAATGAGATAGCAACTTGATAAACACATCATTATCACTAAATCCTCCATCTACAAATAGACGCTTGATAGATGCGTCTCCACCTTTTGCTGCTTGAATGTTATTTACCTGTAAATGCGTCAATTCTATAAGTAATTGGTGATACGCTTCCTCATAGGTACTGTGCGTAAGTATAGTTTCTTCAAGTGCATCCTCAGCATTCAAGTATCTCCATTTAAAACAAGGTTTGAAATTTGACTCTATTTTTTTATAAGTATCATAGTCAAATTTGACTTCAATATGCTTTTCATAAGGAACCTTGTATTGCTCACTTAAAAAGGTAACTTGGTGCTTGTATTCGTTTCCTAAAAGTAATTTAGATGATTTAACTGCCTTTCCGTTTATTCGCATATAATTGATGCAATCGTCACGCAGTTCTTGTTCGTTTAATAAAGTCTTCGAATACGGATTTAATGAAACACTCCAAGTCCCTGTTGAAACCAAAACAAAAGGCTTTTTAGAACCTCTGATATACGGAATCAATGCCGAAGAACTATCATGAATCCCTACACCTATTTTGATGCGTTTTCCGTTGTAGTTCATATTGATACTTGTTTCTGTAGAAACTATAGGGGGTAGGATTTTATGAATCTCTTCCGCATAGACCCACTCATGGTAATCTTTTTTCTCATAATCCCATAAGGCGGTATGACAGCCAATGCTGGTATATTCACTCAATGGAATCCCAGTGAACACATAACTCAGATATTGAGGGAGATGTAAAGAATATTTAATCTTTTTAAAAACCTCAGGTTGGGTATGTTTTAACCAATACAACTGCAAACCAGAGTTTAAAAGTCCTGATTTAGGTGAACCTGTCTTTGTAGAGATTTCACTTTCAGGTCCATACTTTTTATAAAAAGAGTTTTCAACCTCGGGATCAATTTCCTTCAGGTAATTATATAAAGGAGTCACTACTTCTCCATCTGCATCGAGGTGGACAAAACTCGCACCATAAGTAGAAAAGTTAATTGCTTTTACATCGTATTCTTCGGTATCTAAAATACGGTGAAACAAATCTTTCAACCAACTTTGAAGGGCTGCAAGGTTTTCTGTAGGATATCCGTCTTCATCTTCTATTTCCTCAAACCGAGAGTATTCACGATAAACTTCTTTGAAATTTTTATCGAAAAGGAAGAATTTTTTATTGGTTTTACCGATGTCAAAAACAGCGGTTACTTTTAGTTTTTTCAAAAGGGAGTTTTATGTGTTAATAGGGTAGGATTAAGTAAGATAGGCTTAAATTAAAAGCACCAGAGCGAAGATGACTCATCACTATGGTGCTAAAAAAAATATTATAAACCAGTTGCAATGGTGTGTTTACCTCTCGTATCAATCAAGTGGTTTCTCAAATCCAATTCGCGATACGCTTTGATTGGACTGATAGCACCTCCTCTATTCAAACGTGCTTTTTCTAGCAACGGACGTACATCTGTTCTGTATGCTTCTTGCAAGATTTCCTGGCATTTAACTACATCGTTGTTCAACTGAGCTGCTTTTAAAGCATCTTGATCAATCAAAAGTGCTTTTGCATACGCCTCTTGAATAGCCTCTAACGATTGAATCAAATCTTCCAACGGATCTTTCACATTATGACTCGCATCAATCATCCAAGCCAAATCAGGATTTTGAGGATTGTTCTCCATTCCGTACACCAACTCATTGAAAATCAAAAACAAAGCATATGGCTTGATACTTCCTACTGTTAAATCATCATCTCCATACTTACTGTCATTGAAGTGGAAACCTCCTAATTTACCTTTCAATTGCAAAATAGAAACAATTTGTTCTATATTACTATTTGGAAGATGATGTCCTAGATCTACCAAAGTATAAGCTTTTTCACCACATTCATTCGCCAACATCAAAGAAGCACCCCAATCTTGAATTACAGTGCTGTAGAAATTTGGCTCGTACGGTTTGTACTCCACTAACATTTTCCAGTCATCTGGTAACCCTTTGTAGATATCTTTTAAACTGTCTTGTGTGTTTTGAAAAGCAGTTTGGAAATTGTTTTGTCCTGGAAAACAAGAACCATCTGCCAACCATACAGTCAAGGCTTTAGATCCTAATTTGTTTCCTATATTAATGACATCTAAATTGTGCTGAATCGCTTGTTCACGTACAGCTTGACTTGTATTACTTAAAGAACCGTATTTATAAGTCTCCGCAGCATCTTTTTGATCCTGAAAAGTATTTGAATTGACAGCATCAAATTTAATATCCAATGAACTTGCCAACTCTTTAACAGCATTGTAGTCCTCTGGCACATCCCATGGAATGTGCAAAGAAACTGCTCCAGCTGTTTGAGTAAGAGAATGTAAAAGACCTACATCTTCTATCTTTTGTTCTAAGGTAGAAGGTTCTCCATAAAAAGAAAAACGTCCAAATCGCGTTCCTCCTGCACCCAAGGCCCAACTAGGAATGGCTACCTGAAATTCTGCTAACTTGTTAAGGATTTTTTCTACGTTATGACCATTATTTGTAAGCTTCGTTGCTAAATAGTCAAAATTATCTTTGTGTGCATCCAAAAGGTTTTTGTTTGCATCTTCTAAGTGTTGTGCTTCTATTTTCATCTGTTGTTCTTTTTGTGAATAAAAACTCCCAAAGAGCTGGGTTACCCAAGTTATGGAAGTTTTTAGAATTAAACCAAACTAAATTTATCTTACAAAGGCATTTGCCATCCCTCCATCTACATTCAAAATATTCCCGGTAGATTTGTCAGTAATTCCAACAAAAGAGAATACTCCGTTTGCAATATCAGCAGGTGTTATGATTGCATGTAATAAGTTTCTTTTTGCATAAAATGCAGGTAGCTCCTCAACAGTGATTCCGTTCGCTTTTGCACGACCTTCGGCCCAAGCACCTTCCCATATTTTACTTCCTACAATAACTCCATCAGGGTTTACCGTATTTACTCTTACTTTGTCTTTCGCCAATTCAGCAGCTAACAAACGAGCCATGTGCTGTTGTGAAGCTTTCGCTGTTCCGTAAGCAACATTATTAGGTCCAGCAACCAATCCATTTTTACTAGCAATAGAAATAAAATCACCTCCCAATCCTTGTTGACGCGTAATTGCTGAGAATTGTTTTGCTAAGTCGAACTGACCTTTTACCAAAATACTTTGTAAGATATTCCAATCCTTATCAGTTGTATCTTCTAAAGGTTTAGAGATCGCCAATCCAGCACTGTGCACTACGATATCGATTCCACCAAACTCAACACATGCTTTTTTATACGCACTTGCAATAGATTCAGTATCTGTAACATCACATACTGCATAAGTAGAAACATCTCTTTTGTAAGTTGCATGAGCTTCAATCAAGCTTTGTTCGTTGATGTCCGTTAATACTACCGTAGCACCTTCTGCCGCTAATTTATCAGCTATGGCTTTTCCGATTCCTCCTCCAGCTCCAGTTACCAAAGCAACTTTTCTAGACAAAGGTTGCTCTTTAGGCATACGCTGTAATTTTGCTTCTTCTAACAACCAATATTCAATATCAAAAGCCTCTTGTCTTGGCAATGAAGTATAAGAGGTGATGGCTTCTGCACCACGCATTACATTAATTGCATTTGTATAAAATTCATTCGCTACACGTGTTGTTTGCTTGTTTTTCGCAAAACTAAACATTCCCACTCCTGGATAAATAATAATCACCGGGTTGGCATCTCGTACTGCTGGGCTGTTCGCTTTTTTACAGGTATTGTAGTAGTCAACATATTCCGCTCTATAAGCTTCAAATGCAGGCTCTAATTTTGCTAATACAGTAGCACTATCAGACAAATCTTCATTTTTATCCAAAGTCAATACCAACGGCTGAATTTTAGTTCTTAAGAAATGGTCTGGACAAGAAGTTCCCATTGGAGCCAATCTTTCCAAATCATTACTATTGATAAATTCTAATACCACATCTGTATCAGAGAAATGACCAATCATTCTGTTTTCAGAAGAACACAAACCTCTTAATAAAGGCATGATTTGTGCTGCTTTTTCAGTTCTTTCTTCTTTTGGAAGACTCGTGATTTTTTGCCCTCCAAAAACGCTACCATTTTCAGCGATTTTATTTTCGATGTAGTTTGAAGCCATTTCAATAACTTCCAAACTATTCATATAACACTCGAAAGAAGTATCACCCCAAGTAAATAAACCATGAGAACCTAAAACGATTCCACGAATACCAGGATTATCTGCCAAACATTTTTCTAACTGCAATCCTAAATCGAAACCAGGACGTTGCCAAGGCACCCACCCCATAGTATCACCCCAAATTTCTTTGGTTACCTGCTCACTATTTTCAGCAGCAGCAACAGCAATCAATGCATCAGGATGCAAGTGATCGATATGTGCAAATGGCAACAAACCATGTAACGGTGTATCAATAGAAGGTGCTTTACTATCCAAATCAAAAATACAGTGGTCAAACAAACCTACCATACGATCTTCATCAGCCATACCTCCATATACATTTTTCAAATCACGTAATCTGTTCGTATACAAACCAGCTATACCAGCTCTATTCAAAGTTCCGATATCTCCACCTGATCCTTTTACCCACATCACTTCTACTTCCTCATTCGTCAACGGGTCTTTTTCGATAGTCTTACAACTTGTATTCCCTCCTCCGTAGTTGGTAATTCTTAAATCAGCTCCTAAAATATTAGAACGATATAAAAATAATTCTACTTGATCATCTCCAATGGCTGCGACTTTTTTATCGTCCCATAAATAATCTACATGTTTGAATTCTGCGATAGTTTGTTTCATTTTATTGTTTTTTTGATCTTTTAATTTAGTTTTTAAATAAGATTCATTTGTGTACAGGACAAAGATATACGCACTAAAAGTTAATTCTATCCTGCACTACCCTGTAACGAGTTATTTTATTTTAATTCATACTGTTTTGTATGAATACAGCCACGGACACAAACCTTAATACAATGGATATAAAAACGATTAAGACAGATGCAGTTTTATAATAAAAGTAGAATCTCATTTCTAGATTATTTTGTTAAAGTATAACCTTTTTGACTTTCCAAAAGAATACAAATAAATCTAGCACATTAAAAGCTTGTTTTATTTTTTTCAAAAGTGAATCACCCTTTTTTAGTCCACTTGTACCCTTGTAATAGGAGCATTTAAAAACACTCGAAAATATGTTCCTTATTTAACAACTTTAAATTTTAATCGAATATGAAAAAAATTACTTTTATTATTATCGCTTTAGTTGCAACTAACTTTTATGCCCAACAAAATGAAATCTCAAAAGGAGATTTTGAGGAGAATCCAGCACCTGTCGTTGGAAACACATATGTAGAAAACGGCTGGTATTATAGGGATGGAGGGAGTAGATTTCCTGTCGAGTTTTCTACTGATGATTTCTCTCAAGGTTCTCAAAGTGGGAAATTCCTTAATTCAAGAAAAGGTTCAGCAAAAACTAGACGTATATGCAAATGACGTTTTCAAATCGGCGCTTATTAATAGAGAAATTGTTTGCGGAATAGCCAGTGAAGAGGAAGATGATTTTGTTATTATTAATGGAAAAGAAAACTCAAAATCAAATAAATACGTCTTATTAATAGACCCCTTAGATGGTTCTTCAAATATAGATGTAAATGTATCTGTTGGTACAATTTTCTCTATATACCGAAGAATTACACCTGAAGGAACCCCTGTTCAAAAAGAAGATTTTTTACAAAAAGGAAATGAGCAAGTAGCCGCAGGATATATTGTTTATGGAACCTCTACAATGTTGGTATATACCACTGGGCATGGAGTAAACGGATTTACATTAAACCCTGCGTTGGGAACTTTTTATCTTTCACATCCAGATATGAAGTTTCCCAAAAGAGGAAACATTTATTCTATAAATGAAGGGTATTATGCACATTTCCCTCAAGGAGTTAAAGATTATTTAAAATATTGTCAGGCAGAAGAGGAAGACAGACCCTATACTTCACGCTATATCGGTTCGCTAGTCTCCGATTTTCATAGAAATATGATCAAAGGAGGTATATATATATATCCTACTAGTTCTACTGCACCTCAAGGAAAACTGCGTTTGTTATATGAATGTAATCCTATAGCCTTTATTGCAGAACAAGCTCTTGGTAAAGCAACCGATGGTTTTCAACGAATTATGGATTTGCAACCTACGGAGCTACATCAACGAGTTCCTATATTTTGCGGAAGTACCAAAATGGTGGAAAAAGCCGAAGAGTTTATGAGGAAATCTCTAGAAAATTCATAACCATTTATGTTTCAAAATTAATTGGAATATCTAAAATATATTGATGAAGCGTAAAATTTTGTTTTGTTAAAAGCTATTTTTCTTTAAGAATGTATTAAAACAGCAGTAGGTAAATACTTATAATGGTAAGTATAAAATATTCAAGGTCTCTTTAGAAACTCAAATTACCTATGCATATTTTACACATTGCAAGTATTTTTTTTTCTATCTTTCGCTAGTATTCCTTAGCAAGGAAAATATTTATCTTGACTTGCTCACCTAAAACATAAAATGAACATGGACGTTTTTAAAAATATTTTTATCGATGAAGATTCGAGAAAACCAAAATATATCCAAATCGTAGATTCAGTTACGGAAAACATTTCTAATGGTCATTTTGCTATGGGTGAAAAAATGCCATCCATTAATATGTTAAGTGAAGAATTTTATTTGTCTAGAGATACTGTAGAAAAGGCGTACAAGATTTTAAAAAAGAGAAAAATCATTACTGCGGTTAGAGGAAAGGGGTACTATATTGCAAAAACAAATTTAATTTCAAAAACGAATATTTTATTTCTCGTCAATAAACTAAGTTCTTATAAGTTACAAATTTATAATTCCTTTAACCACAGTATAGGTGCCAATTCACATACAGACCTCCAAATTTATCATTGTGATGAATCGGTCTTTTTAAATTTGCTAGAAAAAAATAAAGGCTCTTACGATTATTATATTGTGATGTCTCATTTTAAGAGCGAAGATTCTAAACATATGAGTTCTCCCGAGAGTGTTGTCAAAGCCCTTAATGAGATACCAAAGAAAAAATTAATCATGCTTGACAACCTCAATCAGCAAATTGATGGTAATATTATTAAGATTTATCAAGACTACGAAAATGACATATACGATTCTCTAGAAGAAGGCTATACCAAAATTGCGAAATACAAGAAAATAGTATTGGTGTACCCGGATAAATCTGTATACCCATACCCTAAAAGAATTGTGCATGGATTTCGAAAATTTTGCGTAAATAAATCCTTAGACTTTGAAATTATAGATGAAATATACGATGATATGATCCTTAAAAAAGGGGATCTGTTCATTACTATTGTAGAAGATG
The DNA here is from genome assembly GCF_029238425.1 of Flavicella sp. Classification (GTDB taxonomy): domain Bacteria; phylum Bacteroidota; class Bacteroidia; order Flavobacteriales; family Flavobacteriaceae; genus Flavicella. Next base: position 14,704 of record NZ_JAQWGB010000167.1, read on the forward strand.
ATTTGGTGAATTTAATCAACCTTATTAGAGATAATGAATTTATCATAGGAGAAGACATAGGTGTACTATCTTATAATGATACTCCTTTAAAAGAATTACTTGGGATTTCTGTAGTTTCTACCGACTTTAAAAAAATGGGAGGCACAGCTGCATCTATGATTTTAAATAAAAAGAAAGGCGAAATAAAAAATCCATTTTACTTTTTGGATCGTCAATCAATGTAGTTCTTATTTTCCATTCAAAAATATTAGAACACTTTCCTTTACATGCTATCTCAAGGTTGCACTGTTAAAAAACAGCATAGCTTTTAAAACAAAAAAAAGCCATTACAACATAATTGCAATGGCTTTACAGTTTAAAACACTAAACTATCAATAATGCCATCTGACAAATGCCTCCATGGCAGCATATCTTGCAAGTCCTAATAAACTATATAAGTCTGCCGTTTCTTTATTTCTATCTTCAGCTCGTTGCCAAAACTCTCTACTATCACTTCCCTGAAAGACCACTCCATCCTTTTGAGATTGGTGTTTAAATATTCCATAACGTTTTTCTAATACTTGATCTGGTCCCATTGGAACGGCCATTTCTATCTCGTCTATTCCCCATTCTTGCCAGGCTCCTCTATATAGCCAAACCCAACAATCCTTCATGAATGATTTTTCCTTTAAGTTTTTAACGGCTTCAAAAATTGCATCCAAACACACCTTATGAGTCCCATGTGGATCTGCTAAATCTCCTGCCGCATATATTTGATGTGGTTTAATTTTTTCTATCAAATCCATTGTTAATTTTATATCCGCAGGGCCTACAGGATTTTTTTCAATCGTACCTGTTTCATAAAAAGGCAAATTCATAAAATGAATTTGCTCATCATTTAAACCTACAAAATAGCTAGTTGCTCTTGCTTCTCCTTTACGTATCAATCCCTTGATATGACGTACTGCTGAACTATCAATATCACTTCCCTTTTTATGTTTTAAAAAGTTTTTCGCTTCTTTAAAAATACTAGACGCTTCAGGACTTTCTATATGAAAATGACTATTATAATCTGTCACAAAGTTTGCAAACCTAAGTGCTTCATCATCAGCTACTGCAATATTTCCCGAAGTTTGATAGGCGACATGAACCTCATGTCCTTGCTCCTGTAATCTTTTAAATGTCCCTCCCATACTAATGATATCATCGTCGGGGTGTGGGCTAAAAATCAATACTCTTTTCTTTTCTGGTTGAGCTCTTTCGGGTCTATTTGAATCATCTGCATTTGGCTTCCCTCCTGGCCATCCGCTAATTGTATTCTGAAGTTTGTTAAATACTTCTATATTGATATCATATGCCTTTCCTTCAGAAGCCAACAAGTCACTCATTCCATTTTCGATATAATCATCATCTGTAAGCATCAGAATTGGCTTTTTTAACTCCATGGCAAGACCAATTACCGCTTTACGAATCATATCTTCACTCCAATTCACTTGTTCAACCAACCATGGTTTTTTGATTCTTAATAATTTGGAAGATGCCTCTTTATCTAATACAAAAGTAGCATTGTCATGTTCTTGCAAATAAGAGGCAGGAATCTTACTTGTCACTTCTCCTTCAACAGCGGCTTTAATAACATTTGATTTCAATTCACCCCAAGCCAAAAGAATGACTCTTTTTGCTTCCATGATTTTTTTTACACCTAAAGTAATTGCTGTTCTAGGCGTATTTGACAATCCTAAAAACTCAGCACTGGCTGCAACTCTTGTCATATGATCTAAAGCTACCAATCTCGTTTTAGAATTCTGTAATGCCCCAGACTCATTAAAACCAACATGTCCATTACCACCTATCCCTAATATTTGCAAATCAATTCCTCCTAAGGCTTCGATCTTAGCCTCGTATTCTTTGCAATAATCCGAAATTTCCTGCTTGGTTAGTGTCCCATCTGGGACATAACAATTTTCTGGTTTGATATCTATATGATTGAAAAGAAGTTCTTTCATAAAACGAACATAACTATGCACCGAATCGGGCTCCATAGGATAATATTCATCCAAATTAAAACTAACCACATTTTTAAAACTCAATCCTTCTTCTTTATGCAAACGTACTAGCTCTGTATACAATCCTTTCGGACTAGAACCTGTTGCCAAGCCTAATACACAGTATTTTTTTTCTTTCTGCTTTTCTAAAATCAAATTAGAAATTTCTCTAGCAACAGCTTTTGAAGCACTTTTTGAATCTTCAAAAACTTCTGTTCCAATATTTTCGAATCTTTTTTCGAATCCCGTCGCATTGTCTGTGATACTTTTCAACATATATTGATAATTTAAATTATTCTTTTTTCCAATTAAAATTTCGGTGTCCATGATTTTAACTTATGACCATACATTGCAAAAAATAAAATAATGCAATAACATGGTAATAAAATCCAATAACTTTCAGTTACCGCTAAGGATACCGCCTCTGAATCTCCAATACCATTTAATATTAATTCCTCTTTGTTCGAATCTACTAAACGTCCATACAAAGGGGGAATTACAGCTCCTCCAGAAATAGCCATAATTAATAAGGCACTACCTGTTTTAGTAAATCTCCCTAAACCTTTTAATGTTAGGGGCCATACCGCTGGCCACACTAAAGCATTAGCAATCCCCAAGGCTGCCACAAACAGTACAGATGTAAATCCTGTTGTTGACATAATAGAGATACTAAAAATAATCCCTAAAAGTGCACTTATCTTTAAAGCTGTTCCTTGTTTCAAATATTTAGGAATTAAAATAGCTCCTATACCGTAGGTAAGTACCATCGCTAATAAAGTAATTGTCGTAAAAAATTTTGCCTCCGAAGCCGGAAACCCAAGTGATATGCCATAAGCTATGATAGTATCACCCGCTATTACTTCTGCACCAACATATACAAATAACGTCAAAACACCCAGCCATAAATGTGGGAATTGAAAGACACTCGTTTTTTTAGTATCCACCTCTTCAGTAACATCTTCTGAAACCTCCACATTTGGTAAAGGGGCTTTTCTAATAAAAAAACTTAGTATAAATAGAACCAATGCCATAGCTACATACGGTAAAACAACACTATTCGCCATTTCATCTAGTAACACATTTTTCTCCTGAATACTTGCTGTATTCAATTGCAATTTTACCTCATCTATTCCAGATAATAACAATGCTCCAAAAATAAGAGAGCCTAAGGACCCAGCAACTTTGTTGGCAATTCCCATTATTGCTATTCGCTTTGCTCCACTTTCTATCGGGCCAAGAATAGTTATATATGGATTTGCTGCACTTTGCAGTAAAGTCATTCCAATTCCTTGAACAAAAATCCCTGTCAAAAAAAGCGTATATGTTCTAGAATCTGCTGCGGGAATAAATATCAACGCGCCAACAGACATTATTAATAAACCTAATGACATTCCGTTTTTATAGCCAACTTTTTCAATTACAAATGATGCCGGAATTGCCATTATTACAAAAGACACATAGGACGCTGATGCAACCAAATAAGACTGTGCCTCAGTCAATTCATTAATTGTTTTCATAAAGGGTATCAACGCACCATTGATCCAAGTTACAAAACCAAAAATAAAAAACACAGCTGCAATAATTATTATCGGGATTAGATTGTTGTTTTTCGAGTTCATTTCTAAAAAATTTATAGTTCGCTAATTTGATTATTTAAACTTTCTAATAATTTAAATTGATTTTTTGATCGATCTAAATTATGTTCTCCATAGGAAGTTTTGTAATAAATATCTCCATTCAAAAAATCTGTTAGAAAGCGTATCGCCATAATAAAAATCATGGATTTTGCACCTGTTATCAAATATTTTGATTCTATTTCTGAAATGGCAGTTCCAATTTTCTCTAAAAAACCTTTTTTATAGGCCTTATAAAAAGCACTATTAAATTTCACCAAATCCAAGTTCTTCTCATCCTCGGCCGCCGTATTACAAATGGTTCTAATCGCATCTCCAAAATCATAATGAACAATACCAGGCATTACCGTATCCGTATCAATGACACACAAGCCTTTATTATTCTTATCAAAAAGAGCATTGGAAATTTTAGTGTCATTATGTGTTACCCTAATTTTTATAGCACCAGATTCTTTCAAGTTTTGCAGAATGTGCATTTCTTCCTTCATTTGATTTACTAAATCTATATAAACAGAAGCCTTTAATAGCCTTTCATCAGATGCTTGTTTTAAGGAATCATAAAATTGAGAATACCTAAAAGACATGTCATGAAATTTGGGAATTACTTCACACAAAGTTGAGGCATCAAAATCATTGGTCATTTCTAAAAACTCTCCAAACAGTTTCCCGCCTTCAAAAGCAATCTCTTCAGCCGTAACTATTTCATGGGTAACACTGTTCTCAATAAAAACCATCAGGTTCCAATAATTCCCTTCGTCTCCTTTATAGTAAGAAGCGCCTGTTTTAGTCTTGATAAAACTTAAAACATTATTTGCATTTTTTCCTTGGGATATAAGTTTCTTTCGAAGGTGATCACTGACAGCTACTTTGTTCTCAATCAGTCCTGGAACATCATGGAAGACTCCATGGTTTATTCTTTGTAATACATAAAAAGGACTTTCATCGGTTTCTATAAAATACGTGTCGTTTATATGACCTGAAGCTAATTCTTTATAAGACTGAAAATTAGAAGACTGATCAAACTGTTCAAATACCTTTTTAAGTTTTTTTGTTAGCATATTACCATAAATTTACAGGATATTCCTTTTCTGATTTTAATTTGGACACTGCCTCTTGCACAATCTCTTTGTCTTCTTTATAAGTGACTCCAAACCATTGGGCATCTGATTTTAAAACTTCGACTTTCGCTTTACCTGACTTTAATATTTCATTGACAACAGAGGGTAGGAAAAATTCAGCTTTTAGGTTTTCTGTATTGTCTTCTAAAAATTGTTCAAATAATTGACTTCCAAAATCAAAACATTTCGGAGTAAAACCCCAAAAGTTCATGGAAACCGTAGCATTCTCATCTATATCTATAAAATTACCTTTTGAATTCTTTCTCTTAAGAGATCCATTTATTTTTTCAATATGAGTTCTTTCGGTAACATCTAATAAAAACCCATTATCATCTACTTGACACTCTCCTCTAGAAACAAAACCATAATCCGATACCGTATTCTTTAAAGAATAAGCTATCATATTAAAATTATAGGAATCTTCTTTTATTTCCTGTAGAGCCCTAACCATAATTTTAAATGCTTGTTTACCGTAAAAGTCATCGGCATTTATAATCGCAAAATTTGTATCAATAACATCTTTCGTCATCAACAAAGCATGCCCCGTTCCCCATGGTTTTGTTCTTTCGGGATTGATAAACTTAGAAGGCACACTATCTAATTCTTGATACACATAAGCAACTTCAGCCTTGCCATCTAGCTTTTGATTGAATATTTCTTTAAACTCCTTCTCAAAACTTTTTCTAATGATAAACACAAATTTTCCAAAACCCGCCTCTAATGCATCATAAATTGAAAAATCAATTATGGTATCCCCCTGTGGTGTAAAAGAATCTATTTGCTTTAATCCACCATACCTACTTCCCATTCCGGCGGCTAAAATTACTAATGTTGGTTTGTTTCTACTCATAACTAAAATTAATTTAACTACTCTTTTTCAGAGTTTTAAGAATAAAATATTTTGTTTTCCTGATACAAAACTAGAGAATATCATTTGATAAAAAAAGAAAAAACGCAAAAAATGTGCTCGAGCACACAAAGATATGTGTTCGAAAACACGGCACTTGTGTTCTCGAGCACAGTAAAAACGTGTGCTCGAGAACAATCTTAAAAAATTGTTATATTTGTATCATGATAAAAAAATACACTATTAAAGACATTGCTGAACTGGCAGGGGTGTCAAAAGGTACGGTCGACAGAGTATTACATAAGCGCGGGAGAGTTTCGGAAGATGCACTAAAAAAAGTAAATGCTATTTTAGATCAAATAGAATACAAACCAAACCCTATAGCCAAAACTCTTAAAAGCAATAAAATCTACAGATTATCTCTTATCATCCCGGATGTCAAAGAAGACTCGTTTTGGTCACCCTGTTTGATTGCAGTAAAACAAGTCAAAGAAAAATTCCAAAATTTTGGGATTGCTATAGAAACAAGAACTTATGCCTCTCATTCTACCCAAAATTTTATCGACATAACAACCAAAGTAATTGAAAGCAAACCAGATGCTATTCTTATGGTTCCTCTTTTCAATAAAGAAGCTTTGCAAATAGCTGAATTATGTGAAGAAAATGAAATTTTACTATCTACATTCAACAATACCATAAAATCCAAAAAAAGTGTAAGGTTTATTGGTCAAGATCTTTATAAAAGTGGAAGAATTGCGGCAAAACTATTTGACACTTTGCTAAAGGAAGGAACACTTGTTATTGCCCATATAGATCAAGATCTTGACAATGCAACACATATGCAAGCAAAAGAAAAAGGCTTTCGAGAATTTTTCTCGGATCATAGTTTAGATAATTTTTCTATTATTACCTATCAAAGTAACTATAACAATACTTCAATTTCCTCTCAAAAACTTTTAGAATTCGCAGAAAAAAACTCAGCAAAAGGTGTTTTTGTTACCACCTCTAAAACCTATATAGCAGGAAATATAAATCAAGAAAACAGACGTAAACTAAAAGTAGTTGGTTACGACTTGATTCAAGAAAACACAAGCTTATTAAAATCTGATGCGATCGATTTTTTAATCCATCAAAACCCACAACAACAAACTTTTTTGGGTTTAAGTCAGTTGGCCGAATTGCTATTATTTGGTACATCGAATCCAATGGAAACTTTATTACCCATTGATATTATCAACTCAGAAAATTACGAACAATATCTATTGTAGCTGTGCCAGTTCTAAAATACCAAAGGAACTAGAAATATGGAAATTAGGCTCCTCTGTTTGAGGATTCACCCAAGTTATCCAAGTAGGATGGTATTCTTTATTTTGTTCTAAATTATACTTCGCACGGAAAATTCCCGCTTCAATTTTATTGTCTTGAATCAAACCAAAAGATTTCATACTCTTTAGGGAAATAGACCCCTCTACCACAAAAAGATGATCTTGAATATCTGACTTAACAATAATATCTTCTTTTGGCCAATTCCATAAAAAATCAAAATCTTTATTTGGTTTTGCTATAAAATCCATAATTCGAACAGAAGGATCAATTTCAAGACAGTAATAGGGATTTAAATCTTTATTTTTTCTAAAAAAAAGCTCTACCCTATCGGAGTTCCCAATATTCTCAATACCATCTCCTGAAGTATCCATATGAACTTCTGAATCATGCACAGAAAAACTAAAATAAAACTTCTCATCATCATAAAGTGCCTTGAAAGAAATTTTTGCATGCTCCTGCGAGCTCCAAGGGGAAGAAAAGTCCGTCAAAGCTTCCGCCTTATTCCAAATTATTGAATCACTCTTTCCTGAAATTTTAACAGCGTTATTTTCTACTCTTTGTACTTTGTATTTTTTCATTATTATCTCTAATTGAAATTCGAAGATACATTTTTAATTAAATCCTCATAAATAATATCAACATTACCCTAATGTTAAAATAGAGGAATAAGTTATTTCAAACAATAAAACCTACTATATTTGCTCGTAAAATTGCGTTTTTCTAATTTCAAAATTAACTGCGGTTATAAGAAATTTAAATACTTGTATAGACAAATAACATATTAGAAAACATCATTTAATTCAAAGAAAATTGTACTTTTGTTTAACATTATTGATTTTACACTAAACAACTATGACTAAAAAAATCCTATTATTCTTCATAACTCTTGTTTCAAGTTTTAGTTATGCACAGGAAAACTACACTTTAAGTGGGATCGTATCAGAAGAAAGCAGTGGAGAAACTCTTATTGGGGTAAACGTTATTTTTCCTGATCAGCAAAGAGGTACCGTTACCAATGGCTATGGTTTTTACTCAATCACACTTCCTAAAGGTGAATACAACCTAGAAATTAGTTATTTGGGGTATCAAACAATTACGAAAAAAATCACTCTTAGTTCTAACCTAAAAGAAAACTTTAGTTTAAAGGCAGCAAGTGAACAAATTGATGAGGTTATTGTCAAAAGCAACAACCGTATCATGAACCTTAAAAAACCAGAAATGAGTGTTCACAAGATTTCGGTGAATACCATCAAAGAAATGCCTGTAGTTTTAGGAGAAGTGGATATCATTAAGTCCATTCAATTGCTTCCGGGAGTTACTAGTGCTGGAGAAGGTGCTTCAGGTTTCAATGTGCGTGGTGGTGCTGAGGATCAGAATTTAATTCTTTTAGATGAAGCTACCCTTTACAGTTCATCTCACTTTTTCGGTTTTTTCTCTATTTTTAATGCAGACGCAATCAAAGATGTCAAACTTTACAAGGGAGGAATTCCTGCAAAATATGGTGGTCGTGTATCTTCTGTTTTAGATGTACATCAAAAAGACGGAAACAAAAAAGAACATCACTTTACCGGTGGAATAGGATTGATTTCAAGCAGGTTGATGGCAGAAGGTCCGATCCAGAATAATAAAAGTTCTTATCTAATTGCAGGACGTGGATCATATGCACATTTGTTCCTTAAATTAAATCCAGAAACAAAAGACAACACAATTTATTTCTATGACTTAAATGCCAAATTAAATTTTGATCTAGACGAAAAAAATAAATTATACTTTTCAGGATATTTTGGAAGGGATAAATTCAATATCGCAAATTTATTTGTAAACACATATGGTAACCAAACATTCAATACGCGTTGGAATCATTTGTTTAGCGATAAATTATTTTCCAACCTTACTTTAATCTACAGTGAATACAATTATTTTCTAAATTTAGATTTTGTTGGATTTAATTGGGATTCTGGAATTCAAAATTTAAATATCAAATACGATTTTAAACATTATATATCAGATGATTTTTCTCTGTCCTATGGTTTGAGTGGAATCCATTACCATTTCCATCCCGGAGAAATAACGCCAAGTAAAGCGGACTCACCTATCACCCCGAATAAATTGGATCAAAAATATGCGATAGAACCTGCTATTTATGCAATGGCAGAACAATCTTTATCAGATCAATTTTCTATCAACTATGGTTTAAGAGTGAGCTCATTTTTTAGAATGGG
>NZ_JAQWGB010000169.1 GCF_029238425.1 Flavicella sp.
TAGGTTTGATTCCTTTAGCGATTGGATTGAACATCAATTTCTTTACATTCTTTAGTGAATTTGATGCACATCTTTATTTTGGTGGAGATAACGTTATTTTCTGGGGACCACTTGCCTGGACAGTAATTTATGGACTGATCATAGCTACTTTCCTTACCTTAATTATTGTTCCAATTTTATTCTTATTGGTTACAAAATTAAAAATGTGGATTCATAGCAAAAGAACAGTTACCGCATAAAACAAATTTATTTTAATATTAAAAAACGACTGCAAAATATGCGGTCGTTTTTTTTTGCACTTGTTTATTTATCCTACATTTGAACCTTATGAAAACAATCAAAACGTACACTCCTGAAGAAGCGAAAAGAGCTTTAGAACACTACTGTATTTATCAAGATCGTTGCCATAAAGAGGTGGAAGAAAAGCTTTCAAAAATGAGATTGATTCCAGAAATTATTGAGCAAGTAATCACCCACCTTATTTCAGAAAACTTCTTGAATGAAACACGTTTTGCACAAAGTTTTGCAAGAGGAAAATTTAGAATAAAAAAATGGGGCAAAAACAGAATTGTTCGGGAACTCAAATTCAGAAATATCACCGAATACAATATTAAAATTGCACTAAAAGAAATCGAACAAGCTGATTATCTTGAAACCCTTGACAATATTATTCTCAAAAAAACAGAAACTTCGAAGGAAACGAATGTATTCAAAAAGAAGAAAAAAATAATAGACTACCTATTAAGGCAAGGCTTTGAATCACAACTTATTTACGAAATGACGGCTTATCATTTCGATTAGGTTTTGATTTACGAGGTTTTTTAGGAACTCTATAGGGAGCTTCTGCCTCTTCATTAAAGTCAAATATTGATTCATCAAAATCAACATTCTCATCAAAACTTTTTTGCAGATAAACTGAATTAATTTTCAAATTTATAGAGTTGTACACCAAAATAATTTTCTCAACCTGTTCGTTTACTTCTGATGGCTGAATAGAACTAATATCAGACATATCTTGTAAACGCAATGCCTCAGAATAAAAAACATTCAAACGAGCAAACATCCCTTTATTATTCAACTCTCTTATCCTCAAAGAATCATTCATTGTTTTAGACAAATCTGCCAATTCTTTTGACATCTCTAAAGCTAAAGATGGTGATATCGTTGTAAAATTTTTCTTTAAAAATTTAGACAAATTTGCATACTCATCCCAACCCTTAACATTTTCGTTTGTTTTAGGCTTCAACATCTCATCAAAGCTATAGGTACTTGTCTCATTGAACAAAGCCAAACTCTCGGCCGGAATTTGTTCCACAACCTTCTTCACGTCTCGTTTTTTCTTACAAGAAATAATAAAAATGCAAAAAGCTAAAAATAAATATCTCAAAACAATAAAATAGAATCAATAATGACACAAATGTATGATAAAACTTCCGTCATATACAATAAATCTATATATTGTTCGTTATTAACATATGTTAACCCACGATTCAACTAAACTTGCATTATGATACCTTTTATTTTTTTCAGCATTCTGGTTATTTCATTTATTTACTCGATCCAAAAAAGAAATAAATTTAAGTCGGCGGCTTACAATATTTCTTCTTACACAACAGATAATTTTACCGAATATTATTTGGTAGTAGAAATGAGACATGGTCAGTTTCTTGACGCAAGAAGATTGCCTAAATTTTTTCAGCTTTTTATTCCAAATAAAATTGCTTCTTTATTGAACAGCACCTACACAGATTTTGAATCTGCTCAAAAATCCCTTCAAGAAGTAAAACAAAACAGTTAAAAAGAAATATCTTTGTCGCCAAATTGAAACAAGATGATTTCTGACTATAATAGCTTGCCTGATGATGCAAAAGTTTGGGTTTTTCCATCCCAAAAAAAACTTTATGCAAATGAAATAGAGAGTATTGAAAAAAAAATCAGTGACTTTATTTTAGAATGGGAAAATGAAAACGAAGATTTAACGGCTACTTTCACCATCAAATACAATCGTTTTATTGTTTTGTTTGCTGAAACGGAAACTACTATTTCTACAAAAACAACTAATGAACTTATATCATTCATCATTCAATTACAAACAGATTTAGAGACTGAATTGATGGATAAAATGAATGCCTGTTTTAAACAAGGTCAATATGTTCAATACAAGGATTTAAAAGACTTTAAAAAGCTAATTAAAGACAAAGGTGTCAATAAAAAAACCATAGTTTTTGATAACACAATAGCTACAAAATTAGAGTTTGATGAATACTGGGAAGTTCCTGCTTCAGAAAGCTGGTATGGCAATATGTTTAAATAACTTAAGCCTGCAATTCTTTTATATATCCTTCTAACTGATGGGCATCAGCCACAGAAAAATCACCAATTTTAGTTCTCCTAAGAGCACTTAAATGCGCTCCCGAATCTAAGGCCAAACCAAAATCATAAGCCAACGAACGTATATAAGTTCCTTTACTGCATACTACTCTAAATTCTACTTTGGGAAAATCTATTTTGGTAATTTCAAATTCAGAAATTGTAATTTTTCTAGATTTCACTTCAACCTCTTCTCCAGCACGTGCCAATTCATACAAACGTTTTCCGTCTTTTTTCAAAGCAGAAAAAATTGGAGGTTTTTGATCAATCTCCCCGATAAACTTTTCAGTAGCCTTATAAATGGATTCCTCGGTTATATGTCCTGTAGGAAATTCTTTATCAACCTCAGACTCTAAATCATAACTTGGAGTTGTTGCCCCTAAGGTAATCTCACCAGTGTATTCTTTTATTTGTGCTTGAAATTGATCAATTTTTTTAGTGAATTTACCGGTACATAAAATCAACAAACCTGTTGCCAAAGGATCTAAAGTACCTGCATGACCCACTTTGATTTTTTTAATACTGAAACGCTGACGAATTTCCCAACGAATTTTATTGACCACCTGAAAAGAAGTCCAGGTTAAGGGTTTATCAATCAATAGTACTTGCCCTTCTTTAAACTGTTCTTCTGTTAGCATCATTAATTAGATAAAGAATATACAATCGCGATAACACCAACCACAGCGCAATACATTGAAAAGTAATACAATTTACTTTTCTTTACCAAAGCCATCATCCACTTACATGCTATTAAACCTGCGACAAAAGCAGAAACAAAACCAATAAACATTGGAAATACCTCAACTGAACTGACTACTAAATCGCCTCCCAAAACATCTTTCGCTATCTTTCCAACAATCAATGGCACTACCATCAAAAATGAAAATCTAGCCGCTTGCGTTCTATCTATTTTAAGTAATACCGAAGTAGAAATAGTTGCTCCAGATCTAGAAATTCCTGGCAACATTGCAATTGCTTGGGCAACACCAATAATCAATGCCGATTTATAGCTTGTTTCTACATCCGTAGTTTTTGCTTTATCCGCCAATACTAGCAACAAAGCTGTTACAAGTAACATAGCACCGACAAGTAATATTTGTCCACTAAAAAAATACTCTAATTGTTCTTCAAACAACAATCCCACTATTACAGCAGGAACCATTGAGATCACAATTTTCAAACAAAATTTTGTTTCTTCATTCCATGAAAACTGAAACAATCCTTTTAATATTCTACCAACCTCTTTTCTAAAAATTATTAAGGTACTCAAAGCCGTTGCAAAATGAAGTACAACTGTAAATGTCAAACTCTCTTTTGGCACAGCATCATCTCCTAAGATAAATTTTACTAATTCTAAATGCCCACTTGATGACACAGGTAAAAACTCTGTCAGTCCTTGTATAATTCCTAGAATTATAGCTTCAATTATTCCCATGATATGTTACTTGAAAAAATTATTTATTTGGATCTGCTAGAATAGCATATACCTCAATTGCAAAACCAATCAACACCAAAGTAGGCGCCAAACGAATTCTTCTAAAATTATAAATGGCTTCATTAAAAACCTCTGGATCATCGCTACCTCCACCTGCCATCAGAATAAAACCTAATGCCACCACAGCCAATCCAATCAGCATCCATTTATAATTCTTTTTACCGAATAAAAACTCTTCTTTTGATTTCAATTCTTTCATATGAATTTTATATACATCAGTTTATCCTAAGAATAAAGCTGATCTGTTTTTAAATTTAAAAAACGTTGTGTAGCAAAAAATGTACTCATCCATGTCACTAGAATTCCCATAAATAATACTCCTGAGAAAACAATTGCCAAATCTTTTTTATCCGACAACAATCCTAATTGTGGAATCGCATCTCCTATATAATATAATAAAGAAGCCAATCCAATGCTTGCCAAAACAGCTCCCATAATCCCTAAACGAATGCTTTTCCAAATAAATGGCAATCGAATAAATCTTTTCGTTGCCCCAACCATTTGCATAGTTTTGATAGTGAAACGTTTCGAGTAAACAGACAATCTTATAGAGCTGTTTATCAATACCACCGCAATCAATGTAAAAAAGCCTGCCACCACTAAAACCCAAAAACTTATTTTTTGAATATTTTGAGTTAACATTTCAATCAAAGGAGCATCATATAAAACTTCAGAAACATAGGCGTTTTTCAGCAATTCTTCTTCTATTGTTTTCATTTTTTCCGGAGTTATAAAATCTGGATTCAAATGAATATCTATCGAATTCTTTAAGGGGTTACTCCCTAAAAACGTTAAAAAATCTTCTCCTATCTCTTTGCTAAATTGTTTTGCAGCAGTATCCTTTGAAACAAATTCAATGGATTTAGTATAGTCTTTTTCTTTAAGTGCTTTCTCTAAATTCTTTGATTGATCTCTATCAACATTATTTTTTAAGAATAAGGTTACCGCAACCTGCTCCTTAAAATGATTTGCAATTTTGGTAGATTTTAACACTACCACTCCTAACACTCCTAAAACAAATAACACCAAAGCTATACTAAGGATCACTGAAAAATAGGAAGATCTTAAACGTCGTTTTTGATAACGATCAAAGGAGTTAGACATAATTGAAATTTTAAAGTTGGCAAGTTACTAAATTAGATTGTAAGTGAGAAGAGTAAATCAGAAGAAACAGATTTAGATTTGTAAGAAAAAGTTAAAATATTCTTCGAAAAAATCGCGATAACAAAAACATAGTTTCCCTTGAAAACTCTTATCCATTATAAATAATTAACTTAAATTTGCAGCATGGAGGAAACAAATAGACAGAAAAAAATTGGTGGTGTAATCCAAAAGGATTTAGTGGATGTTTTACAATCGGCTGCTCAAGATGGAATGAGAGGTGTAATTATCTCTGTCACAAAAGTAAGCGTAACAACTGACTTAAGTCAAGCCAAAGTTTTTTTAAGCATTTTTCCTTCTGAAAAAAGAGATGAATTGGTGTCTGGAATTCAATCCAACAGCAAAACCATTCGTCATGAATTGGCAAAAAGAACCAAAAATCAATTGCGTAGAGTTCCTAATTTAACTTTTTACGGAGATGATTCTTTAGATTATATTGAAACTATCGATGCTTCTTTGCGTGGTGAAGATATAAATCCAATTGAAAACCCAGAGGTTTTACCTAAAAGGAAAAAGTCATAATTTGAACTTTTCGCTCTACATTGCCAAGCGCTATCTATTTTCTAAGAGCAGTAATAATGCCATCAATATTATTACCAAAATAGCAAGTATTGGAATTATTGTAGGTTCCTTAGCTCTTTTTATTGTGCTCTCCGTATTTTCTGGTCTAAAATCGTTTAGTACCAAATTTTTAAATGCTACAGACCCCAATATCAGAATCTCCGCTGCCGTTGGTAAATCTTTTGAATTTACAGACAGCATCCAAAACCAAATGCTCTCTACAAAGGGTATTGTTGCATTTTCAAAAGTTATTGAAGAACGTGCTTTTTTCAAGCACGGTAAAAAAGAACAAATAGCATACATCAAAGGTGTCGACAGAAACTATACAAATGTTGTTAGAATTGACACACTAATTTATTCAGGAAAATGGCTGAATTTTGACAAGCCTACGGCCTTGGTTGGTAATGGGATTGCCAACAAACTCTCTATCGGAATTTTAAACTACGGAGATCCTTTGACTATCCTAGTTCCTAAGCCCGGGAAAGGATACCTCACAAACCCGACCAAAGCCTTTCAGAAATCAAATGTTCAAGCGGTGGGAGTTTTTTCTATCTCAGAAGAATTGGATCATAAATTTGTATTCACCCCTCTTTCCGTATGCCAAAATTTATTGAATTATACACCCAATCAAATTTCTGCCATAGATATCAAGACGGACTCGAATGCTTCAGATGTATGTTTGAAAGAGTTGAAAGAAAAATTGGGTGCGAATTACAAAATTGAATCGAGAGAAGAGCTCAATTCAGTATTCTACAAAATACTAAATACCGAAAAACTGGTTGCATATCTTATTTTTACCCTCGTTTTAATTATTGCGGTGTTTAATGTTATCGGTTCTATTATTATGATGATTCTTGACAAGAAATCAAACCTTGTCACCTTATACAATCTTGGTGCGACAATAAAAGAAGTGAGGAAAATATTTATTTACCAAGGTTTTCTATTGACTTTTGGAGGCTTAATTATAGGCACCACACTTGGGACTGTTTTGATTTTTATTCAGAATAAATACAAGCTTTTTATGATTACAAGCTCGATTGCTTATCCAATAGAATTTAAATTCACAAATCTAATGTTGGTAGCAATCACCATCACCCTACTGGGTTATTTTGCTGCCATTATAGCGAGCAGTAGAATCTCAAAAGAATTATTAGAGTAGTTATTTTATTTGAAAAATAAAAAGATCCGCTGTTTGATCACTTACAATATACAACCTACGCTGATCATCAATGGCTATACCTTCTGCTTTTTCAATGGACAATGGAAATTCTTGCAACAATTCTCCTTTATCGTCTACTTTATATAAAGCTTTAGAGGCATCACTCAATATCCAAAACACATCCAAAACATCATCATAAACGATCCCTGAAACATCCTTACCAAAAGAAAGATCATAATTCTTTTTTATTTTTCCTTTTGAAGAAATCTTAAGAAGTTTTTTAGGTTTTGCTTCGTTTAACACATACAAAGACTCTTTTTTAGAGTTGAAACAAACACCCTCCAAACCATCGTTATCAGCACTTTGTTTTCCTTTGATTTTATAAGAAGCTCCTACTCCATCTTTCAATGAATAGTAAGTCATTTTTCTTTTCGTTTCACTGAGCAATACGAAAGCTTTTTTCTTCTCATCAAAAGCAACTCCTTCCATTCCTTTTACAGGAACAGCATATTTATGCTCAAGTTTACCCGACAAAGACATTTGATACAAAAAAGAATTTGCATCACTTATAACAAACAAACTCCCATTATAAAAAGTAAGTCCAGAGGGTTCCGTAACAACTATTTTTGTTTTGGAAATAAACTCTATTTTGATTGACGGAATTGAATTACCACAAGCCAAAGCCAATAGTAAAACTCCAAACAAAACAGATATTTTATACATAGGTTTGATCTCCAAATTTAGCCAGTACTTCGTCGAAAGTATCATACATTTCTTCTGCCGAATTAGAAGTAACCATTTTCATTCTATATTGCTTAAAATTTGGAATTCCCTTAAAATAAGTTCCATAATGACGTCTCGTTTCCAACACAGCCAATATTTCTTTTTCTTTCCAAGCAATTTCCATTTCTAAATGTCTTCTTGCAACTGCAACACGCTCTGCAATGGTAACAGGTGGTAGATGCTCTCCAGTTTCAAAAAAATGTTTTACCTCTTTAAAAAACCATGGATTTCCAATACTAGCTCTTCCAATCATAGCACCGTCTAAACCGTATTCATCCCGCATTTTTACTGCAGCCTCAGGTGTATTCACATCCCCATTTCCAAAAACGGGAATATGCATTCTAGAATTATTTTTAACCTCAGCAATTGGTTTCCAATCTGCATCTCCTTTATACATTTGAGCTCTAGTTCTACCATGGATAGAGATGGCAGCACATCCAACATCTTGCAAGCGCTCTGCAACTTCCACAATTTTAATAGAACTGTCGTCCCAACCCAAACGGGTTTTTACGGTAACAGGTAAATCCGTATGTTTCACCATAGCTTCCGTTAAAGAAACCATCAAATCTATATCCTTTAAAATTCCAGCTCCAGCTCCTTTGCTGACCACCTTTTTTACTGGACATCCAAAATTAATATCAATAATATCTGGCTTAGATCTCTCAACAATCTCTACTGTCTTTAACATAGACTCTAAATTGGCACCAAATATTTGAATTCCAACAGGTCTTTCTTTCTCATAAATATCCAATTTCTTAACACTTTTAGCAGCATCTCGAATCAGACCTTCTGAAGAAATAAATTCAGTATACACAACATCTGCTCCTTGTTCCTTGCACAAAGCTCGGAAGGGTGGATCACTAACATCTTCCATTGGTGCTAACAACAGCGGAAAATCATTCAATTCTATATCACCTATCTTAACCAAAATATCTATGTTTTTTTTAGAGCTGCAAAGATACAACTTTCTAATTCTTTTAAAACATGCTACTATCGCTTTTAACAATTTCTAATAAAGTCAAATTAAAAGTAAATTGTATTTTCACAAAAAAAATCATCACTATGAAAACGTACAATTGGGCTATTTTAGGATGTGGTAGAATTGCTAAAAAATTTGCAGCCGACTTACAACTTCTGCCAAACGCTAATCTTTATGCTACAGCATCTAGATCACTTGAGAAGTCTCAAGAATTTGCTACCGAATTTAATTTTCAAAAAGCTTATGGGTCGTATCAAGAAATGGTTGAAGATAAAACTGTGGATATTGTATACATTGCCACTCCTCATTCTTTTCATTTAGAACATGCTACCTTATGTCTAAATCATAAAAAAGCCGTGCTCTGTGAAAAAGCTTTTGCAATGAATGAAAAGGAAGTTTCTTCAATGATCTCTTGTGCCAAAAAAAATGATTCCTTTTTAATGGAAGCCTTTTGGACTCGATTCAACCCAGCTTTTCTAAAAGTTCTAGAAATCATCAAAACCAAAGAATTAGGCGAACTTAAACATGTAAAATGCGACTTTAAATTTTTCGCTCCTTTTGACGAAAACCATAGACTGTTTAATAAAAACTTGGGAGGAGGTTCCCTATTAGACATAGGGATATATCCTGTTTTTACAAGTTTAATGACTTTAGGAA
>NZ_JAQWGB010000193.1 GCF_029238425.1 Flavicella sp.
AAGTTACCAATAGTTTACTGTTATGTGAACTTAATGTTAAGGATAGCTAAAAAAGTTAAAAGATTGTAAAGTAAATCTCCGCATCCTTTATATTGCTTAGTTTTGTTGCACAAGAAAATTGATTCTTTATGAAAACAAATGATATTAAAATACTACTTGTAGATGATGAGCCAGACATTTTAGAGATTGTAGGTTACAATTTAAAAAATGAAGGATATACGGTTCACACTGCTAACAACGGTCTAAAAGCTATTGAAAAAGCGATTAAACACAAACCACATCTGATATTATTAGATATCATGATGCCTGAGATGGATGGTATTGAGGCTTGCGAGAAAATCAGAAATACTGAAGGTTTAGAAAATACAATTATCTCGTTTTTGACTGCTAGAGGGGAAGATTATTCTCAAGTTGCCGGATTTGATGCTGGAGCTGATGATTATATTACCAAACCTGTAAAGCCGAAAATTCTTGTAAGTAAGGTAAAATCTTTACTTAGAAGGGTTAAAGAAAGTTCATCGGACTCAGACCAAACTACTCTGGGAGATATTATTATTGACAGAGAGGCTTATTTGGTTATAAAAAATGGTGAAAAGATTGTGTTGCCTAGAAAAGAATTTGAATTATTTTCTTTGTTAGCTTCTAAACCAGACAAAGTATTCAAAAGAGAAACTATTTTAGATAGAGTTTGGGGGAATGAAGTTGTTGTAGGAGGACGTACTATTGATGTTCACATTAGAAAACTTAGAGAAAAACTAGGCGATAACCTTTTTAAAACCGTGAAAGGTGTAGGTTACAAATTTGTACTGAATGAAAATTAAAAAAACATACGCATTCGCATTTATAACTTCCGTTCTGTTTACTATATTAACAGTCGGAGGTTTTTCTTTTTTATTATATTTTAAATATAATATTATTGATTTTGAATCAACTCTTTACGCTACAGCAATTGTTTTTGCTGTTTTGTTTTTTATACTTCAAAAAAGAGTTGAGCAATTTATTTACAAGCGTGTTTTAAAAATCTATGAAGATGTTTCTCTTTTGGATTTAAACAACTTTAACAAAAGTAGCGTTACACCAGATATTGAGTCCCTGTCTAAAGAAATGCAAAAATTTGCAGAAGACAAACAACTTGAAATCGAATCTTTAAACGAACGTGAAACCTATCGTAGAGAATTTCTAGGAAATGTATCACATGAATTAAAAACTCCTTTATTTACTGTTCAGGGGTATATATTAACTTTGATGGAAGGAGCTGCTGATGATAAAAAAATTAGAGAACGTTATTTAGAAAGAGCGAATATTGGCGTAGAAAGATTAACAGCCATTGTCAAAGATTTAGACATGATTTCTAAATTAGAAAGCAATGATTTAAACTTAACGATCCAGCCTTTTAACTGCTTAGAAATGATTCAAAATGTATTTGAACTGTTTGACATGAAAGTCAAAAAGAAGAACATGACTTTGAGGTTCGACAAATTATACGAATTTCCAATTTTTGTAAAAGGTGATGC
>NZ_JAQWGB010000194.1 GCF_029238425.1 Flavicella sp.
TGTTAGAGATTTAAATGGAGAGATGAAATTATTGAATGGTAACCAGACTATGGTTGTCATGACAGATTTCTTAATGAAAAAATGGCAAAAAGAAGGAAAACTAAACGGTAAACAGTTTGTAGGAACTACTATCGTATCTACAGATATGGTTGGAGATATAGCTTCTTCCTATGATGTAGAAACAAAAATATGTTTGACTGGTTTTAAATGGATTGCCAAAATGATCGTTGACTTCCCTGAATTGAACTTTATCGGAGGAGGTGAAGAAAGTTTTGGGTACATGGTTGGAGATTTTGTGAGAGACAAAGACGCAATTACATCGGCTTTATTAGCTTGTGAAATTGCAACGTATGCAAAAGCACAAGGAAGTTCTTTCTACAATGAATTATTACAATTATACGTAAACCATAGTTTCTATAAAGAACATCTTATCTCAATTACTAAAAAAGGAATGGATGGAGCAGCTCAAATCTCACAAATGATGGTTGACATGAGAGCGAATGCACCTAAAGAAATTGACGGTGAAAAAGTTGAATTTGTTTATGACTACGACTCTTCAGTAAGAAAAAACTTATTGACAGGTGAGGAAAGTGTTATCGACATGCCAAAATCTAATGTTCTTATTTTTTATACAGAAAATGGAACAAGAGTTGCGGCAAGACCAAGCGGAACGGAACCTAAAATTAAATTTTACTTTAGTGTAAATGGACCTTGTACTGCAATTGAAAATGCCGAGCAAACGGAAAATGATTTGGATGCTAAAATTCAGAGAATTATAAAAGAATTGAATTTATAATTTGAATTCTGAATTTATAAAATAAAAAACTCATTTTAGATTAAGAATCTAAAATGAGTTTTTTAATTTACACACTATATAACATTATGTCCGTCAATCTTATGAAAGAGCATTTAATTTTCAATATCCTATTCAAGTGGAAATATCAAATAGCTTCGCTCAAAGCATGGTTGTCTTTTGAAAAAGACATCAAAGGTATAAACTCAATAACCTATGTTGCAAGAGATGCCGACAAGGATTGGATTTTCGGTGCAAAAGTAAGACGGTTATCTAAGTTCTCTAAATTAAATGCAAAACCTTATTTTCATGCAAAACTGAGAAACCTACCTCAAACTGATGCTTATTTTTTCATTTTCCCAAATTATTTCTGTCGTGCAATACGTCACAATCCGTTTATTTTAAACAGAAAAAACATAGTGATGTATACACATCAACATTGGACAAATTCTTATAGTAAAACTCACATCTCATGGTGTTTGAATAAAGCTCATAAAGTGATCTGTTTAAATTCTATCACGAAAAAACAACTCATTGAGGTAGGTGTGAAAAAAGAAAAAATTGAGGTAATTCATATCGCATCAAGTCCTGAAACATTCTATCCTCACGAAAGAAAATCTGGAGCTGTTGGTTTTTGTTGTGCTTACAGTGACCGTAAAAACCCAGAATTAATTTTCAACATTATTAAAAACATGCCTGAAAAGAATTTTTACATAATAGGAGTTCTTTGGGAAAATTTTGACAAATATGAAGAGCTTAGTTCTCTTGCAAATTTCACTTATATCAATAATGCTGATTATGCTGAATACCCTAAACTTTATAATAAAATAGACACTTTTATTTCTGCTTCTTTTTTAGAAGGGGGACCGGTTCCTTTATTGGAAGCTATGCTTTCTAACTGTTTTCCGATTGCTTCAAAGACTGGTTTCTGTAACGACATTATAGATCATGGAGTTAATGGATTCTTGTTTGACGCACATACTAATTATGAAGAAGTTATAGAGTTTATTAGACAAGCAGACTTAATTCAGACCAATACTAGAGAAACCGTACTAGAACATTCTTGGGGAAATTGTTCTCAAAAAATTGACAGTTTATTTTTAAAAGATTGAATCTATAAAATTAATTTTCATTTCATAAAAAAATCCATTTGAAAATTTTCAAATGGATTTTTATAGTATCTACACCCTCTTTTACTTCTTCAATCCTAAGGCTTCTCCCTTAGCAATCATAAATTCGAAACACTGATTATATTCATTCGAAATTTCTCCATCTAAGATAGCCTCTTTGATAGCATCTTTTATTTGTCCTATTTCTCTACAAGGCTTCAAATTGAAGGTCTCCATAATTAACTCTCCAGAGATTGGAGGTTGAAAATCACGAACGCGATCTCTTTCCTCTACTTCTTTCACCTTATCCCTAACAACTTTAAAATTGTTATGATATCTTTTAAATTTTACAGGATTTTTGGTAGTAATATCTGCTTCACACAAGGTCATCAAACTATCTAAGTCTTCTCCAGTATCAAAAATCAGACGTCTTACTGCGGAATCCGTAACATCGGTTGCTAAGACAATAGGACGTGAACTTAAAAGAACCATTTTTTGAACAAACTTCATCTTATTATTCAGCGGCATTTTTAACCTTTTGAATAATTTATAGACCATTTTTGAGCCCACAAATTCATGTGCATGAAAAGTCCAACCGTTTTTTTTATCAAATCTTTTTGTCGGCGCTTTTCCAATATCATGTAATAATGCTGCCCAACGCAACCACACATCATCCGTATTCGGAGCAATATTATCTACCACTTCCAACGTATGATAAAAATTATCCTTGTGCTTTTGCCCTTCCAATTCATCGACCCCTTTTAAATCAGTAAGTTCGGGAATCAATCTTTCTAACAAACCTGTTTTTTCCAACAAAAGAAAACCGATAGAAGGAACAGGAGACTCCATGATTTTTTGAAGTTCGACAACAATCCGTTCTTTGGTGATGATATCAATTCTTTCACAGTTTCTATGGATTGCATCCAAAGAACCTTTTTCTATCTCAAAATCCAACTGAGTAGCAAAACGAATTGCTCGCATCATTCTAAGAGGATCATCGGAATAAGTAATATCAGGATTTAACGGTGTTCTAATAATTTTAGATTGCAAATCAGCAATGCCACCGAATGGATCCAGTAACTCACCATAAGAATCCTTATTCAAACTCAATGCCATCGCATTGATTGTAAAATCTCTTCTATTTTGATCGTCTTGTAAAGAACCAACGGACACTTCTGGATTTCTACTGTTTTCAGTATAAGACTCCTTCCTTGCTCCAACAAACTCAATCTCTACATCTTGATATCGCAACATGGCAGTTCCATAAGTTTTAAAAACCTGAACTTTGGGTCTTGTAGGTAGTAATTGTGCAACCTTTTTTGCCAATTCTATACCACTACCCACCGCAACGACATCAATGTCTTTTGTAATTCCTCTTTGCAAAATAAAATCTCGCACAAAACCACCAATCACAAAACTTTTTAAATTTAGTAACTCAGTAGCTTCCGTTATATATGGGAATATAGCGTGTTGTAACGCTTTTTTATAATTATTTGGATTCATATTCAATCTCTAATCACTTCAATAGTGCCGTCTGTATTTATTTTTAATATTCTAGACGATTTATCACTTTTTGAATCGTGCTGCAAATCTACCACATAATCTACGCTCTCCAAAATAGCTTTACTTATTTCTG
>NZ_JAQWGB010000214.1 GCF_029238425.1 Flavicella sp.
TGAAAGTTATGCCTCTGTGGAGGAAAACGGTTTTAAGAATCCGTTAAAAGCACCTTTGTCAACATTTTCTATAGATGTAGATGCTGCATCGTATAGCAACGTTAGAAGATTTATAAACAATGGAACCCTGCCACCTGCAGATGCAGTTAGAGTTGAAGAAATGATCAATTATTTTTATTATGCTTATACACAACCAAAGACAAAGGATCCCTTTTCAATAAATTATGAATTGTCAAGCTGTCCTTGGAATTCTGAAAATCAATTATTACATATCGGGTTGCAAGGAAAACAGTTGAATACAAAAGATGCACCAGCGAGTAACTTGGTTTTTTTAATTGATGTTTCTGGTTCTATGTCGAGTTCAAATAAATTACCTCTCTTAAAAAAAGCTTATGCTTTGTTGGTAGAACAATTAAGAGAAACAGATAAAGTGGCAATTGTGGTGTATGCTGGAAGTTCAGGTGTGGTTTTGCCATCGACAACAGGAGATAAGAAAAAAGAAATTTTAAAAGCACTTGAGAAATTAAATTCTGGTGGTAGTACTGCTGGAGCGGAAGGTTTAGAGTTGGCTTATAAAATTGCAGAAGAAAATTTTATTGAAGGAGGAAATAATAGAATTGTAATGGCTACCGATGGAGATTTTAATGTAGGTCAGTCAAGTGATAAGGAATTAGAAAACCTCATTATAAAAAATAGAGATAAAGGAATATTTATTTCTGTGACTGGCTTTGGAATGGGAAATTATAAGGATAGTAAAATGGAAATTATTGCCGACAAAGGGAATGGGAATTATAGTTATATAGATAATATTTTAGAAGCTAAAAAAGTGTTTGTCAATGAATTTGGAGGAACCCTATTTACCATTGCTAAAGATGTAAAAATTCAAATCGAATTCAACCCTAATTTGGTAAAAAGGTATCGATTGGTTGGATATGAAAACAGATTGTTAAACGATGAGGATTTTCAAAATGATAAGAAGGATGCGGGTGAACTAGGAGCAGGGCATACTGTAACCGCTTTATATGAAATAGTACCTGTTTCTACCTCCAAAAAATACGATACAGATTTAAAATATCAAACCATAGAACCTGCCTCTAAAACAAAGTTTGCTTCGGAATTAGCGACTGTAAAATTTAGATATAAGAAACCTGAAGGAAATAAGAGCACATTGATAGAAATTCCCATAGAAAATAAGCCAATAAGTTTTGGTAAAACATCAGATAGTTTTCAGTTTTCTAGTGCTGTGGCTGGATTTGGTATGTTGTTAAAAAACTCAGATTATTCAGAGAATATGACATTTAAAGAGATTGAAAAAATTGCAAAGAAATCAAAAGGAATGGATGAGAATGGATACCGAGCAGAGTTTATCAGGTTGGTAGAAATGGCATCTTTATTATAATCAAAAATTAAAATTAGAACATCATGAAAAAATTAGGAATTATTATTATGCTATTTGGTATTTGTATTGCAAATGCACAAACAAAAAATTTTATAGATCAATCCTATATTGATACAACTGCTAAGGTGGATACCCTTGTGGTACCAGATAGGGTATATGTTACGATTATTTTACAAGAGGAAGATTCTAAAGGAAAAATTTCTTTGGAAAGTTTAGAAAAAAAAATGCAAAAGGTGCTAAAAAATGCAAAGGTAAATTTAGCACAGGATTTAGAAGTAAGAGATATGTCAAGTAATTTTAAAAAATATTTTTTAAAAGAAAAGGACATTCATAAAAGTAAATCTTATGCGTTGTTATTATACGATGCTAAAACCGCTCAGCAAGTTTTAACCGAATTGGAGCAGGTAGGAATTTCAAATGTGTTTTTAGAGAAAACGGAATATTCTAAAATTGATTCGTTGGAATTGAATTTAAAAAGCCTAGCCATAACAAAAGCTAAAACTCAAGCAGAGCATCTGACAAAACCTCTTGGACAAGAAATAGGTAAAGCATTGTATATAATGGATAGGAATCAACATCACAATAATTACAGAAATAATAATTTAGATGAAGTTGTAGTCATTGGATATGGATCTCAAAAAAATGAAACAAGTTCAGTAGCATTTGAATTTGAAAAGATACGCATCGAAACAACAGTCACAGTAAAATTTGAATTGAAATAAAAACGATAAAATAAGAGCTTATAAAATGCAGATTTAGTGTTTGATTTAATTGATAAAAACTTGATTATTGTGTTTTTTTTCTAGGTTTTACTGAGGTTATTATCTGTTTAGTGTCGCTGGGTTTTAGTTCAGTTTATATACAGTCTTAAAAAATTGAACCCTCTTTATAATACTTTATATTTGTTTGAATTCAAATATATAATAATGAAACAAATGAAATTTGTAGGAGTTTTAATGGCGGGAATCTTAGTTTCTTGTAGTTCAGGAAATTTAAAAGAGGAAGGAAAAAAAACTTCTCAGGCACCAGTTTTAAAAGAAGCTAATACCATTAAAGCGGAGTTGCCAGCAGCGATTAAAAATGAGGAGGAATGGCAATTGCAAAAATCAGTGTCTGATGAGTTTAATTATTCTTTTAAAGCAGAGAATAACAAGGCTTATTTCGGAGAAGGTAAAAAATGGGTAAATTTTTATCATAGCAATTGGGATGGTCCAGGAACTACCTATTGGAAGTACAATCATGTTGAAGTTGAAGGTGGTGATCTCGTTATTAAATCCTCAAGATGGAAACAGTCTGAGGAGTTAAATCCGATTTCTAGGAAGCCGAATAAAATGAATAAACCTTTGGGAGGAATTAATGCAGGTTGTATTTCATCTGTAGATAAAGTTGTATATCCAGTTTTTATAGAATCTAAATCAATGGTTGCAAATATTGTACTTGCTTCTGATGTGTGGTTGTTAAGTCCAGATGCTACCCAAGAAATTGACATTATGGAATGTTATGGAGGGAAAGAACCTGGAAATTCTTATTTCGCAAAATCAATTCATGTAAGTCACCATTCTTTTATAAGAAAGCCATTTACAGATTATCAACCTAGAGATAAAGGAGCTTGGTACCAAAGAGAAGGTGTTACAGGATGGGGAGAATATTGTTGGAATAACGGAGAAAGAAGAGATGTTAGAACCGGGGTATATTGGAAAAGTCCAGTGCACTTTGAACATTATATTGATGGTGAATTGATTAGAGTATTGCATGACAAAGCCGTTGCGACAAAAATAAAAGGTGTTTGGGAATACGGGTATCCAACCATGACTGATGGTAAATTGGATGTTGCGTATGGTAAACAAAAAATTACAATTACCAATACAACTACGGAGTATTCTTTCGCTGAATTGGAAAAAGCAAATGAAATTTCTGAGGTAAGTATAATTGATCCCTATGAATATCAAAATGGAAATGGGTACACAAAACCTTTGAATATTATCATCAATTTAGAATCTCAAGACTGGCATGTAAAAGCAGATAGAACCCCAACGGATGAAGATTTAAAAAATCCGGATAAAAATCAAATGAAGGTAGATTGGATTCGCGTATACAAGCCGAAACAATAAAGAAACCCAAAATATAATTAGTCAAAATCCTCAATGCACATGTTGGGGATTTTGTGCTTAAAAATTGCACTAATTGATGAAGTAATTGAGGTCTAAAAAGATAGTTTATGCAAATAGTTGCACTGATTATTTTTAATAGACAGTACGGTTTTCTCAATTTTTAGTAATTAAAACTTGTATATTTCGTGTGCATTTTGAATAAAGTTGCTAACCACTAACTATATTTATTCTGAAAACCGACCAAACCAATATTGAAACACAATCCTTTGTTTATCAGTTAAATAAAGGTACCGAAAAAGCGTACGAGAAATTATTTCTTTTGTACTATGATAAGCTGTTGCATATAGCCAAGGGCTATATTGGTACGAAGGAGGATGCGGAAGGTGTTGTGCAAAATATTTTCTTAAAACTTTGGGATAAGAAAACAGATTTTACTTCTATTTCTAATGTGAATAATTATTTATTTACAATGACAAAAAATGCATGTTTGGATATGATCAAACATAGAAAAGTTAAGAATTCTTTTGCTCAAGAGTATTTAGCAACCAACATAGACTTACAACAACAATTTATTGCAGATGAAGAGACCAGTGCCTTTCTTGAAAAGGAATTGGAACAACGTATTACTAAAGCAATAGAGTTGCTTCCTAAAAAAAGAAAAGTAGTTTTTCTAAAAAGTAGGTTTGAAGGTATGAAGCATTCGGAAATTGCAGAATCATTGGGTATTTCACAAAGAACAGTTGAAAATCACATCTCTAATTCATTGCAGCATATGCGCTTGCAACTGAAGGAGTTTTTATCCCTATAAAAAAAACTTAAATATTTTTTAGGTGTATTCAGATTTTGAGTCGTCTATATAGTACAACAAGTATTATGGACAGATCAAAAATCTTAAAATACATTCGCGGTAATGCCTCTCAGACAGAAGTTCAGGAAGTTGAATTTTGGGTGAATTTAAAAGCAGATAACTTACTAGAATTTAACAGAATCAAAGCTCAAGCTATGGTTTCCTCTTTTGATGAAAATGGGGATAACAAAGCGTCTTTATTGGCTTTGAAAAAAGTAAAATCAAAAATCAAAAAGAAACAAAGACTAGTGCTACTTGAGACGCTCAAGTATGCAGCCATGTTGATCTTTGTATTGACAACTTCTTATTTTTTATACCATCAAGTATTCTCTAGCCAATCGGAAGAATTTATTCCTACAGACGATGCTATTGTTTTGACGCTTGAGAACGGAGAACAGAAAATAATTAAAGAAGAAAAAACAATAGAGCTTTTGAATGCCGATGGACTTTCTGTAGGAACACAGAAGAAAAATCAATTACACTACCATAAAAACTCAAATACTGAGGAATTGGTGTATAATACCTTAAGTGTTCCCTATGGTAAAAAGTTTGATGTGGTACTATCTGATAACACACATGTATTTTTAAACTCGGGTTCTACTTTAAAGTACCCAGTCAATTTTATTCAAAATAAAAATAGAGAAGTGTTTTTAGAAGGAGAAGCTTTTTTTGATGTGGCTAAAGACAAAAAACATCCCTTTGTTGTAAACGCTAATAAAATTAATATTAGAGTATTAGGAACCCAATTCAATGTTTCTTCATATCCTGAAGATTTGCAAACGAAGACTGTTTTAGTAGAAGGTTCCGTTGGCTTGTATCAAGGAAAATATTTCGATAAAAATACGGCAAGTTTATTAAAACCAGGACAATTAGGATCTTTTGATAGAACCACCGAAACCCTACTTACAGAAAATGTAGATACCGCTATTTATACTTCATGGAGAGAAGGGAATGTTCTTTTCAAACATGAGCCATTTAAAAACATTCTAAAAAAATTAGAAAGACAATATGATGTGGTGATTGTGAATCAAAACAAAGAAATCGCAGAAGTATCCTTTACTGCAAGTTTTCATAATGAAAGTCTAGATTATATTTTAGAAACCTTCCATGAAAACTTTGGAGTTAACTATACATATCAAAACGATATAATAACCATAACACCTTAAACCCGATCACGAATGAAATAAAAACTACGAAAACTTAAACCGCTTAATTACACCAAAAAAAAACCGGAAAATGCTGCAACATTTCCCGATTTAGGTGTGATTAGATTATCTAACCAACTAATGAACAACAAAAGTAATGAAAAAACTAGTTATTCTAAGGGAATCATTTTGCGTTCCCTTACCAAACAATTTAAAAATGAAGTTTGCAACTCTATTTTTTATTGTTTCTATGTTCCAAACCAATGCGAATTCTTACAGTAATGAAGATGTAAAAATTACCTTGAGCTTGCAAAACGTAAAGCTTGAAAAGGTCTTTCATCGTATAGAAACAATCACGGATTATAAATTTGTCTATAAAGACAAAGAGATTGAATACAACAAACAAGTAAGTATTAAAGCTGACAAACAACCATTGACAGTAGTGCTTGATCAGTTGTTTTCTAAAACCGGTATTAAATACAATATGTCAGAAAAGCATATTGTACTCAAGGCACATCCAAAAGAGAATGAAATATTAATTTCTGAAGAAGATCAGCAATCTGTTGAAGTAACGGGAGTTGTGTTGGACAAGAATGGAGATCCATTGCCGGGTACCAATGTAATTGAAAAAGGAACGACCAATGGAGTTACCTCTGATTTTGATGGTAATTTTTCTATCAAGGTTTCTGATAAAAATGCCATTATTGAAGTGTCTTTTATTGGATTTGATACAAAGGATTACCCTTTAAACGGACAAACTTCTATCAAAGTAGTGCTAGAGGAAAACATGTCCGAATTAGATGAGGTAGTTGTAGTCGGATACGGAGCACAAAAAAAACAAACCGTAGTAGGTTCTGTAACAACAGCCAAAGGAACGGATTTAGTTAGAGCAGGTAACGTTGGTTCGGTTTCCGAAACCTTAACGGGTTTGATGCCAGGGGTAAGTACCATGCAAGCTGCAGGACAACCTGGATCAACTGGAGCGGATATTTTAATACGTGGACAATCTACTTGGACAAATAATACCCCCTTGTATTTGGTAGATGGGGTAGAAAGAGATTTTAATGATTTGGATCCAAACGAGATTGAATCTATTTCTATTTTAAAAGATGCTTCAGCGGCTGCCGTATTTGGTGTAAAGGGAGCAAATGGAGTTGTTTTAGTAACAACCAAAAGAGGAAAAGAAGGGGAAACAAAAGTGAATTTTTCATCCAGTTGGGGAATTAAAGAACCTACCATGGATACAAATTATTATATGGATTATGCTACAACGTTAGAGCATTACAATGAAGCAGCAATGAATGATGGTTTGTACAGAAGTATCTATCCTCAAAGTGAGATTGATATGTGGAGAGATCCTAATCGAGACAAAAGATTTTATTCTTATACCACTTGGGTAGATGAATTGCTAACCACAGGAACCACATCTCAATACAATTTAAATATATCTGGTGGTAATAATTTTGTGAAGTACTTCGCGTCATTAGGGTATCAATATGATGGAGATATTTTTAAAATTGAAGAACAAGATCAGTTTGACCCTAGAACCTATCAGAAAAAGTATAACTGGAGAACAAACCTAGATTTTAACTTTAGTAAATCAACAGTATTTAAAGTTGGTTTAGCAGGTAATTTTAAAAACTGGAATGGAAATGTAATTACTCAAGGAACTAATAATGGTATAGCCAGTGGAGGTGGAGATAGTTTTACACGTATTTGGCAAACACCTTTAATCGGTACGGCTCCAATTATTGAGGGAGATTTATTGGGTACAGAGCAAGGTGCTGTTGTGAACCCAAACTTCTATAGAATGGAAAAAGAAGGACAATGGAGAAGACGTACAAATACGATGTATACAGACTTTGCATTGGAACAAGATATAACACCTCAGGTTAAAGCAAGCGCAAAAGTGTCTTACAATTACAGTCAAGCGTATAGCAGCAATACTAGAAAAAACCTTTTGTATTTCTATCCAAATGCTGATAAAACAGGTTTTGAACAAGAAGGAGATCCAGATGCTGTGCAAGAACCCCTTAGAGTTAGTCCAGAAAACATCTCCGGATCTAGTAGTAGTTTGTATTACGAATTAAGATTGAATTACAACCAAACATTTGATGCGCACAGGGTAGGTGCAATGGGGTTATTCAATAGACGAAAAGCTCAAAGTGGTGTTAATTTTCCACGTTACGAAGAGAGCTGGGTAGGAAGAGTTACTTATGGTTACGACGATAAATATTTATTTGAAACTAATGGTGCTTATAATGGTAATGAAAATTGGGCTCCAGGATTAAGATTTGGATTTTTTCCTTCAATGGCAGCAGGTTGGGTAATTTCTAAAGAAAACTTTTTTGAAGAAAATTTAGGGTTTATTAATTATCTAAAATTCCGATATTCTTATGGTAAAGTAGGTGAGGATAAAGGAATTGGAAATGATCGATTCTTATACCAATCTACGTATACGTCAGAGTCAGCAGGGAATGCAAGTTTGTATTATGGAGATCCTTTGAGTAATCAAGGACCAATTTATAGAGAAGGTCCTCCTGCAGTTCCAGAAAATACTTGGGAAACAGCCATCAAACAAGATTTAGGAGTTGAGTTTGCAACTGTAAATAACAAATTAAGAGGGTCTGTGGAATTTTTTGATGAAAAAAGAGAAGGTATTATTATGCCTCGTAGAACAACGGCTCCATGGTATGGAAATCAAGCACCAAAAGCTAATATCGGAAAAACTAAAAATCATGGTATTGATATGGAACTAAAATGGAACTCCAATATTGGTGATGATTTTAGATATTCTATTAGTGGAAATGTTTCTATAAGTGAAAGTAGAGTAGTTGAAAGAGACGATCCTATTGCTACAGCAGAACATCAAAAAGATGCAGGGAAACCAATTGGTTGGCAAAGTGGTCATATTCATGATGGCTTGTATCAATCCTGGGATGATGTTTACAATAGTACACAATCTTCTTATGCAGCTAATTTGATTCCAGGGTCATTGAATTTTGTTGACTATAATGGAGATGGAATTATTGATCAATTTGATCAAGTTCCTATCAATAACCCTCGTTTTGCAACAAAAACCTTTGCATTTAATATAGGTGTTTCTTACAAAAATATTTCCGTAAATGCTTTATTTAATGGTATGTGGGATATTTCAAAATATTTAGCAGATACCTATTTATTTGAATATTCTTCAGCAGGTACAACAAGTTTTCAATTGTTGAATAATGAACAATTGGATGCTTGGTCTCCTTCAAACCCAAATGGGGTACATCCTGCATTGCATACCGCAACGAATACACATGATAGGCAGGCTAGTACCTATATGAATAGGTCCAGTACGTTTTTAAGATTTAGAACTTTAGAGGTTAAATACAAGTTTAGCAAAGCTGTGATGAAAAAAATAGGAGTTCTAGATTCGTTTGAAATTTATATGAACGGTAACAACCTATATACCTGGTCTGCTCTTCCTGATGAATTTGATCCGGAGCAACGCCAGCTTACCGTATACCCTATTACCAAAAGATACAATTTTGGATTAAGAATGTCATTTTAAATAGAAGTTCTTATGAAAACAAATAAAAATATAAAGAGTATGAAAAAATATTATAAACAACTATTGTTTTTTTTAGTTGCATTAAGTGTTGTTTCCTGTGAAGATTATTTAGATGTTAGTCCAGAATTAGGGATTTCTAAAGAACAAGTTTTTACAGATTATTATTCCACTTTAGGGGCAGTAGATAGAGCCAATCGTTTGATACAGAATTATGTATATGCTGATACCGATTGGGCGAGTGAATTAGGGGTTATGTCTGATGAATGTCA
>NZ_JAQWGB010000004.1 GCF_029238425.1 Flavicella sp.
CTTGTTGTAGAGTTTTGGGATTCTGGTTGGCTTGGTCAAGCAACAGCAACAGTTCCAGCTGGTAGTGGAACAACAAATATTACGCTTCAATTAACGGCAGCACCAGCAGTTGGGACTGGTTATAGATGGAAATCAAGTATCCGACCTGTTGGAGGTGATTGGACAACTACTTTAGCTTCTGATAATAGTATCACTAATGTTTCAGTGATTCAAGGTAATGCGGATGCTATTTTATGTGGTAGTATGCCTAGTGTCATAGGTTCTGGTAATTCTTATACTGTAGATCTTCCTTATTCTGCAACACAGAATAGAGACGTAGTTGTAGAACTTTGGAATTCAGGTTGGTTAGGGTATGGAGTTACAACTGTCAATGCTGGAACGGGAGTTGCAGCCATAAATGTATCTGTGAACAGTGCTCCAGTAGTTGCAAACAATTATCTATGGAAAGCAAGTATAAGACCGGTTGGAACGAATTGGACATCAAATATTGATGCATGTACACAAAACGGTGTTTCAGTTAGTTCTTCGGCTAAGGGTATTGGCAAAGAAATTGTTTCAAATTCTGAAGTTGCAGTTGTTTCTGAAACCAAGGTATATCCAAATCCTTTTACTGATGTTTTACATATTTCATTAGAGGAGGGACATTTATTTAAAAAGGTTGCCCTAATTGATATTCATGGTAGATTAATATTAGTGAAGACAATTGAAGGGGAAAACACTTTGGAAGTAAATACACAACAATTGAATTTGGTGTCTGGCATGTATTATGTAAAACTAACAGGTAGCAAGAATCAAAAAATTATAAAGGTTACAAGTAAATAATTAGGGGGTTGATTTTTAAAGGGTCAGTGAGAAATCACTGACCCTTTTTTTGTATAGTTTTTTGTACAATGATGTTAAGGAGTTGTAGAGTTGATGTTTGGCTGATAGAGTTGATACTGTAGTAACTTGCAAACCTAACATTTTGTTGATAAATCAACGAATCTTACTAATTAAACCAAAAATAAAATTATGTCAGTTAGGTATGAAAAAATGATGTCTTTGACCGGGGTAGAGACCTCAAACAAATCAAAGGAAGAATTAGAATTGTTATTTAAAAAAGTGTTGTATAAAGGGATGCATGGATTGTGTTTTAGTCCCTATGAAGAAGGTCAACAGCCTGGAGATATTCTAACGGAGACCCAAATAAGAAGAAGGTTAGAGATTATCAAGCCCTATACTAAATGGATTAGATCATTTTCTTGTACTGATGGAAACGAAATGATTCCAAGAATTGCTCATGAATTAGGAATGAAAACCATGGTGGGTGCTTGGCTTGGGGATGATGAAGAAATAAACAAAAAAGAAATAGAGAATCTTATCAAAGTCGCGAAAGATGGATATGTAGATTTAGCTGCAGTTGGGAATGAGGTATTGTATAGAGGAGATCTTGAGGAGGATGAATTGCTTTCATTTATTCATCAAGTGAAAAATGCGATTCCAGAGGTTCCCGTGGGCTATGTAGATGCGTATTATGAGTTTGAGCAGAAACCAAGGGTAACAGAAGCTTGTGATGTTATTTTTGCAAATTGTTATCCGTATTGGGAAGGGTGTAGTATGGAATATTCCTTGATATATATGAAAGAAATGTATGCAAGGGCTGTAAAAGCTGCAAATGGAAAAAAAGTAATTGTATCTGAAACGGGTTGGACGAATAAAGGACAAATCTTTCATGGGGCGGTGCCTTCTTATGAGAATGCTATGAAGTACTTTATCAATGCTCAAAAATGGTCAGCAGAAGAGGATATAGATTTGTTTTATTTCTCTTCTTTTGATGAATCCTGGAAAACAGGAGCTGAAGGTGATGTTGGAGCTTTCTGGGGGCTTTGGGATAAAGACGAAAAACTTAAATTTTAGAATATAAAAAAACACCCCATCATACATATGGGGTGTTTTTTATCTTGTTATTTGATTTTTTATAACTTACCTCTTCGTTTTACTAAGACGTCTTTGATTTCTCTGGCTCTTTTTTCATCCAAACTATAGTTCCACATCACCCATACAGCGAGTCCTGCCGTAATCGCTGGAATGATAATATCAGCAAGTCTTAATTTGGTCAATGTCTCTGCAGATTGCATGGCGGCATTTTGATCAAAACCTACAATTTTTAAAACCAATCCACCTAATACCAAGGCCAAAGCTTGTCCTAGTTTTACCATCCACCAATAAATAGCACCAAAAGTCCCTTCTTTTCTAGGCATTCCATTTTCTAATTCGTCGAGGTCACAGACATCTGCAGTCATGCTCATCATCAGAGTAAATAATCCTCCAATTCCAAAGGAAATAAAAGGAATTGGCATAAATAACAACCAAGGCATATCAGGGTCAAATCCCCACCATTTCAACACATAGCCTACTATAGAAATCAGAGTTGAATATATAAAGGCTTTCCGTTTTCCATATTTATTTGCCATCCAAGAAACAACTGGAATTACCAGAAATGCCGTTACAAAGGCCATAACAGTTGAAAACCAAGCCGGCCATGTACCAGCCAAACCATAATCTCCGTTAAACATAAAAAATACGATTATGAAAAAACTAAAGGAGGCAACTAATTGAAACCCGTTAAAAACCAAAAATGTAGCTCCACAAAGTTTCATAAAGGGTTTGTTTTTGGATACTTGAATAATCCCTTGAAACAAATCTTTGACATTGGAAAACATAGTTTTAAATGTGATTTCTTTTCTGTTGTCCATATTAGCAGAGTCGATTCCTTTGCAGAACAATGCTGGTAATAAACCAAGAACGATGCAAATAGACCCCACGATAACAGACAGTTTCTGTACCCCAATAGCTTGTGTTTCAAAGACATTTGGATTGGCAATTAATACCCAAAACCAAGGCACAATCATCCAGGCAATTTGACCAATGATTTGAGAAAAAGCCATCAATCGAGTTCTTTCATTGTAATCTGAAGTCATCTCATAACCAAGCCCAATTAAGGGTGTTGCAAACATGGTATTCCCAATTAAAAACACCATCGATAAGATTAAGAAATACCAAAAATTGAACATCTGTGAGTTTTCAGGATCTAGTTGCCACAAAACGGCAAAAAGGATTCCACTAGCAATCGCTCCAACAAAAATATAAGGTCTTCTTCGCCCCCATTTTGATTTAGTATTGTCAGATATAAATCCCATGATCGGATCTGTAATGGCATCAAATATTCTAGGGAGCCCTCCTAAAAGTCCAGCTAAAAATGGATCCATACCAAAGGCAGTTAAAAGAAAGAACATAAAAATTGCGAGCGATCCAGGGAGTAAATTCAATACTAAGTGACCTGCTCCAAAGGCTACTTTTTGGCCAATAGGTACGATATCTTCCGGTGCTGTAGTTGGGTATTTCATAAGTTTAGTTTTGGTTGTTTAAAAAATCGTGGTTAGTGATTTTTAGAAACGGAATGGTATTTGTTTTTTAATATGTAATATGCTTTTTTAGGAGTTCTATGGATAGTTAGAATCCCCCAATATTCTTCATTTGGAGTCCCGTCATATGGAACGCCACTGCTATTGGGTGCCCATCCTCCTGGATCTAATTGATCGTTGTTACCTGCTTTCCATAATTCGTCTACAAAAGCAAAAAGTGTGACTCCAGAACAAATATTTTGATTGTTGAAAATACTGTTTAAAATATTTTTAGTGGCATCAGCCTGTGCCTTTTCATTTACTCCTTTTGGATAGTTTGGTTTGTCCATGGTCATATAGCTATCCGCACCAGCTTCTGAGAGATACATGGGTTTATCTGAGATGGTTTCCCATTCAGAGAATATTTTTTCTGGATTGTCCCAGCGGTATACGTTCATACCCCAAACATCAATATTGGGTGATAATTCGAGTGCCATAGCGTCTGGTAATTCACCATGCGCAGTGGTTGTTGGGTGGCTGTTATCCATTTTTTTTATTTCGCTGGCAGCAGTATTCATCGTTTTGTACCAGTTTTTTAGATCTCCATCAAACCACTCCGGATGATAATTGTATTCATTACCAAGTTCCCACATCAAGATGGCGGGGTGATTCTTGAATTTTTTAATGTATTCTAAATAACTACCAGAAAGTATATCATAATGACCATTTTGGTTGTACCCAAAGCCGATTATGATTTTCATATTTGCGTTAGAGATCCTGTCCAAAACAGATGTATCATCTATAGGTTGATACACACGTATGGTATTGATATGTGCTTCTTTCATCAGTTTTAAATCTTGGCCTAAGTGAGAAAAACTTCTTGAACTTTCGCCTTTAGAAACAGGATGATAACAAATACCTTTAATCATAAAAGGTTGTTTGTTTACTAGAATAGACCTCCCTTCGATTGAAATAGTATCAATGACTTTGTCTTTAGTACAACTAAAAAAGCTGAAGCAAATTAATAGATAAATAATTAGGTAGTTTTTTCGCATGATTTAATAGTGTAACTGTTCAGAATAATTCTCAGGCAATTGAACTTGATTTAAGAGTTCTTCTAGGTTTCCATCAAATGTTTTTTTAATTGCATGCCCGTTTCTTGATAGTCCTTTAAAATTACCTTTATCTACAAGATTCCATAAAGCATATTTTGCTTCACCGTTTAGCGTAAATAACCCAAAATAATTTTCTGAACCTCCTGGGTTATTTGCATCTTTCCAGGGCTCATCAAAGGCTTCAAAATAAAAACAAGACATGTTGTTTGAGTTTGTCCATTCTCTCATTAATTTATAGAACAAGGCTTCCTTATATTCATCTGTAGCTTTTGAACCTTCATTTCCATATAATTCATTGGAGTAGCTGGCCCAGCCTGTTTCACCAATGTGAATAGGTTTCTGCGCACCAATACTTTCCATATATTTTTTTACCCTTTCGTATTGAGAGGTAGCATAATTCTTTGACCTTAACATCAAAGAGTCGATTTTATGAATGGAAGTAAGTTTAGATTCATCATTTTCTAGGCCCCAAAATACTGGGTGGTAATGGGTGTCGTGCATGGGATATGTATGCATAGAAATATAATCAACAGCATGAATCAATTTATTTAAATCTTCTGTGTGGTATTCTCCATCACCTCCACCCCAGGAAGCAAAATTATCAGAGCTGGTAATCCAAACATCAGAAGATAATTCACCTGATTTTTTTAGTTCTTGCAAATGATTTACCCATTTTAAAATAACATCGGGTTGCACATAATAGCTTGTTGCCCATTTTACCATTGCTTCATTTCCAACGGCAATAATTTTTACAATATCGGCATGTTTTTTAGCTAGAGCTACGGCCCTGTTTATTTCGTCTATATTGAATTCACTTTCTTGATTATGATCGACTGGGTGCTCTGTCCAAGCGTTTTTGCAATCTATCCATGCCCCGAGCATTACATACATTTCAAAATTTTCGTTTTCTTTTTTTAATTCTGTGATCGCTTGTAAAACGTTTTTTGCTTGGTCAAGTTGAACATTATAAGTTCTGATAATCTTTACTCCCATAGCAGCAAGAATTTTCATGTCTTCTTTTAGTTCTTCTAGGCTAGGTTGAATGGATCTAGAATTTTGACGGTAACCTCCATAGGACATCGCTAAGTAATTTGGATTGCCTAAGATCTCTGAAGCAGTTTTATTCATAGTTTTATTCTTATTTGAACATCCTAAAAGAGAAAAGCTAATAAGTACTAGAAGCACTGATTTATTAAATTTTCGCATTTGTAAAGAGCTTATTTAGTGATTGATACGACTATTTGTTCAATTTCTCCAGAGCGATTGAAAAGTTTACTACTTAATTCTTGTCCGAGTTCTATATGATCAATTGAAATTTTTTCTTTGTTTGAAAGTGTTATTTCTATGGCGTTTTTGTTGCTTACTTTGTAGATTACTGGAGTCTGACAATAGGTAAAACACAAAGAGTTTTCCTCAATCAGTAATTCTTTATATTCTCCAAGAATATTTTTATAATTGAATTTTTTGGCTTCCTTTAAAAACTCTTCCTTTCGGAGCATAGAAGGGTTAAAACCAATGCTTCCGTTTTGAACATAAACTCCAAGCTCACCGAATCTGCTTAGTAGATCTTCTTTTACTTGTCCAGTCATTCCTGGTTGTTGCGCTCCTTTTCCGCCCGGTGTATGAGAGTAAGCGTCTGTAGGAAAAGCACCATATAGTTCCGGAGATTTATGTACTCCAATTCCTTCATTCGCCTCGTAGTAATGGTCAAATAATCTTCCAATGATTTTTGAATCTTCTTTATTTGCAACAGCTGATAAACAGGTTTCTTGAATGCTTAAAACGAGTTTAGACACCATATGCCAGTATATAGATCCTAAACCTTCATATCCGAAGAAAGTACCTGATCTTCCTGTAAAAGATTTGTGATCAAAAATTTCTTCAAAGGACTGTAACAGATAATCAGTATCTTTTTCTACCAATTCTCCATAGGTATCAGGCAACTGAGTTAAAGCTGCTTTAAGACTGTCAGCATTGTTGAAATTCGCATTGAAATGATAGTTGCCGTTTGCATCTATTTCTATAATTTGTTTGTTGCCATCGTTTAGTAGTTGTGCTAAAAGTTGAGATTTGTCAACCGTACTTTTCTTGATGTTGTTTTTAAGAGAAAATCTTGGAAGCTCTTTGTTTGGATACAAAATGTAGCTGTATTGATCTTCTCTAAATAGTGCACTGTTTTTTAAAGCATCTAATAATTCTAAAGAACTTTTTCCTGAAATGAAACCAGAACTTAAAACGGCAACTTGCCCTTCCAGCATTTCTGGTAAATATGAAATAGAAATCTCATTATCATTTTCAATCGTCATTAGATTATAGGAATGAAAAAGATTGTCTTTTCTTTTGCTGGCAGCGATCGTTTGATCTAAATACTCTTTTGTTAAAGCAAAGAAGTTTAGCAACTCTGATTTGGTAATTGATTTTTTATTACTTGTAAATCCATTTTTATAAATAGAATTTCTATAATCGCTTCCCGCTTTTCCTAATCCATCTAAAACCTTTTTTCTATCAGAATCAGAAATGTTTGAATTTAAAATGGCTTTGTTTTCTGTCAAACTTTTAAAAACTTGATAGAAAAACTGTGCCAATTCTTCTGAAACCCCATTGTCTTCATGGTTGGTTTTTTCAACGACTTCTTCAAAAAAGTTAAGAAATCTTCTCAAGTAATACAAGGTAACCATAGAGACTCCATTACCAACCAAAGCATTGTTGGCATCATTCCATTCAGGTCTTTGTGTATTCATCCAAATTCCTCCTTCAGGAATAAAATTTGAAACTTTTGCCAACACCGTTGCCAATAGTTTTTCAATCATATTGACCTTGTAGACTGAATGGATTTTATCCGTAATCAAAGCTCCGTCAGCACCTAGTTGTTCTCTTTTTTGATGGATTTCGTGGTCTAATTCTTCGTCAAAAACAATGGTGTCCTTAGAGTTTTTAAGGATGTCTTCGTAACTTTTTATTTTATAAGGAACATTTGCATACACAAAAATCTCTTGCTTAAAATAGGTCTCCAATTTATTAGGATAATGGTTTTCAATAAACTCTAAAAATTTTAGAAGATAAATGATCTGATGATCTCCCCAATACCCAATGTATGACCATGGGTCATTTGGCTCAATGGTTTCCCAGTCAAAACCATCTTTGGTAACTCTATAAGGATTGTATCCATCAAAAGTAGTAGCATTCAAAAATTTATGAATCATGCTATCAATAAATTCTGGATAGGAGTGGGCAAGTGCTTCCCAGTTTTGGAAAATATCGCGCCAGTTTCCTTCATAGTCTAAAATTTTAGATCCGTCATCACTTGTGGTATTGATAGAGAATTTGTTCCAAGGTCTACTTGGATCTCCATGTCTTCTACTAAATTTCAAAGGCATATACTCAAAAGCAAGTCTGATAAAATTTTTGTCCCTATCATTTTCTGCAAATTCCTTTAAAAATTTTAGTGTAAAAAGTTCAGGAAGTTCATTGAGAACTTGTTCTCTTTTTTTGAAAACTTTTTTATTTGCTTTAGAGATGTATTGTATAAAATCTTGTTTTTCTATGTTGTAATCATTATCAAAAATTCCACCTCTCATGATGTTAAAAAGTGTATTTGAAAAATGTCTTGTATTTCTCAATTTATCTGCAGACAACTGAAGTCCGTCCGAAGTTGAGGTAAGATCAATTAAATTTTGAGTTCCTAGTTCAATATCACGTTGTAAAACGGCCGACAGGTCTTTATCTGATTTGATCAAATTAGAGATTTCTACGATGTTGACCATGGTTTGGTTTACATTGGCAACGAGCATCCATTCTTTTTGTTCTTGAGGATACAGTTGGATCTCTGTAGCAATAAAATAAGCCCCTTTTTCTGCTTTGACATCTTCTTCTTGATGCAATTCCTTGCCTTTTCTAAAATCATTTAATTGAGTAGAAGAAATCAAATGGGTTGGATTATCTAATCCTGTTGACCAAGCGATGTTTGCTTTTAAGGCTTCACTAGGTTCAGCTTTATCCACAATGATAGCACTCAACGCATAGATCCCCAAACCAACTTCTGATTCCAATTCTCCTTTTTTATATGCATCTACAAGGTTACTTCTGCTATTTTGTAAATCTGTAGTTACTCCAGCTGGAATTATATTCTGAATTCCATCAAGCAGTTTTACCGAAATTGAATCTTCGGAATTGTTGATCAAGGTAGACTTTTTTACAAATCCATATTGATTACTTGAATTCCATTGGTATCTGAATGTAACCCCTAAGTCGATGTTGATCTCTTCAAAAATTACTTTGTTTCCATAGCTGTTTTTGTATAAATTTCGCTGCGTGTTATAAAGTCCTTCTTGACGGATAGAAAAAGGTTCCCAAAGAAAATTAGTTCCATTTTTTTGGACGTGAAATATCGATTTACTTCCCGTGATGTCCGATGATTCAGTGATTTTGTCATCTGTATAATAAGGGAACAAAGAAAATTCTGAATTTTTTCTTCCCGCAGTCAATCCACCATTGCTAGAAATAAACATCCAGTGGTTAGAGTCACTTACGATACTCATAAAAAATGGACGCATTTCATCACTATTAGTGATTTTATAATATTTTTCGTTTTCAAAAGAAATCAATTTACCTTCAATTTTGTTAGATTCTAAAGAAGCTTTTTTCTTTTCTAGGTTGATGTCAGTAGTCTTCATTATATGTGATTAAAAACAGTAATACCGCACTGTTATTATTAGTTATTCAATTAAAAAAGGAATGTTTGTAGTTGCCACATTGTTGTCTTCATCATTTGCATATACAAACAATCTATAGGCACCTTTGTTTGGCGTTTTAAATTCAAATTTTCCTTCCGCTTTTTTCAGTACTTCTACCTCAATTCCAACAGGTTTTTGCTCTAAATCTCCACCATCTTTTAGATCTGTACTTTCTTTGAGTATTTCCCAGGTGTAGGTTATTTTATCATTGTCAGGATCTTCAACAACGATAGAGGCACTTGCTGAGGTATTTGATTTTAATTTGATATTATGGTAAGCTGTTTTTCCATTTAGATGGAAACTTTTCACCTGAGGAGATCTATTTTCTGGCCATTTGTTATTCCAGATATAATGCATAACATCTACAGATTCTGTTTCTTCTCCTTTGGCTGAGAATATTCCATACCATGTGGGTGTTCTCTCTTGTTTTTGCCCCCATAAAAACACATATGAACCCAAACATTGCGTTTTGTCAACGGCAATAGCTTTGTTATATCTATCTAAATATTTGGCTGCTTTGATCGTGCTGTTTTCTTCAATAGGTGCTCCCCATTCAGTAGTTGGAACTTCCCAATGACCAGTTGCTCCCCATTCTGTTACAATATAAGGACCCGTCCACCCAAACTTTTTTATTCTCATAGGTAGTTCTGGTAAATCAGCATACAATTGAATAGATAATACATCTAAATCTCCACATCTGGTTTTTATGAGATCCACTTCGTTTTGTTGTATTCCTGCAAGCGTAGTTGTGGTTAAATGATTTGGGTCTATTTCATGAATCATTTTTGAAATATCATTAACGGCATTCCAAACCTTAGGATTGGTGTGATGCAAATTCAATTCATTTCCAATGGCCCAAATAAGAAGGGCTGGATGATCTTTTAATTCTAATACCTCGGCTTTTACCCGTTCAAACTGCTCTTTCACTGCAATTTCATCATCGTAGTCAAAACCATGTCGTTCTCTGGCTATTTCAATACCCATAGTTACATAGAGACCTTTGCTAAAAGCAGTATCTAAGACTTCTTTTCCGGATTGTTTACCGTTATTCGTTCTCCAGGTTCTAAAGGAGTTTGCATTATGATTTGCCAATGCGTCTATCGCTCCAAACTCTAAACCAGCTCCTTTTATATAGAAAGGCTCATTATTGACCTTTAGTTGAAAGGATCCGTTTAAGTTTTCAATGGTAACTTTTGCAGGTTGCATTTGTTGTGCATTATTAGTTATTCCTATCAATAGGAAAACAGCAACGAATATAATTGTATGGAATGTTTTCATTTAATTTTGTATTAATAGGTTTTCAATTTCTTCTAAACTTTTTCCTTTAGTTTCTATCACATACTTGTATACAAAAATCAAAGAAAGTAGCGCCATGATGGCATAAATGG
This sequence comes from Flavicella sp., assembly GCF_029238425.1. Classification (GTDB taxonomy): domain Bacteria; phylum Bacteroidota; class Bacteroidia; order Flavobacteriales; family Flavobacteriaceae; genus Flavicella. The sequence goes on from NZ_JAQWGB010000004.1 coordinate 10,620, forward strand.
CGAACGTAACTGTTGGCCCAAGGTTTGTAAGCTCCCAAGGGAAAAATTGCGTTACAGTGTAACTAACAAGGGAGTTGAAAAATCCAACAACTGATATTGCGATACCTTTTATGTTTCCAGGGAAAATTTCCGACAACATAGTCCACATAACAGGTCCTAGAGAAATGGCAAATGCAGCCACATATAACAATATGGCGAGTAAAACTAAAGTTGCATTGATTGTAATCAGATTTTTGATTTCATTTTGTTTGAATTCTTTCAGCTGAGGTATGTTCAACAATGGATCTACAGCTTTAAATAAATCGTTCTGGGTTGCATATTGTGATCCTTCTAAGGACGCAATTGCATTTTGAATTTCTGTATTTTGAATTTTTTGTAAATTATTTTGATTGATGTCATACGTTGCATTATTAAAGGCAATTGTGGCCATGGTAAGTGCAACAGTCATGGTTGCTGTTCCAATAATTAACAAAGGTTTTCTCCCCAAGCGATCAATAAGAACAATTGCTACAAAAGTGAATACCAAATTGATCAAGCCAACAACAATTGCCTGTAAAAAAGAAGCGTCTGAACTACCACCTGCTTGTTCAAAAATTGTAGGGGCGTAATAGAAAATAGCATTGATTCCTGTAATTTGTTGAAAAAAGGCTAGTCCAAAAGCGATCAATAGAATTTTACTAAACTTACTTTTAAATAGTTCTGATAGGGTTCCTGTTTTTGTCTTTTTGTCTTTTCCTTTAATAATTTCTTCAATCGTTTCTATCGCAAAATCTTTTCCCCCAATTTTGATGAGTATAGTCTCCGCATGAGATATTTTATTGAGTTTCTGAATCAGCCATCTTGGACTTTTGGGAACAACAAATAGGGCATTGAAATATATAATTGCTGGAATGGCTTCTACCCCAAGCATCCATCTCCAGCTGTCACCATCGAGATCTTTTAGATAATAATTAGAAAAGTATGCTACAGAGATACCCAGAACTATATTCAGTTGATTTAGAGAAACCAAGCTACCTCTTAGTTTTGGCGGAGCAATTTCAGCAATATAAATCGGTGCGATTAAAATAGCAGCTCCAATTCCAATTCCTCCTATGATTCTAGCGATGATAAAAATATAATATTCGGTCGCCAAGGCCGACCAAATAGCAGAAATTGTAAATAAAATTGCTGTAAAAATTAATATTTTCTTTCTTCCGTATTTGTCACTTAACGGTCCGGCAAAAATATTCCCGATCATTGCACCAAATATGACGCAACCTACGGAAAATCCTAGTTCCCAATCAGACATTTCAAAATAACTTCTTATACCTCCAACAGCTCCAGAAATAACGGCGCTGTCAAATCCTAATAAGAATCCTCCTAAGGCAACTATAAAACTGATGGTAATTGTATAAGATTTTTGCATAGTAGTTGGGTTTAGTAGTTAATCTTAGTTGGTGGGTTTCAAAATTATTGTTTGAATTGAGTGCGCAAGGGCAGATGTGCTTGCCGTTCTTCCTTCTAATTCAATGCTAAAACTTTGATTCGCGTCGCCTTGGTTCATAACAATAATAACAATGCTGTTATCTTTGTTTTTAAAGGCTGTTGATAATATTTGGTTTCCACTAGAGACACTCGAGATTCTTTTGGCTCCAGGTCTAATGAATTTTGAAAAATGACCGATATAAAAGTAAGAATTTGTAAAAGTCAATTCTCCTGAATCTATATTTCCATGTACAGGTGAAAAACATAAATTTCCCACATGGTTTGGCCCTCCGTTTTGATCTAAAAGAATATTCCAGTCGGTCCAACCTACAGTCCCGTTGTTAAAATCGTTGATCATTGATTTTCCGTAACGTTCTGCTAGTTTTGGATCTTCATTTATGATTCTATTGATATCATAACTTTCATTGCAACCTTCTGTGAAAAGTAATTTCTTGTCAGGGTACGCTTCTTGAACATTTTTAACTTGATCAAACATTGGCTTTCCGTCTTTCCAGTCTTCATACCAATGAAATCCTGATCCCCATGCGTACTTTGATGCTTCAGGATCATCAAAAATAGTGTTAGCTCTTTGAAACAATAAATCTCTGTTATGATCCCAAACGACTATTTTTTTATCTCCTAGTCCTTTGTTTTTAAGAGTTGGTCCAAGATTGTTTTTTAAGAAATCTCTTTCTTCTTCAGCAGTATATATACAAGATTCCCATATTTGTTTTGCCATAGGTTCGTTTTGTATGGTCAATCCCCAGATAGGAATTCCTTCCTTTTCATAAGCTTTGATAAACTTGGCATAATAGTTAGCCCAGGGCTGGTAAAATTCTTTTTTTAATTTCCCTCCCTGTAACATATTATTATTCGTTTTCATAAAAGCAGGTGGGCTCCAGGGACTTACGTAAAAAGTAAGTTTGCCTCCAGCTTTTTTTATGGCCTTTTTGATAAAAGGTATTCTAAGTTCTCGATCCTGTTCTATAGAAAATGTTTTAAGCTCTGTATCGCCTTTTTCTATATAAGTAAAACTTTTTGACCCGAAATCGCAACTATGAATAGAGGTTCTCCCAAGACTATATCCTATTCCTTTGTCTTTGTCAAAGTAGCTTTCTAAAACTTTCTCCTGCGCTTTTTTAGGCAGTTTAAAAAAAGTTTCAGCAGACGCATCTGTTAAAGCTCCTCCAATACCAAGCAAGGTTTGAAATTGTCTTTTTGGGTTTACTACAATTACTACATCAGTTTCTGTTGCTTGTTCAAAAGCAGAAAATGAAAATTTATCTGTTTCTGTAAGTTTTAATTCGCTTTTGTGAGCTGTAGTGTATATGTTCGTTTTATATTCGATTGTGGTTTTCTTTGGTTTTGAAAAAAACAGAAACAAAAGTAAAACTGGAGCACAAATCATCAATAGAACGTTTTTTTTATGTAAAAAAAATGCCATAATTGTAAAGTAAAATGTTGTTTAATGTTGATTAAGTAAAAAGTGGGAAACCAAAGATTTCCGCACTTTTTCGCTTAACCAAACTTAATTTTAAGTTTATGTTGTTTTTAGTTATTGATATACTCTTACGTAATCAATTTCCATTGTGCTTTCAGTGAATGAAGAAGGGATGTTACCTCCTAAGTCACCACCCATAGCAATATTTAAGATTAAAAATTGTTTAGCCGTGTAGGGCCAGTTGTTCGTGTTTTTATCCGCAGGGTTGTATGTGAAATGTTCTTCACCGTCCACTGTAAATTCAATTTTGTCTGCAGTCCAAATGATTCCGTAAATATGAAATTCAGAGGTTGCATCTTGAATGTATTGCTCTTCACCGAAATATCCACCCCCATGTCCTGCATTATTGTGAATTGCACTTGAAGTCCATCCTGGTCTGTTACCAACATGTTCCATAATGTCAATTTCTCCACACTCAGGCCAGCCTACAGTTGTAATATTATCGCCGAGCATCCAAATCGCAGGCCATGTTCCACCACCAGAAGGTAGTTTCGCACGCACTTCAACTTTTCCATAAACAAAACTAAATTTGTCCTGCGTAAGCATTCTTGTAGACGTAAATTCGGCACCACGGTAATCTTCTCTTCTTGCAGTGATTTTTAATAATCCGTCTTC
>NZ_JAQWGB010000008.1 GCF_029238425.1 Flavicella sp.
GCAATAACAAATGAGCCCCTACCATTCCTGTACCACCTGTAACTAAAATCATACAACGAAAATAGCCTAAAATTATGAATTCACCTTGCTAAATCTCAACTCTTGTCCCTTTGTCTCTTACAAGCGAATCACTATATTTGCTAAAATTTTACACATATGACTACAAATTTTGTTGAGGAATTAAGATGGAGAGGTATGCTACATGATATCATGCCTGGAACTGAAGAACTTTTAAATAAAGAAGTAACTTCTGGTTACATTGGTTTTGACCCAACAGCAGATTCTTTACATATTGGTAGTTTGATTCCAATTATTATTTTAATGCATTTTCAAAAAGCAGGTCACAAGCCTATTGCTTTGGTTGGTGGTGCAACCGGAATGATTGGAGATCCGTCTGGAAAATCTGCAGAACGTAATTTATTGGACGAAGAAGCTTTGAGTAAAAATGTTGCTGGTGTAAAAGGACAACTAGAACGTTTTTTAGATTTCAACAGCAATACTTCAAACGGTGCAGAACTAGTAAACAATTATGACTGGATGAAAGATATCACATTGCTTGATTTTGCACGTGATATTGGAAAACATCTTACGGTGAACTACATGATGGCCAAGGACTCTGTAAAAAAACGTTTTACAGGCGAAGGAGACGGAATGTCTTTTACCGAATTCACCTACCAATTATTTCAAGGATATGATTTTTTACACTTATATAAAACCAAAAATTGTAAACTACAAATGGGTGGTTCAGATCAATGGGGTAATATTACTACCGGAACTGAATTAGTAAGAAGAGAAGCCCAAGGAAAAGCATACGCTATGACTTGCCCTTTGATTACAAAAGCAGACGGAACAAAATTCGGAAAATCTGAAGGAGGAAACATCTGGTTAGACAAGTCAAGAACTTCAGTATATAAATTTTACCAATATTGGTTAAATTCATCAGATGAAGACTCTATCGGCTTTATCAAAAAATTTACTTTTTTAAGTAAAGAAGAAATTGAAAAACTGACTAAAGAGCATAATGAGGCTCCTCATACACGATTGTTACAAAAAACAATTGCAAAAGAAGTTACTATTCTAGTACATTCAGTGGAAGATTATGAAAATGCAGTAAAGGCATCTTCTATTCTTTTTGGAAAATCTACGGCAGATGACTTAAAATCATTAGATGAACAAACATTTTTAGATGTATTCTCTGGAGTACCTCAAGCAGAAGTAAACAAATCGCAAATTGAAGAAGGTTTAGATATTGTTGTTGCTTTTGCAGAAACAGGATTTTTAAAATCTAATGGAGAAGTTAGAAGAGCACTGAAAGAAAATTCAATTTCAGTCAATAAAGAAAAAGTTCAAGATGGTTTTTCTATTTCAAATGCAGATTTAATTGCAGATTCATATGTTTTATTACAAAGAGGAAAAAAGAAATATTTTTTATTGAAAGTAATTTCATAATAACTTTCGACAAGATTAAAAAAGCCTCTAAATTTTATTTAGAGGCTTTTTTCTGCATTAAACTACCCCTAATCTAATAACTATCCCAATTTTTATCGGCTTGAGCTTTTAACTTTTCCGCTCCTTCCTCATTCCATAACTTCAAGGTATTTATGCCCCATGAGTTATAAAACAAATACAATTTACCATCCCTTATTTCAAAAGTTTTAGGATTGATTTCTACTTTTTCATTTTTCGCACCTATTGCATAAGCGCACCAACCTCCATATTGAGGAATATACTTTTTAGAATCCTTATTAAATTTATCTAAATTATCTTGAGTTGAAAATTTATATTTCACGTCATCAATAATAGAGATATATGATTTATCTCCGGCGACCGCACTATTTTCAAAATAAGCTACTACATCATAACCGTCCGCAGCAAATCCTTTTTTATCTACATTAATTTCCTTCTGAGCTTTTATAGAAATAGTACTCAATAAAAAAACGAAAAGAATGATATTTTTCATATGATTAAATTTTATAAGACTTTGGACGAATAAAAATTACCTACATTACAAAACAGATTACACATTCCTCTACACCTACTGCAAACACACAGTTTTGCAACAAATGTTTTACATATTGCTCCATGCGTTTGCTTTAAAACTTTTGATAAAAAGTAATTTTATCAAACAAAATTTAGACAATATGACATTTATTAAATCGACCATAACACAACTATCTTCTTCAATTCTAATTCTTACTTGTATTTTATCCTTTACAAGGATATCCTCTCAAAATAAGGATATCGATAAAAAAATAGAATCCATGCTTTCTCAATTAACTTTAGAAGAAAAAGTAGCGATGTGTCATGCGCAGTCAAAATTTAGCACCAAGGGAGCAGAACGCCTTGGTATTCCAGAAATATGGATGTCAGATGGACCACACGGTGTAAGAGCAGAGATTAGTTGGGATGCTTGGGATTATGCAGGTTGGACAAATGATTCTATTACAGCATTTCCAGCCTTGACCTGTTTGGCGGCTACTTTCAACCCTACTTTAGCAGGAGAATTTGGTTACAATTTAGGTGAAGAAGCTAGGTATCGTAAAAAAGATGTATTGCTAGGACCAGGAGTGAATATCTATAGAAGTCCATTGAACGGAAGAAATTTTGAGTACATGGGAGAAGATCCTTATTTAGCTTCAAAGATGGTGGTCCCTTATATTAAAGGAGTCCAAAAAAACGGTGTTGCTGCCTGTGTTAAACATTTCGCATTGAACAACCAAGAACACTGGAGAAGCACCATTAATGTAGAGGCTAGTGATAGAGCTTTACATGAAATTTATCTTCCAGCCTTCAAAGCTGCAGTTCAAGATGCAGGTGTATGGGCAATCATGGGAGCCTATAACAAATTTAGAGGACAGTATACAACACATCATAAAACCTTAACAAATTCTATATTAAAAGGCAAGTGGAATTTTGACGGAGTGGTGATAAGCGACTGGAGCTCTGCTCATAGTACTAAAGAATCAGCAATGTATGGTTTAGACCTAGAAATGGGAACAGGTACAGATGGATTGGGAACCACAACTGCGAACCATTACAGTCATTATTATTTAGCAGATCCGTTTTTAAAAGCCATCAAAAGTGGTGAATTGAGCGAAGATTTAGTAGATGACAAGGTTCGTAGAATTCTTAGGTTGATGTATCGTACCAATATGAGTTCTAACAGACCTTTGGGTCGTGCTAACAACATAGAACATCATGAAGTGGCTAAAAGAGTTGCTACAGAAGGAATCGTGTTGCTAAAGAACAAAGAAAACTTCTTTCCTATAAAAGACAAAGAAAATTTTACCATTGCAGTTATTGGCGAGAATGCTACAAGATCTATGACCAAAGGAGGTGGATCATCAGAATTGAAACCAAAATTTGAAATATCTCCCTTAGAAGGGCTAAAAAAGAAATATAAAAAAACAACAATTCTACATTCTATGGGATTTGAAACAGGCCCTTCTGAATACGATATTGTACATCCTGCAACACTAGATGCCGATTCTTTGAAAACGGCTGCTATCAATATTGCTAAAAAAGCGGATCTAGTACTATTCATCGGGGGACTTAACAAAAGTCACCTCCAAGATTGCGAAGGAGATGACAGACAACAATACAGTTTACCTTTTGGACAAGAAGATTTATTAGCAGAAATTGTAGCCGTAAATAAAAACACAGGATTTTTACTAGTCACAGGAAACGCGGTAGAAATGTCTTGGCACACTCAGGTAAAAGGAATTTTACAAACTTGGTATTTAGGTAGTATGGCAGGAGATGCCATTGCCGATGTAGTTAGCGGAGATGTAAATCCATCCGGAAAACTACCATTCTCATTTCCTAAAAAACTAGACGATAATGGAGCACATTCCTTTGGTTCAAAATCTTATCCAGGAGTAGATTTAAACCAAGAATACTTAGAAGATATTTTGGTAGGATATCGTTGGCATGATACTAAGAAAATAAAACCCATGTATGCTTTTGGATATGGTTTATCTTATACCAAATTCAAAATATCAGACGTAAAATTAAACGCGAAAAAATTCACTACAGAAGATAAAATCAAGGTCTCTTATACTATTTCTAATACGGGTTCTAAAGACGGATCAGAGGTAGTACAAGTTTATATTGGAAAACACAAATCTAAAGTAACAAGAGCTTTAAAGGAACTGAAAGGATTTCAGAAAACTCATATCAGACAAGGAAATTCTGAAAACATCACCATATCAATTGATCCTAACACCTTGGCTTTTTATGATGAAAATCTTGCCGATTGGAATTTAGAAAAAGG
>NZ_JAQWGB010000112.1 GCF_029238425.1 Flavicella sp.
CAAAATTTTAAAATTCATTCAGAGGATTTAGAAATCATTTACAAACTCTGTGTGTATACAATTAATGATGTTGAAAAATGTAAAAAATACAACATAGACCCAAACAAAGGATTATTACTTTCCGGTCCTGTTGGTTGCGGTAAAACATCCTTAATGAAACTATTAAAACACATGACTCCGCATAAACCACAATATGAAATTATTCCTAGTAGAAATACAGTGTTTGGTTTCAATCACATCGGTTTTAAAACAATCGAAGATTACGGAAATTCAAAATTTTACTGCTTTGATGATATTGGGGTAGAGCCCAAAGGAAAACACTTCGGACAAGACTGCAATGTGATTGGGGAAATATTACTATCCAGGTATGACCTCTATTTGGATCCGAGAAAAAAAATAAAAACACACGCCACGACAAACCTCAACGCTGAAGAATTGGAAGAACGATACGGAAATAGAGTTCGGTCTAGAATGCGACAGATGTTTAATCTTATTTCTTTTAATGAAAGCTGTATGGATAAGAGATAAATTCTGTAGTCTTAATTATATTTCTTAACTTTAATAAGTATCAGGGGTGATACGCTTTTTCAATAGCACTAAAACCACTTGACTTTTCAAGTGGTTTTTTTACGCAATTAATTCTATTTACCTATCATTCATATTTAAATTTCATACGGTTAAAGAACTTTTCTAATAGCTCTAAATTATTTTTTTGGACATTTGAATATATGAGAAAGAATAAACATATTCTTTAGATCTATTTAAAGTAAATAGATTTTATGTCTTTAAAATAAAACTTCTCGTCATCCGTTAAACACATTGTTTGTTCGTGATGTTAATAACTATATGTCATTAAAAACTAATAAAAAAAACTCAGGTATATTGCATAAAAAGCACCTTTTGATTATCGGTATAATCGAAATTGAAAGAAGAAGACGAAGCCTTCAAACGAACACAAAACAAGGAAAATAGCAATAGCTATTCTGATACAAGCTAGAACCAATTTTGTATTTAAGCGAGCTAGTAATGTCAGTTTTCTCAATATTTAAAGCCTAACATAAATCCCAACTATCATGAGATCAATCACCAAACTTTTATTACTTAACCTCGCTTTCCTTATTTTACATTCATGCAAGGAAAAAGCAGTCCGCTTTGAACACGATTTCCCCAAACAGCCTGGATATGTAGTATTTAATCTAGGCGACAACACCTTCAAAAACTACACAAACCAAACCGTTATGCTCTTTGGTTGCAATACGGCATTAACCAATACAAGTCCTGACTGGCATGCTCCACCAGACTTTCAATGGAACACCTCGGATCAAGTCCTCTCTGGGATTTCTTTTGGACCCAAAACCTCCATTGTAAGCAAGGATACGGTTAACTACCATGTCAGTAAATATTATATTGCTTCACCTCCAGTTCGTCCAAAGAAAAATTCAAAATGGGGAAATAAATTTGACATTGGCTTGGTCATACCCGACCAATTCACTTTTAATGGAGAAGCTCCAGTACAAGAAGTTTATTTAGATTATACTCCTCTGAAACCGCAACTTACTTACGAAATCCCTTTTAAACTTGATTCCTCCGTTGTAAATTCATTAATAACCCATATTCCATTCAAAGTTGAGAGTACTAATTTCCCTTGGAATGATACACCCCGCATTAAGAATGGAAAAGGTGCTTCAGGAATTGGATTCTTTCAACCCGGAAAAGGTAAAGATGTTTTTAATTCCAATAGATTTTTCTTACCGTACACGAAAAATAATCACAAGGACAACATCCTCAATACTGAGGTAACTTTATTGAACGACATTATGTTATTATATGAGTTTAAATTTTTGGTACCAGACCCCAAAAACAATATGAATCTCCATGAAGTATCTACAATTAACTTGAAAAAGTATTTTGAATCTATTGAGCAATATTTTGACAAAAAAAAGGACTCCATAACCAACAAGAAATCCATGGTGAAACTAATTGCCAAAAGACGTACCCCAGGCGACATACCATGTGGCTGCCAATCACCAGTAGCAAAGGACGGTCCTTATGGTAAGTAAGCTTCAAAAAAGTCTAAAATGAATCCAACCTTAAACAATCCAAACAGAAAAACAGTACATCTTCAAAACCTATGTCAGAAAGTCTAAAATGCTTTTTAAATAGGTCTGAGAAACAAATTGAAGTACGTGTTCGTAAAAAAGAACTAGCCATGTTGTTTTTATATTTCAGCACCAATTTTTATGGCCTCGGAAAGCATTATGTGGTTGACGATAACAATCGTAAATACGTACTGGAGTTAGTATCGTATTTTTCTAAATCTGAAAGATTCGGAAGTCAGGGAGTTGTTAAAAACAAAGCTTCTCTAGACAAGGGATTATTTATATTCGGGCCTTGTGGTTTGGGGAAATCTGATCTGTTTGAAATTTTTAGACGTATGTTTTTTTTTAGCTAAACACGGCTGAATGCAAATGTATTTCAAAGGCTATACGGCCAAGTATATTGTAACTAACAAAATGGAATTCACAAAAAAGCTAAACGAAAGAGATCCTAGCATTCTAAAAATAAAAATAGAAACCGGCAACGTTTACCTAGGTGATGTGGGTACAGAACCAAAGTTCTTCTCCCAGGAACTCATTGGTGACTTTCTGCAACAACGGTACATCAAAGAAAAGGAAAAACGGTATCGCACATTCATTACATCCGACAGCAACATTACTGAATTAAGCAAAAGATATGGAATGCAGGTAGAAGATAGATTTTGAGAAGTGTTCAATATTATCAAATGGGAGGGAAACTCTAGAAGAAATTAAACTGCTAAAAATAAATCTATTACAACATTTATATGTATCTTTAAGTACTTTAGGAACATAGCATTTCTTTTATAGAACTACTTGACTTTTGTAATGCCCTTAATAAGTTAGTCACTAATTAGAGGCATTATATTTTAAGTGTTTTTTTGTTTTTAAACTTGTTCTATAATAGCTTTTAAAATGAATAGATTAAAAAAATGGGAACCAAAACAAAACTTCTCGTTATCCGGTAAATGACATTGATAAAATGTAGTTTATTCTTGATATTAGGAGTTGGCAATAATTTACAATCAACACTAAATATATTTATGAAATCAATCAAAATAATAATTGTATCATCTATCATTTCCATTCTTTTGGTCAACTGTGGAGAAAAAAAAGATATCAAATACGATATTGTTATTTCTAATGCTCGTGTTATTGACCCTGAAACTGGATTTGACGAAGTCTCTAATATTGGTATATCAGGTAAAGAAATTAAAACTATTACCTCTGAAAAAATTTCCGGAAAAAAAGAAATTAATGCAAACGGTTTGATTGCTGCTCCAGGTTTTATTGATCACCATGCACATGGACAAGACCCTTATAGCACGAAGTTAGGTGTCCTCGACGGAAAAACTACGCAGTTAGATTTAGAAGCAGGAGCGCTTCCTGTTTCTAAATTCTACGATTATAAAAAAGGTAAAGGAATTTCTAATTACGGTGTATCGGTAGGACATGCTTTCGCTAGAACTGTAGTATTAGATGGCGTAGATTCCGAGGGTATTGGGCTTTTAAACCATTCATTAGAAAAAACTGGAGTAACAGGAAATAAGTGGGCATCTACACAAGCAACAGATGCGCAGTTAGATGAAATTGATAAACTTGTTATTCAAGGAATTAACGAAGGAGGCATTGGTATTGGTATCATGGTAGGATACTATAAAGACGCCAGAAGTGATGGACTTGTTAGAATTGCTAAAATTGCAAACGAATATAATAGCTTTTTAACAACGCATACAAGATTTTTAAGTTTATCTCAACCGAGTGGAACTTTAGGTATTCAAGAAATGATTTCACTTTCTACAAGTTATAATGTGCCTCTTTTGGTGCATCATGTTCCTACAAATGCACTTACTGATACGAAGATTGTTTTAGACATGATTGATACCGCCAATAAAAATAATGGTAAAATCACTGGTGAAATGTTTCCATATGACAGAGGTTCAACATTCATAGCTACAGAAATATTAAGTGAAGGTTGGCAGGAGCGAACAGGTATGGATTACAGCGATTTACAATGGGCAGAAACAGGAGAAACACTAACAGAAGAAACCTTTAATAAATATAGAAAAGAAAGACCTGAAGGTTACTTTATTATGCACCATATTAAAGAAAAAGACATGATGCTAGCTTTAATTCATCCAAATATTATTATTGGTAGTGATGGCATGGTATATACCGATGATAAAGGGCAACTCTTATCTGAAGATGCAGAGTTTGGTCTTGGAAGAGGCCATCCAAGAGGCGCTGGGTCTTATGGTGCATACTTAAGATTAGCTATTGACGAAGGTAGCTTATCTATGGCACAAATATTAGCCAAAACTAGTTATTTGCCAACTAATCTAATTGAAGATATAGTGCCCTCTATAAAAAAACGTGGGCGTTTACAAGAAGGAGCTTATGCTGATATAACACTTTTTAACCCGAACACAGTTGATGGCGTTGCTGGATACGACATAGGAACAAGTAGTTTACCTTCAAAGGGGTTTGAATATGTTATTGTAAACGGTCAAATAGTTGTTGAAAAAGGAGTTTTAATCAAAAACACCTACCCAGGTGAAGCAATTCGAGGGATGGTTGTAAATAACTAAAAACTATTGCCAACAACATATAAAAATAATGGCGGAAATCCAGTCAAAACGAAAGATAATAACAACAATAAACTTTGGTCTAAACTGAAAAGTTTATGGACTTAAAACCGCCACTATTCTTATACAATACCGTTGTGCAGAATTAAAAAAACAACAAAATGAGAGAAATAGAAATTATTAAAAAAGGTGAAGGTGAAAATTATAATTATTCACAGGACCACTGCTTTGTCAAATTATCTTCTAAGAGTACAAATGGTGAACTTTGTTTCGTTGAAGATACCTTAAAACCTGGGTTTTACCTTGGTAGACATCACCATAAAATTATGACTGAAGTATTTTACTTCTTGGAAGGTGAAGTGGAACTGATATTTGATGACAAAACTATTGTCTGTCTGCCAGGTGACACGGTAACAGTTCCGCCAAATGTATGGCATGCGGCTAAATGTGTCAAAGGAGGAAAGATGCTCTCGATTTTTAAAAACGGACAATTCGATTTATACCTCCAGAAGTTGTCTCAAATGTCAGACAGCGATTTTGCGGATAAGAACCTAATGCAAGAAGTAAATGCTCAATTTGACATTTATGAAGGATAAAACTCTGCACAATAAAACCTAAACGTAATACTTTGATAGACAATGTGCTTATCCAAGCCGTTGATCTATTTTTAATAGATTAATATTATAAAAAGCCACTTGAACTTTCAAGTGGCTTTTTGTTTTCCCAAAATTCAGTAAGTCATTCCCTTTTACTACAACCATAAGCAAGACCAAACTCCTTTTCTTTATAATTTTGTAATATGAAATACACACAATATTTTAAAAAATCCAAAATAGAAAATGGACCACCACATTTAAATCAAGATCAACACAGTAGGTATTTCAATATAGTTGCTTTAGAGTATCATATAGATCAAATGAACAAGCTAGGATTTCGCAGTTCAGTTATTTTTACCCACCTCGAAAAACAAAAAAATAGCATCATGCGAATCACAAAAGAATTAGAGCCGGAAGAACTATTAATGGAGTTGATTGAGTTGTCGAAATAGCATGTGAAAGAAGGGTGGAGTAAGAGTGTAATGTATTGAAAAGAAAGTAGACTTTTTACGATGTATTGTATCATGTTTTTAAATGAAAATTCAATAAACATAGACTTGGTAGATACATAAAGACTATAATAATTGTATTTCATTTGTGAAAATTGAGTATGTTTATAACGAATTAAAGGAAATCATTAGTGTAAAAAGTACTAGAGCAGTAATTTGTGATTCTTTGAACTCGTTTATTATATGATAAACAAAATTCTTTATATCGACATTGAAACCAATAAGCAAGGTAAGATTGGTGATGTTGGTGCAATTTTTAACGGACAAGAGTTACATGAGAAACAGCTGACCAAATTGGAATCTTGGATACAGCAGGCAGAATACATTTGTGGTCATAATATTGTTGCGCATGACATCCCAATGTTAGAGGGAGTTTTGGGAAATGAAATATTTCAGAACAAAAAAATCATTGATACCTTACTTTGGTCTCCAATCATTTTTAACAACAATCCATACCATAAATTAGTAAAAGGATATAAAATTGTGAATGACAGTGATGTCAACAATCCATTATCTGACTGTAAGCTAACCAAGCAGCTATTATTAGATGAGCTAAATGGATTTAATGAATTAGATGGTAGGAGTCAGCAAATTTATGCAAACCTACTTTCTGATAATGTTGGCTATTCAGGTTTCTTAGATTTAATAGACTTTAGAACGGAGACAATTGATATCGATATCGCAATAAACAAGCTCTTTAAAAATAGAGTTTGTGAAAACACGAATATTTATAAGGTTGCGAAAGAATCTCCAGTTGAGTTGTCGTATGCCTATGCGTTAATAAGCACTGAAGAAGATAAGTCTGTACTATCCTTTTGGATCAATCATACATTTCCAAAAACAGCTCAAATTGTCAATGAGCTTAGATTCAACCACTGTAACGAATCTAGCTGTAACTATTGTAATTCTAATTTAAATCCTAAAAAAGCATTACAAAGATATTTTGGTTATGATGACTTTAGGAGTTTCGATCAAGACGAAGAAATAAGTCTTCAAGAAAAAACGGTACGCGCTGGATTAACGAATGATTCATTTGTAGCGGTGTTTCCTACGGGTGGTGGAAAATCACTTACTTTTCAACTTCCGGCTTTGATGAAAGGTTCTTTATCGCGTCAACTTACAGTAATCATATCCCCATTGGTTTCGTTGATGAAGGATCAGGTTGAGAACCTAGAAAAACGTTTTGAGATAACAAAAGCTGTCGCAATAAATGGTTTATTATCTCCTTTAGAAAGGCAAGATGCTATTGAAAGGGTTGAAAATGGTGATATACAGTTGTTATATTTATCACCAGAGTCATTAAGATCTCCGACGATTTTAAGAATTTTAAAGCAACGATCTATAGCAAGGTTTGTCATTGACGAAGCGCATTGCTTTTCGTCTTGGGGCCAAGATTTTAGAGTGGATTATTTATACATCGCTGAATTTATAAAAAGTTTAGAGGAAGGCATGCTGTATAGAAAGATACCCGTTTCTTGTTTTACAGCAACTGCAAAACCTCAGGTCATCATTGATATAAAAGAATATTTCAAAAAAAGATTAGATGTTGAATTGGATGAGTTTGTTACGAGGGCGAGTAGAACAAATTTAAAATATGAAGTAATTGACATAAAAGATCCAGCGCTTAAAATGGGATCGTTATTAAAGCTTTTAGAGCGTTGTGAAAAACCTGCAATCATTTATGCTTCTAGAACAAAGAGAGTAGAGGAAATTCATGGGGT
>NZ_JAQWGB010000016.1 GCF_029238425.1 Flavicella sp.
TATCATTTTTCATTATCTGAATAAATCACACTTTTTTCTAAGGAACTAGAGGTTTCTAGTTGCTGTTATTTATAAGAAATATACATGAATTATCAAGAAACTTTAGACTGGATGTTTGTTCAGTTACCTATGTATCAAAGACAGGGAGCTGCCGCATATAAAAAAGATTTATCCAACACTCTCTTGTTAGTTGATCATATAGGAAATCCGCATAAGAATTTTAAATCCATTCACGTTGCTGGTACCAATGGAAAGGGGTCTTGTAGTCATATGCTGGCGTCTGTGTTGCAAGAAGCAGGCTATAAGGTTGGTTTGTATACGTCTCCCCATTTGGTCGATTTTAGAGAGCGAATCAAAATAAATGGAGAAGAGATTCCTGAGGAAAATGTAATCCAGTTTATTGCAAAGAATAAGTCTTTTTTTGAAGAGAATTATTTGTCTTTTTTTGAAATGACAGTAGGTTTGGCTTTTGAATATTTCAGTGAAGAAAAAGTTGACTTTGCGTTGGTAGAAGTAGGTTTAGGGGGAAGATTGGATTCAACAAATATTATAACTCCAGAGGTTTCATTGATTACAAATATTGGTTTAGATCATACCCAATTCTTGGGGGATACTTTAGAGAAAATTGCCTTTGAAAAAGGCGGGATTATCAAAAAAAATATTCCAGTTGTTATTGGTGAATATCAAAAGGAAACTCTTCCTGTTTTTAATAAATTGGCAGAAGAGAATGATGCTGAATTGTTTTTGGCTTCTGAGTTGATTTTAGAAAGTATTGCGTCGGATTTATTAGGCGATTATCAAAAGAATAATAGCAAGTCGGTTTATCAGACTATAAAAGTACTGCAAGATAAAGGATTTTCAATTTCAGATGCTGCTGTACAGTTAGGTTTGAGTTCAGTAATTAAAAACACCAAGTTGCTTGGGAGATGGCAGATTTTACAGGATACACCTAAAACGATATGCGATACAGCACATAATAAAGAAGGTTTGACCTATACGATGAAGCAGTTGCAAAAGGAATCTTACGATCGTTTGCATATAGTATTGGGTATGGTGGATGATAAAGATTTGCAATCCGTTTTACCTTTGTTTCCAAAAAAAGCAAAATATTATTTTTGCAAACCTAATTTAGGAAGAGGCTTGGATTTGGATACACTTTGCACTAAAGCAAAGGGATTTGGTTTGACAGGAGAAGTCTTTTCTTCTGTAAATGAGGCATATGAAAATGCTAGTAAGAATGCAGCTATTGATGATTGTATTTATATTGGCGGGAGTACATTTGTAGTAGCTGAAATTTTACAATAAAAATTAAAAAAAAGTTTGGTCACATCGAACAAAGGTTCTATATTTGCCACCGCTAAGGGCAATTAGCTCAGTTGGTTCAGAGCACCTCGTTTACACCGAGGGGGTCGGGGGTTCGAATCCCTCATTGCCCACGAATGAATGAAGTCTACACGAAAGTGTAGACTTTTTTGTTTTCCGGAAACCCCAAAACGAAGTTTTGAGAGTTTACGGAAAACAAAAAAGACATTCAGCTGGTAAGCTGAGTAGACTTAATTCTCAAAGCGGGGTGAACTAGGGATATGTAATCCTGATTATATCTGTTGAGTTTTGAGAGTTTCCGGAAAACAAAAAAGACATTCAGCTGGTAAGCTGAGTAGACTTAATTTTCAAAATGTAGAGTTTAGAGATCTGTATTCCTGTCTAAGTTCTTCATAAAACTAAAAAAGGTCTACTGTTACGTAGACCTTTTTTATGAGTTGTAGGTTCTTTAGAAATAGAATTTAAGTCCTAACATGATCTTGCTGATAGCAGTTGTAGATTCTACACTTTTTAAATTGACTTTATAAAAAGTATATTGTAAGCCTAGTTCATAGTCATCAGAGCCAGAATAACCTATTTTTCCAATGTATTGACTAGAGAAACCTCTGTTGTTCATAGATACTTCTGGTGTTGATGTTATTGAATATCCTATGGCTAAAGCGATAGGTGTATCGTGCTGTTCATTTAAATCTACATCACCTAAAATACCCAATGAGTAATAGGTGTCTGTTGCTCCACGCTGTAAAGATTCTCCATGAATCGCTTCTGCATTAAATTGCAATCCATAAGAAGGGTTTAAAGCGTATGCGCCGCGCAGACCAATTCCAAGAGATGTAGCTGGGATTTTTTTACTTAATCTTAGGTACGGATCTCCGTCTATAATATCTTCTATGTATTCCGTTACGTCGATAAAACTACCGATCAAATTGTTTGCCTTTATAGAGCCGGATAGATAGAATTTTTCTGTTTCTTTTATCTTGATGAGCCAGCCAATGTCTCCACCTGATACAGTGTTTACACCATCTGCAACTATTGTTGATAGATCTGAACCAATTCTCCCAGCCATTTTAATGGATACAAACAAAGAAAGCCAATTGGTGAATTGTTGTTGGTATTGTAAATTGAAATCAGCATAAATAATTTTCCCTTGGAAGCTGAATAATTCCCTTCCGTCTTCAAGTGTGATTCCTGGGATTTTAATCAATGAGGTGCTCCCAACACCAATATCTGTTAGAAGATTTGTAGAGATAAACGGACTTTTCAATTGACTTGTAGTTAAGAATTTATGTCCGAATAATTCTGGTATTCTTTGATGTGATTTGTCAATTTCATTCTGAGCAAAAATTGAACTGAAACAAGAACAAAAAATGACGATTAGAAGTAGTTTTATTTTCATCATAATTTAGTTTTTATTTTTACCTAATGGGATTTCTATACCTGTAAGAAATTTTATGCTAGAGCTTTTAACTCTAGGTAATAAGTCGTTTACCACGGATTCTTCCGTTATGTTCATGAATCCTTGTGTATATCTAGCTTCTACAAATAATGTTGTAAATCCAAGTGGGAAACGTATACCTGCACCAAAATGCATTGAGAAATTCCAGGGTTCGATAGTTACAATTATATCTTCTTCTTCACCTCCAATTGGTGTCATTGAACTGTTTGCGAGTTTTGAGATTTCTATTCCTCCAATAGCGTAAAATTTTTCGTTTGTGCTTGTTACTTTTAAAAGTATAGGTAATGAGAAATAATTTAATTTCACTTTAATACTATCTATAGGTTCATATGCTCCATCTACTTTATGAGTGATCTTTGTTCCTTCTTGACTATACGAAGGCTGTATGCTTAGGTATATGTTTTTGGCTAGTTTTAAATCTATAAATAGTCCGAAATTTCCGCCAGTTTTACTTTTGTATTTTGTGTCTGGTTGAATATCACCATTTAATTTACTCATGTTTATTCCTGCCAATACACCGACTTTTGTCTGTGAGTAGGTTGATATGGACATGAGTAGGAGTCCAAATAATAATAAAGTAGTTTTTTGCATAAGGTTAGGTTGATTAACTATATGTTTTATTGTAAGAATAAAAATGCTTTATGACTTTTTTAAGATTATAGGCACCTAAGTCTATAATTCATAAGATTTACTAGCGTCCAATTTGATGAAAATAAAAAGAAGAATTGTAAAGCCCCATAAACCAGATCCACCGTAACTAAAAAAAGGTAAAGGAATTCCGATTGTTGGAAATAAACCAATCACCATTCCGATGTTGATAAGATAGTGAAAGAAAAATACAGCAGCGATGCCGTAGCCATAAACCCTACTAAAAGTGGTTTTTTGTCGTTCGGCAAGTTGGATAATTCTTAAAACAAAAAGTGTAAATACAATCACCAAAAAGGAAGTACCAAGAAAGCCCCATTCTTCTCCAATGGTACTAAATATATAGTCGGTTTGTTGTTCTGGTACAAAATTTCCTTGGGTACGATCCCCTTCAAGAAATCCCTTTCCAGAAAACCCACCTGATTTAATGGTAAGTACGGATTGATTTGTATTGTATCCAACCCCTCGAGTATCTGTGTTTTTTCCTAATAAGATGTTGAAACGATCTCGATGTCTTTGTTCAAAAATATGATTGTAGACATAATCTACACTAAAAATAAAAAGACCACAAAGAGCGTAAACAGCCGATATTTTCAACCAATGAAATTTTAGAGAAATATTCCTATAAAATAAAATATACAGGATAAACAGTGTAAACATTCCATAGGTGCTTAGTAATATAAGATTAAAGCCGAAGGCTAGTGTCAATATAAATAAGGCTATGGCAAAGGCCCCAATAGCGATGTAATATATGGGTAAGCCTTCTCTGTAGAGAACAAAGAAAAATGCGGTGTATACCAAAGCAGATCCAGGGTCTGGTTGCAGGGTAATTAATATAGCGGGCAGAAATATAATAATAAATGCCTTGATTTGATTTTTTACCAATTTCAAATCATACTGCTTGTCTGATAATAATTTGGCAAGAGCCAAAACGGTCGCAAATTTTGCGAATTCTGAGGGTTGTAAACTGGTGGCGCCAAGATCATACCAAGAGGTGGCACCGTTGATGCGCTTACCGAATGCAAAGAGACCTGCAAGAGAAATTAAAGAGCCGATATATACTAATGAGGCGAAACGTTCATATAGTTTAGCGTCGATAAATAGAATTAAGATGATGAGTACAAAACTAAGGCCTATCCACATCATTTGTTTTCCATACTTTGTTGTGAAATCGAAAACTTCAAAATGCTCATCTGAATAGGAAGCGGCATAGATGTTCATCCAACCAAAAACGATTAGGAAAAGGTATAACAGAACTAATGTTAGATCTATCCCAGAAAATATGTTATTCCTCTGTGCTCTCACTATTAGATAGTATTAATTGTTTTTGATATTCTTCTTCTAGATTGGTGTGTAACATTCTTTGCTCCCAATATTTATTGGTGGTTTTTCTTGTGAGATATTTTTCAATCATCAAACTGGTAATTGGGGCTGCAATCATAGAACCAAAACCTCCATTTTCAATATAAACAACAATGGCAATTTTAGGATCGTGTTTTGGAGCAAATGCCACAAAAATGGAATGATCTTCAAATTGTATTTTCTCTCCGTTGATTCTTCTAAAGTTTTCAGCTGTTCCTGTTTTTCCGCAGATTTCAATGTCTTTTAATCGAACGTGTTTGGCAGTTCCCGTTTTAAATACATCGTGCATTCCTTCAATAATTGGTGGAAAATATTTAGGGTTGATACTAGTATGTTTAAGACTTGTATACATAGAATCGATAGGAGTAGCGTCGCTCGTTTCTTTTAAAATATGAGGAGTATAAAAACTTCCTCTGTTCGCAATGGCAGCAGTCATATTTGCCAATTGAATAGGGGTTGTTAAAATTTGCCCTTGTCCGATAGCATTCGAAATCGTGTAAGTAGCTCTCCATCTTCCATCTGGATACCAACGATTGTATAAAGCAGCATCCGGAATTAATCCCTTTTGTCCTTGTGGCAAATCATACCCTAGATATTGTCCCAGGCCAAAGCTTCTCATATGTTTACTCCATGCATTCATTCCTTCCGAGGCCGTTGGATATTTTTCAATAATTTTTCTGTAGACATTAGAAAAATAACTGTTACAAGATTTTGCTAAACCTTGTCTAAGTTGAATTGGTTTGTTGTAGATTCCACAGTGGCATCCCATGAATTCGGAGTTTCTAGCTCCGTATTTATACCCATGAAAACATCGAAAAGAAGTAGTAGGTGTAATTATTTCTTCTTGTAATCCAACAAGTCCTTGTACTATTTTAAAAGGCGATCCTGGTGCGTATTGAGCCAAAAGACTCCTGTCATACATAGGTTTATTTATACTGTCACTGAAAAAGATAACAGAGTTTTTAGAGCGTTCTCTACCAACCATTAGGTTAGGGTTGTAACTTGGCATGGTAATCAAACTGAGAATTTCACCACTACCTGGTTCAATAGCAACAATTCCTCCTCTTTTTCCTGCCATGAGTGCTTCACCATATAATTGAAGTTCATTGTCTAGAGTAAGAGTTAGGTCCTTCCCATCAACTGGAATCGTATCAAAAACCCCACCTTTGTAGGATCCGATAATTTTATTGAAATGATCTCTTTGCAGATATTTAACTCCTTTTTTACCTCTTAGGAAGTTCTCGTATTGTTTTTCAACACCGGTTGTTCCGATCAATTCCCCTGCTTGATAATAAGGATTTCTTCGAGCAATTTCATCATTTACTTCATTTACATAGCCTAAAACATTGGCAGCAGAATTTTGAGGATAGTTTCTTAAAAGTTTTCTTTCGATGAAGAAACCTTTGTATTTGTGCATTTTTTCTTGAAGATACGCGTAGTCCTCCTTTGATAAATGTGCTAAAAAAACAGAGGGAAGTCGTCGAGACCAATGTTTAGCCCTGTCAAATCTCTTTAAAAAATAGGCTTTGTCAATATCTAATAATTTGCAAAATTCTAAAGTGTCTAGAGGTTTTACTTCTCTAGGGATGATCATTAGATTGTAAGATTGTTTGTTGGCAACCAATAGCTCCCCGTTTCTATCATAAATATATCCTCTTTCAGGGTAGTCAAATACTTTTTTAATTGTGGAACTTTTAAGGTTGGTTCCGGTATTCGATTGGCTAATTACTTGTAGATAGAAAAGCTTTCCTATAAAGACGAAAGCCATAGAAATAATGAAAAATGATAAAAGATATCCGCGTTTCATTATTGTAATTATTGGTTCATGAATTTATTTTTTCTTGTCAGTAAAATAGAAAGAACAATAAGGACTATTGTAAACAATCCACTGGTGAATGTTTTGAACAAGATAGTTCCAATTTCTTTTAAATTAAAATATTCTAAACCGAATAAAATAAAATGATGTAGAAAAGTAAGTATGGTAACATAAGTCACGATTCTTATAACAGGTTCATTATTCAATTTGAATAATTTAAAATCAGTGTCTTGCTTGTTGAGTATTAGGTTTAGTATAGGTAAGCTAAAATATGCCGTTGCAACTGTAGCAGCAGCATTGACACCACCTGTGTTGGAGAATATATCAATGCAAAAACCAAATAAAAATGAAACTATTAAAAAGTTGGAACGTTTAGTTTCAATTGGGTACAAGAAAATAAATAGTAAATATAAGTTTGGGTTGATGAAACCGAAAAAATAAATGTGGTTCAAGACTAGGGTTTGAATTAAAACCAATAGGACAAACCGAAAAGCAAGTATCAATGTATCTCTAGTCATTTTTTTGTAATTCTAAAATTTCTTCTTTGTCTATGTTTTGAATCGCATACACATAACCAATATTACTCATGTCCATGAATAATTCAACCTCTATATTGTCATAACTTTTATTTGTAGCATCAAAACTTCTTATGATTCCAATGGGAGTATTATCAGGAAATAGTATTGATTTACCACCAGAAACAATAGTGTCTCCGATACGGATATCCGCTTGTCTTTGGATATCTAATAATTGAGAATATCTATAATTTTGCCCATTCCAGGTAAGAGTTCCGAAATAATTGTTTTTTTTAAGACGAGCGTTGATTTTTGAGTTGCTATTTAAAACACTCAATACGGTTGCATAGTTGTTAGAAACTTTATTGACAACACCAATGATTCCTGTGTTATTCACAATCCCCATGTCTATAGCTACACCATCCAGTCTCCCTTTATTTAAGGTAAGAATATTATTTCGTTTCGTATAACTATTTTGAATGACTTTCGCTGAAATATATTTGTTCTCTATGGAAAGACTGTCAATGTTTTCTGAATGTAAGGAGTCGCTACTGACAAGAGAACGCAATCTTGCATTTTCTTCCGCAAGTCTTTGATTGTCTTTTTTTAAGACCCCGTATTCAAAAATGGAAGTAGATTTCTCTAATAATCCACCGGAAATAGCATTGGCAGAATTAAAAAATTGACTTTTGTGGTAACTGTGCGATTGTATTGTAAAGCCTATAGCAATAATTTCCAACAAGAGGAAAAGCAAGAAATATTTGTATTTTTCAATAAAATAGGCAATTTGCTGCATTGATATTGTTGGCTATAAAAGTTCAATACTGTAACGTATTAAAACTATTATTATTTTAATAAAACACTTTTGTATACTTCTATTTTTTTAAGAGCAATACCTGTTCCTCTAACAACTGCACGTAACGGATCTTCAGCGATGTATACCGGTAAGTCAGTCTTTTTAGACAAACGTTTGTCAAGACCTCTTAACATAGAACCACCACCGGCTAAATAAATACCTGTGTTGTAAATATCCGCAGCCAATTCAGGAGGAGTTTTAGACAAAGTTTCCATTACTGCATCTTCAATACGCAAAATAGATTTGTCTAAGGCCTTGGCAATTTCTCTATAAGAAACTTGTACTTGTTTAGGTTTACCACTTAATAAATCACGTCCTTGAACAAGCATGTCATCCGGAGGAGTTTCTAGATCTTCAGTTGCAGCACCTATTTGAATTTTAATTTTTTCAGCAGTAGTTTCACCCACAAATAAATTGTGTTGTGTACGCATGTAATACATAATGTCTCCAGTAAATAAATCACCGGCTACTTTTACAGATTTATCACATACAATACCTGCTAGAGCGATAACAGCAATTTCTGTAGTACCACCACCTATATCAATAATCATGTTTCCTTTTGGTTCCATGATGTCTATCCCAACCCCAATTGCTGCAGCCATTGGTTCGTAGATAAGATAGATTTCTTTTGCATTCATATGCATTGCAGAATCGCGAACGGCTCTTTTCTCAACTTCTGTAATTCCAGAAGGAATACAAATAACCATTCTCAAAGCAGGAGGGAACATTCTTTTTTTGATAGAAGGAATGTTTTTGATAAACTCCTTGATCATTTCCTCAGATGCTTGGAAATCTGCAATTACACCATCTTTCAAAGGACGGATGGTTTTGATATTTTCATGAGTTTTTCCTTGCATCAAGTTTGCTTTCTGACCTGTTGCAATTATTTTACCAGAAGACCTGTCTCTAGCTACAATAGAGGGCGCATCAACAACTACTTTTCCATTGTGAATGATAAGTGTGTTTGCAGTTCCTAAATCAATAGCAACATCTTCAATCATGAAATCAAAAAAACCCATAGTTCTTTTTGTGGTGTTATGTTAATATAAAGAATGTGTTCATCTTCTGTAGATGAACACATTCTCCAAATTTAATAAATTAATGTTTAAAATGACGAGTTCCTGTGAAAACCATTCCTATGTTGTTTGCATCACAGTAATCAACAGATAATTGGTCTTTGATAGAACCTCCTGGTTGGATAACAGCTTCGATACCCGCATTACCAGCAATCTCTACACAGTCAGGGAAAGGGAAAAATGCATCACTTGCCATTACTGCACCTTTTAAATCAAAATTAAATGTTTTGGCTTTAGTAATTGCTTGCTCTAAAGCATCTACTCTAGACGTTTGTCCAGTTCCACCAGCACA
>NZ_JAQWGB010000020.1 GCF_029238425.1 Flavicella sp.
TTGATATTTGCTTTTGTGGCACTGAAGGCTTTTGGTTATATCCGACCTATTTTTAAAGATAGAGGAAAGATAAATGCGGAAGTAAAGGGAAGATTGACAGAGACTTTGAATGGAATTCGTGTTATCAAAGGTTTCAATGCAGAGGAGCAAGAAAGTAAGTCTTTTGAAAATGGTGTTGAGCGCATCTTTTTAAATGTAAAGAAAAGTTTGACTGCTACAGCTTTGATCACAAGTTCCTCCACTTTTCTGTTAGGTTTAGCTTCTGCTGGAATTATGGGAATAGGTGGTTATTTTATGATGGATAATACCATGACCTATGGAGAGTTTATTTCCTTTACTTTGTTTTTAGGGTTTATGATTGCACCCATAGTCCAAATGAGTAATATTGGAAGTCAATTGACAGAGGCAATGGCAGGATTGGATAGAACTCAAGAATTGATGCAGATGGAGGAGGAAGATAATCCCGAGCAAAGAACAGTTGTACTAGAGGGGATTGAGGGTGAAATAGATTTTGAAAATGTTTCTTTTAGTTATGAAGAAAATAAAGAGGTGTTACATGGTATTAATTTTTCTGCAAAAGCGGGTTCTGTAACCGCTTTAGTAGGATCTTCTGGTTCCGGAAAATCTACCATTGCTGGTTTGGCCGCAACTTTTTTAAACCCAACTTCGGGGTTGGTAAAACTGGACGGAATTGATATGTCTACTGTCAATCTAAGTAGCTTTAGAAAGTATTTAGCGGTTGTTTTACAGGATGATTTCTTATATGAAGGAACGATTAGAGAAAATATATTATTCCCAAAGCCAGATGCTACCGAAGAGGAATTGTTAGCGGCAGTAAAAGGAGCGTATGTAAATGAGTTTACAGATCGTTTTGATGAAGGATTGGAAACTGTGATAGGGGAAAGAGGAGTAAAGCTTTCTGGAGGACAAAGACAGCGTATCTCTATTGCTAGAGCTATTTTAGCAAATCCAAAAGTGATTATTTTAGATGAAGCTACTTCTAATTTAGATACCCAAAGTGAAAGTTTTATCCAGAAGAGTTTACAAGAGCTAATGAAAAACAGAACGACTTTTGTAATTGCCCATAGACTGAGTACTATTCAAAAAGCGGATCAAATTTTAGTGATTGAAAAAGGAAATATAGTGGAATCAGGAAAACATCAAGAACTTATAGAAAAAGAAGGTAGGTATTTTGAATTGTTTACCTATCAAAGTAGGATATAAAATAAAGAGGTTTTACGTAGGGTAAAACCTCTTTTTTTAATCTCTTATTCCATCATAAATAAGTACTTTATCCCATAAAGGACTTGCCTCGTTTATAAAATCAATATGTGCTTTTTCTACTTGGTATGCGTCATGTCTTTCTTTTGAAGTGAATCCGACAGTTAGTTTAAAGCTAAAGGAATCGTCAACCACATCTCTTTCTGCTTTCGGTGATGTCCCGTAAAAAGATAGATCTACATATTTTGAGTCTTCAATAAATTTCTTTAAGCTGTTTTCAAAATTGTTGGCGTCCTTTTCAGGTTCTTTTAACCAAAATAAAACGGTGTGTAAAAATTTGATAGATTTCATATCAAGTTGTTATTTAGTGTTATAGGTGAAATTATGTTCTTTAGCGATAGCATTAAATGCCTCTAGATTATTTTTTTTATCCATGTTCGCATAAATCGAATCAATTAAACTGTTGGCTTTTTTGATTTCAGTTGTACTTGTCTCCGGAAAAAATTTGAGTGCCATAATACTATGTAGTAGGGCAGCTTCGTTAATTTCATCTCTAAATTCTGTTTTTGCCAAGCCGTAGTAACCTTGTGGCATTTGAGGGAAATAGGTTGTAAGTGTACTAAAATAAACAGAAGCATCTTTGTTGTCTTCCAAATCGTAGTAGACTTCTCCTAAATTAAATAAGGCAACGTCTCCTTCAGGAAGAATTTTTAAAGAGGATTTAAAAGTTTTGATTGCTTTCTTTTGTTCATCATTTTTAATGTATGCAATACCTAATTTATCCAAGGCCATTACAAAATTCTCATCCAATCTAATTGCCTTTCTGTAGGCACTTATTGCAGAAGAATGTTTATTTTCAGTCATTAATTTGTCGCCTTTGACTAAATTAAATGTAGCTTCTTTATTAGCAGATGGTATGTAGGTTATGTATTTTTTATATTCAGATCTTTTAGTGGTAAGAGTACTACAGTTTTTAGTTAGTAAGGCGAATACATTTTTGTATTTTTCTCTTAGTTCCTCAATAGAAACTTTTGGTTTTAATTCAGGGTGTTTTTGTTCAATTTCAAACTTTGCTTGTAAAATACATTTTTTCATCCCTTTGTCTATATCCTCTTTTATGTCAATGTCTTGGATATAGGTACAGCTTAACTCTGCAATTTTCTCTTCGTATTCTTGTGCAGACAAGTTATTACAAACAAAAAATAACAGTATTGGGATAATGAGTTTCATAAGTGAATCTTTGGCTTTTACTTTAAGACATTAAACATACAAAAATAAAAGGCTTTTTTACACTTAACATTATTCTTTTATGAATTCTTTGTAATGGCTATAGCGCTCATAAATTTGACTCACATAATTATAGGGTTCAATTCCTCTGACATAACCATAATTTACAACGGGATCAGAGAAGTATTTTTTATGACTTAGATCTAGGATCATTTTTTCAACATTTCCGTCCCAGATATCTTTGTCTAAACCTCTTTTTGTGGCCAGTTTTTGAGCATCTAATACATGATAATATCCACAGTTGTAAGAGGCCATCGCTAATTTCTGTCGTTGCGTTTCATCTTCCGCTTCTTCAAATTTATTATAGAGCGAAGCAAGGTATTTAGTTCCGCCTTGTACACTGTGTTTTGGGTCAGATCTATTAGGTACACCTAACTCTTTTGCGGTTGAGGGCATTATCTGCATCAAACCACCTGCGCCGGCCCAGGATTTTGCTTTCGGGTCAAATCTAGATTCCTGATAAATTAGAGAGGCCACTAAGCGCCAGTCCCAACCAAGTTTTTCAGATTCTGTTTTTATCAACTCATCATAAACACTAATTTTATTAGTATTGATGCTATAAAAACTGCTTTTAATTCTTTTTTTAAAGTCCTTTTTGTTTTTAAAGTATTTGTTGTAGATGACATAATAATCCACGTTTTTCTTAGACTTTTTAAGCCATTTGTTTAATTCGCTAAGTAATTCAGTAGATTCTTTTCGTGTTGCCCAAGCGGTTCTTTGGGAAAAACTAATAGGAACGTCAATGTCCAAGATAGGGTAGTAGGACGCCATTATTTTTGCAATATTATCATCGGCAACAGTATATTTTATTTTTCCTTCTGCAACCATTTTTATGATTTCATCCGTAGTAAGCTCACCACTAAGCGTATCGATGTGTATGGTGCCTCCTAATTCAGATGATAAATTAGCTAGTCTTTCTCTGTATGATGTTTCTGCTCTTACAGATACAGTATCATCCAAAAGTTCCATAGGATCGTGAATTACGGAACGTTCTAGGGTACTCCATTTTAAGGATCTCCAGTTGTTTGGTTTTTTTTGAACCAATACCTGTTTGGTTAGATAGATATAATCAGAGAAATTTATAAGTTCTTTTCTTTCATTCGTAACCGTCAAACCATGTGCCATCAAATCAACTTTACCGCTTTGAAGATTTGGAATTAGGTTGTCAATGTCATTAGCTACCACAATTTCTAAACGCACCCCAAGATGTTCTGCAAAACGTTCTAGCAACTCGTATTCAAAGCCCATTGTTTTTCCTCTGTAAAGAAAATAACTCGTAGCACTGTAGGTTGTAGATACTCTAAGTACACCAGACTCCTTAATGTCTTTGAAATTCCTTTTTTTATAGATGATAGGTGCTTCTTTAGTAGTTTTGATCTTCGATGCTATTTCATTTTTTTTAGTTTTTTGCTCATCTGAACCGCAGGAGGATATGATGATGAATAAAGAAATAATAAAAAGTCTTTTCATAAAATGATGGTGGTTTGGTCAGACGTAAAATACAACTATTTTTTTGTGATTACAATGAGAGTTTGTCCTCTATTTTAGTAACATTTCTTTTTAAAAATTTGGGTGAATTTATTCTAATACCAAAAAATAAATTATAAAATACTCTGGTTTCAGTGTTTGTGGCAGTGGTGTGCTGTTGTTTGTAATTTGTATCTGATACTGTTGCAAAGAGCCCACTATAAAACTTTTTGCCATTATAGCCCAAGCCAAGTTTTCCTTGCCATTGCGTAAGTAAGTTGTTTTGATAAGTTATAGAGTTGTCATTAGCGCTTCTTGTGGTTAGCTTGGTGTGTATATTTCCAATACTGACTAATGCTCCAACGCTAGTGTAAAAATTTTCTTTCAAAACAAAGTTGTAAGCATATCCTGGACCGATGGTAAATTCTAGATTGTTTGATTTTTGAGTATTTATATTTGCTGATTGATCATCTAGCATGTAGTTTCTTACTTTTAGAACAGGAATAAAACTCCCAGTACTTTTCAGTTGTCTTTCCATATGAGAAGTTATACTTCTGTAGGAGAATTTTGAGTTTTGAATAAATCCGGTTTCAATTTCGTAGGCAGTATAATGTAAGTCTGGAAATTGAATAAAATTATTTTCGGAGATATTAGTGAAATCAGAGCTGTTTTTAAGATAATAACCTTGGATATTTGAGTATTGTAAGGTTGCGAACCAGTGTGTTAAAACAAATTTAATTTTTAAGTTGAAGGATTTGGTTTTTCCTTTGGATTCGTTGTCATCATTGTTAGGAAATAACTTTGGAGCGAATTGAAAGCCAGCCAAAATAAATTTATAATTCAACTGAATTCGGTAATTGGTTCGGATGTTAGGGGAAATTTCATACGTGACACCATTTGTTTTTACCTTAAAAATCTCATATTCATTATTAAATGAATTTTCAATTGCTAGTTTATCACGCATTTTTTCAATATATCCATCTTCTACAATAACGCTGGTGGAATCTATTTGTCCAAAGCAGTTCACAACAATCGTTAAAAACGGTATCAAAAAAATAAATCCTTTTTTATTATGTAGCATCATTGTTTATAAAATACTTATGCTCCTAATTTTTGTATTTCGTCAGATAAAAAAAGGCTACTTTCTAATTTAGAATTGGCAACTTCAATCATGGCGCTGGCAACAGTAATTGTTTTTATGGCTCTGTATTTTTTTAAACTCCCCAAAAATAAAAAGTTAGTTGCCTTCATAAAACTAGCTCCAATAGATTCAAGTATTCGAGTTTCTTTAGAATTTCTGATGAGTAAAGAAGGTCTAAAAATATAGGTGCTGGCAATTTTGAAGTTTGAAATGCTTTCTTCCATTTCCCCTTTTGTCCTTGTGTAAAAAGCATTGCTTTTACTATTGGCTCCCATAGAGGACATGACTAAAAATTTTGGGATCTTATTTTGTTTGGCGATTTTTGCCGCTGTTACAGGAATCCCAAAGTCAATTTTTCTATAAATACTTTCATCGGGAGTTTGTTTTTTTGTGGTTCCGATACAGCAAAATACTTCGTCCGCAGTAAATTCTTCAATTTGTTTTTCTAGCTCAAAAAGATTCCCTAAATATTCTTTGATTTTCGGGTGGTTGATTTTACAGGAGCTTCTAGAAAAAAGTTTGATGCTATCATACCTTTTGTCAAGTAATAAAAGTCTTAACAGATGATTTCCTGTGGCTCCTGTAGCTCCAATAATTATAGCCGTCTTTCCCATATATTCAACGATTGTTGTATTTATTGCTATGGGAAAGATAACTATTAACATTGAGATAATCACAATGTTGTTTATAGTGCCCAATTTTATTTATCCAAGAGTTTTTTAGAATCAATTAAATAATATGCAAAACTCGAATGTAAATAAAAGTATTTATAGTATTTGAATTGGTTTGCTTGCGTTTATTTGGAAAATAATAGATCCAGAATAAATGCTTGTTTGAACGTAATGTGAAGTGAGATTTTTTTAAATAATCGTAATTTTTATTGTGATATAAAGGTTTCCTTCGAGTTCTATTTTCAATATGTATATTCCCGGTTTACAGTTGTTTAAAGGGAATTCTTTTTGATCTCCAAGTCTGTTAAAAACCAGTTGACCATGTATAGTAAACAATGTGATCTCTTCAATTGTAGCAAAGGTGCTAATTTTGAGTATCTCTTGGTTGTTTATTGGCTGTGGGTATACCACAAGTTTTACTTTTTCAGTTCTTTTAGGTATTCCCAACTCACTACCATCAATAATGATAGATTCAAAATCATCCACATAAATGTTTCCACTTAAGTTTCCTAACCATAATTCTAGATGTGTCATATAGGTAGACATGTAAGTAACATCTTGAAAAACCACTGTTATTTTTTTCCAGTCTCCATTTGCACTGATGTAATTTTCTCCCTGAGGGTCGCCTACAACAATTTGAGATGTAGCAATGGTTCCTTGATTGGCGTCTTTAAAAATTAATTTTATTCGGTCTTGTGCACCATTATCTTGGTCTTGATCAACTTTTATCCAGAAGGAAGTGGTGATCGCAATGTTTGAATTTGTGAATTCAGGACTGTATTCGAATGCTGTATCACTCAGTAAAACCGCTTTATTTTGATTTGTTTTATTGTCAACCCCATCCCAATTCACATTCGGTCCAACGAGTGTATAAGCGTTATCGCCGCTATGCACAATGTTTGAGGTAATGCTACCATATATTCCGGTCCCAGTGGTGTCCCAATACAACCCTGCATCATCATGTTCAAAATTATGATGGTTGATAAATCCACTTGAATATTCGTTTTCTATCGGTGGTGGAATCCCACCTTCAGGCCAGGTCCATGGGTAAAGAGTGGGTGTGAAATCTATTCCAGGAATCCATTTTTCTCCATTATACTCATAGGCTCCTCTATCTGGAGCGGCTCCTTCGAATCCTGCAGTAATATCAACGACTAAACTACTATATACAGGTGATGTTATTTCCAGTCCTTGTTCTATTAATGAGCTGCTCGATGCTTTTGGTCTAAAATCGTATAATGATCGGTTTTCAATTACTTTATTTTCGTTATAAACAACGGAGGTGTTTGTTAGTAGTCCACTAATCAATTGGTCGTTATTATCGTTTACACCAGCATACGTGTTATTTGACTGAACACCAGGAAATGTATTTACTTGAGTCCTGTGATTTGAAATTCTATCTGCTGCATTGTTACGGGTAATAGTTTGCATGTTTGTGGTAAGTCCGCCACCAATATCCTCTTCCAAAATATTAATATCGATTTTTAGATTATCAAAGCAAGTATTGTTGTAAATTTCTTGTTATTCTCCTTTGATCATCATACCAATTCCTCCTGAATTATGTGCAGCATCACCTAAATTCCATATTACATTATGATGCGCTAAGCCTTTGATTCCTGCGTCACCAGAATTTCCTACTTCTGCATCAAATCTAAATCCGTATTTGCCTGTGTCATGCAACCAATTGTATGCTGTTTCAGAGCCTTCCACAATATTTTTAGTGATTTGTACAATGGAACCATCGCTTTGAGCTAATCCAGTGTTTGAGATGTCATTATATCTGATTTTTGCGGCATCTCCCAGGTTAAGTGTCGCTGAAGCTCCTGTAGTATGAATAATATTATTGTCGAAGATAAGGTTAGAACCCGTACAATATATACTAAGTCCAATTCCTTGAATTTCAGCACATGAATAATCAATATGATGAAAATAGTTGTTAAGTACTTGGTGATTGTTTCCCGATAGTATCAATCCTTCTCCATCGGTATATTCAAATACATTTCCGTCAAACACGCAATTGCTACTCCCAAAATTTGTCAATGAGCCTGTAGATAAACTTTGGTCAATACTTGTTACCAAAGGAGGCGTTTTTACTCCTAACATTCTTTTTGAACAATTGGGAAAACTAAAAACATTATCTAGGATTTGTATTCCTTGACCATTTTGAATACGGACTGTAGTAGCAAAAAACTTGATATCTGAAACAGTTACATTTTCTGCGTTTGTTATGTCTATCGCATAGGATTGTGTTTTTCCTTTAATGGTTGCGGCTTCCAAATCGGATCCGTCACCAGTTGCGCTCCAAGCATAAATGTATCTCTGGTTGCCTTCTTTGGCAAAAAACCACTCGTTGGAAGCATCTAAAAATGACAATTTTCCTTCCAAAAAATAATAATGTTCTTTAGTTTTATAGCTACTTACACTTTCATAGGTAAACGTTTTATTTGTTACATTAGAAGTAACGGACTTTACATAGGTTCGAAAAGATCCAACGTTTGCAATGATCAGTGCATCTTGAATTGGTCCAATGGAAGTTATGTCTCCCACAGAAAGTTCTGTTTTATCCACCATGGTTCCATTTGATCCTGTACTAGCATTTCCTTGTGCCCAGTTTTCGTTTTCATAAATGGCATTGTTCTCAAAACCTGTATTTGGCCAACGTGCCATCACCTTTTCTTCATTGTTTATAAACAACTGCCAAATATCTTGTGATACTGCTGTTTTATAG
Source organism: Flavicella sp. (assembly GCF_029238425.1). GTDB lineage: Bacteria > Bacteroidota > Bacteroidia > Flavobacteriales > Flavobacteriaceae > Flavicella. The sequence continues at coordinate 8,516 of NZ_JAQWGB010000020.1, forward strand.
ATGTTTCCTTCATGTTGGGTCCAAGTGGTTGAGATGGTAGTGGTTCCATCAAATACAGCATTGGAATTGTTATAAGTTCTTAAATGAATACCATTTTTCTCAATAGTAACTTCTTCGGTATAGATTCCTTCTAATAAATATATAGTTCCGCCTTCATTTGAGGTAAATCCTTGAAGAGCTTTCTCAATTGTTCTGTATGGAGTGTTGCTGCTGAGTCCATCATTAAGTGAATCGTCTCCTAATTGAGTGGGGGATACGAAATATGTTTTTTGTGCTTCAATTTGAGCAGAATAGATGAATATTAGTAAGTAGATTAGTTTGATGATTTTTTTCATTTATAGTTGATTTGGTTGTCATCAAAAATAAAAGAATGTAGAATCCGTTTTGTGTCGTAATAGCACATTTTATGCAAAAAATAACACAGTAAACTTTTGCTATGCATTTAGGTTTCTTGTGCTAGAGTCAGCATTTATTATTAGCAATTTGGTGTAACGAGTAAATTGATATTTTTCTTTTTTTGTAATAAGAGTCTGGTTCTCTAAATGAAATTTGATACTGTTAAAACTGATTATATGAGCTTAGAAAAGACAATAAATTAATAAGGAAGGTTAGATTCATTGATGAGATTATGCTTAGACAATCTTTTGGATAAATAATTTACAGTATTATTTAATCATTGCATTGTAAAGAATTTCTACAGGATGTTTTGCCGTTTTATCAACTCCATCTTTTATTTGATGTCTACAACTAGTTCCAGAAGCAGCTATGATCACGGAACTGTCTAATTTTCTTAGTTTAGGAAATAAGGTATCTTCTCCTATCTGCATACTGATATCATAATGTTCTTCTTCGTAACCAAAAGAGCCTGCCATACCACAACATCCCGTATTTAAAATAGTTACTTTGTAATTTTTTGGAAGGTTTAAAATATGAAACACAGGAGAGGTAGAACTCAAAGATTTTTGATGACAATGGCCATGTATTTTTACTGTTTTTTCTTCTTTCGTAAAAATTTCATGAGACAAAATATTTTTTTCAATGCAGCTAGCTAAAAATTCTTCAATGGTGAAGGTGTTTTCAGAAATTTGTGCTGCTTTATCTTTGTCATTTGCCAATCGTTGGTATTCATCTCTAAAAGTTAGAATAGCGGATGGTTCAATTCCAATAAGGGGTGTTTCTTTGGAAATTAGCTTTTGGAAAATTTCAATATTTTCTTCTGCTTTTTCTTTGGCGAAAGAGAGTAAGCCCTTGGAGATGGCGCTTCTTCCAGACTCTGCATGATTGATGATTTTTGGTTCATAGCCTAGTCGTGTCAATATTTTTAACGTTGCAATACCAGCCGAAACATCAAAATAATTGGTGAACTCATCACAAAAAACGTAAACGGAGCCAATTTTATTAGAAGGAAAATATAAGGAGTCTTTATTCTTTTTATAATGACTCAGAAGCGTTTCTTTGTTTATCTTAGGAAGTTCTCTGTTTTTACTAATTCCCAAGATGTTTTTTACAAAATTTTTATTCAATAAATAATTTGTAATCCCAGGTACGATGCTTCCTAGTTGGTTGTATTTTTCATTATAAGCGAAAAGCTTTGTCCTCAAACTAGGAGAATTACTTTTGTAATATTGGTGTAAAAATTCTGCTTTTAGAACAGATACGTCTACGTTACTTGGGCATTCACTAGTACATCCTTTACAGTTCAAACAAAGGTCAAAGGCTTCATATAATTCTTGGTGATTGAATTTGTTGGTGTGATCACTATTGGTTAAGAATTCTCTTAGAGCGTTCGCTCTTGCGCGTGTGGTGTTTTTCTCATCTCTCGTAGCGCGGTAACTTGGACACATGGTACCACCGGCTTCCGCCGATTTTCTACAATCTCCAGATCCGTTGCATTTTTCAGTCAAACGCAATATTCCTTGATTGTCAGAAAAATCTAAGAACGTTGTGATTGCTGGCTCTTTTCTTTCAGGAATATACCTTAAATCAGTATCCATGGAGAAAGAATCAATAATTTTTCCAGGATTAAGAATGTGATTCGGGTCAAAGGTTGATTTTATTCTTTTTAAAATTTCATAGTTTTTATCACCAATCATCAAAGGAATAAATTCCGAGCGAACTATCCCATCACCATGTTCACCGCTAAAGGAACCGTTATATTTTTTTACCAATTTAGCCGTAGCAGTGGTAATTTCTCTAAATAGTTTTACGTCTTCCTTTTTCTTGAGATTTAAAATTGGGCGTAGGTGAATTTCCCCAGCACCGGCATGAGCATAATAAACAGCTTGTTGTCCATATGCATCCATCATTTTGGTGAATTCAGATATATAAACCGGTAAATCCTCCAACACAACTGCGGTGTCTTCAATACAAGCAACAGCCTTTGGATCTCCAATAATATTTCCTAACAATCCAAGTCCAGCTTTTCTTAGTTCATGTACTTTTTGAATTTCAGTACCATGTATTTTAGGGAAATGATACCCAAAATTATTTTGCTTCAAATCAGAAATAAGAGCATCCGCTAACTTTTCAGTCTCCTCTGGTGAATCTGAAGCTACTTCTAGCATTAAAATTGCTTCTGGATCTCCTTTTAAAAAGAATCTGTTTTTTTTCTGGTCTGCATTGTTCTTGGTACAGTCAAGAATAATTTTATCCATCAGTTCGCAATTGTACAGCTTATGTTTCATTACGGTAACTACAGCTTCAAGACTTTCTTGAATACTTTCAAAGTGTGCTCCAATCATTATGTTATGCGTAGGAGGTAGGCGGTCTAGTTTAAGAGTAATCTCTGTGGTAAAAGCTAGCGTTCCTTCACTTCCGCAGAGTAACTGAGCCAAATTGATGTTTTTTTTGTCTCCTCCAAATAATTCAGATGCTAACAATAAGTCAACCGCATAACCCGTGTTTCTGCGGTGAATTTCTTTTTTTGGAAATTCTTTATGTATTTGTGCTTGCTGTTCTTTGCTACTTAGTTCTTCGAATATGTTTTTATATATACGTCCTTCCAGAGAATTCTCCTTGGTTTTTAAGAGAAATTCTTTGGTATTTAGTTCCTTAAAAACAATTTTACTTCCGTCGCTAAGGATGGTTTTTAATTCGACGATTTTATCTCTTGTAACTCCATATCTAATGGAAGTTGTTCCGGATGAATTGTTACCAACCATACCTCCAATCATACATCGGTTAGAGGTAGAGGTATTTGGACCAAAGAACAGGCCAAAAGGTTTTAAGTATCTGTTTAGATCGTCTCTAATAACTCCAGGTTGTATCGTAACGGTTTGTTCATTTTCGTTAAAAGAAATAATCTTATTCAGGTATTTTGATGTATCGACTACAATTCCGTCGGTTACACATTGACCCGCCAAAGAAGTTCCTGCAGTTCTGGGAGTCAGCCCAATTTTATGCTTATTTGCAAAGGATAATAATTCAATAATATCAGATTCCTCTTTGACGATACTAACCGCTGAAGGTTTTTTTCTGTAAACGGATGCATCGGTTGCATAAATACTTTTGTACAGTTCGTCTGTGAAAAACTCACCTTTTAGTTTTTTGCGTAATGGATTGAAGTATTCTTCTGTTGGCATAAATAAGATATAAGGACCATGTAATTATCGAAAGTAAAATTAATTATATAATTGAATTTAAATTCGATTTAGGCAAAAGTTTCTTTAAAATGATTTAGGATTTTACGGCATTTTGATTCCTATTGAAAAATAATATTTTTTTATTAGTCTAAATGATTCACTCTCAAAGATTAACAAGTTATCTAGGTTTAGACCTGAAAAAAAACCAATAGAAACGCTTGTTTATCTAAATATAGGTGCTATATTTGCAACCGCTAAGGGCAATTAGCTCAGTTGGTTCAGAGCACCTCGTTTACACCGAGGGGGTCGGGGGTTCGAATCCCTCATTGCCCACCAAGTTTAAAAGACCTACACATTGTGTAGGTCTTTTTTTTGTCCCTTTTTTTGTTTTTTTAATTTCCTTTCCAAATCTTGGATTTCCTATGAAATTAAGTATTGTTTAACACTAGCTTACTTACTCATTTAGGCACGATGTTTGTATCTTTGATGGCTTACATTAAAAATAATTTAATTGTTGTATTTTGTTTGATACAAAAGTTAAAATTAGTCTTACTTAAAACGTACATACTACTTCATGGGAAAATTTAGATTCGTTATTCTTGGAATTGTAATTCTAGCACTTTCAATATGGGCTTACGAAGGTTTCATAAATAGCAATAAAGAGAAAAAAAGAGTTTTAACGAAGGTTGAAAAAACGGTATTTACAGAGGTTGTTCAAAACTCAGAAATTCCAATTATTATTAAAGAAAAAGGAAGTTTGCGCTCCAAAGATCGTGTGGTGTTGTATTCTGAAGTCCAAGGGGTTTTAGAGAATTCAAAAAAAGAATTTAGAGTAGGGGTTGCTTTTAAAAAAGGAGAAACGCTTTTGGCGATTAATAGCGACGAACATATTGCTACTTTAAAAGCACAGAAAAGTATTTTTCAAAATTTGATTGTGTCAATTATGCCAGACTTAAGAATGGATTATCCGGATTCCTTTGAAAAATGGGTGAATTATTTAAATAATTTTGATGTTGACAAAAGAATTAAGGACATTCCAGAACCTTCTTCGGATAAAGAAAAATATTTTATCACAGCTAAGGATATTTATACAACATATTACAATATCAAAAATTTAGAAGTTCGTTTAGAGAAATACAATTTAAAAGCTCCATTTGATGGGGTTATTACGGAGGTTAATGTAAACGAAGGTGCCTTGGTTCGTCAGGGGCAGATCATGGGAGAGTTTATCAATACGGATACCTATGAATTGACCCTTTCTGTAAATGCGAGTTTGGCCAATGATATTAGAATTGGGAAAAAAGTGGAGCTAACAAATTTGACTGAAACCATAAAGGTTACAGGGAAGGTAGTTAGAATTGGAGGAAAAATAGATTTAAGCAGTCAAACCTTAGATGTTTTTATAGAAGTAAACGGTAAAAACCTTAGAGAAGGTATTTACCTAGAAGCGGAGGTTACTGCTAGAGGAGTTCCAAATTCATATGAGATTCCAAGAAATTTATTGATAAAAAAAGAACATGTGTTTGTCTTTCAGGATTCCATTATTAAAAGAATACCTGTGACTCCAATATATTACAAAAGAAACTCGGTTATTGTAAAAGGAATACCTGATGGTACAGATTTAATAGCGAAACCTGTATTGGGAGCCTTTGACGGAATGCCAGCCAAGAAATATAATACTTCCAAAGAGTAACAGGTATGAAAAAATTAATTTCTTATTTTATAAAATACCCCGTCTCTGTAAATATCATTATCATCGCCTTTGTTTTGTTGGGGATTTTGGGATATTCCAATTTAAATTCATCTTTTTTTCCTTTATCGGATTCTGATCAAATATCAGTAAATGTAGCGTATCCAGGTGCTTCCCCTTTAGAAATGGAAGAAGGAGTTGTATTGAAAATTGAAGACAATTTAAAAGGAATCGTTGGTATCGATAGAATTACATCTACTTCAAAGGAAAATTCTTCCTCTATTTCTATTGAAATCATCAAGGGCTATGATATCAATGTAGTTTTAGCGGATGTTAAAAATGCAGTAGATAAAGTGCCTAATTTCCCTACTGGAATGGAACCGCCGGTGGTGGCAAAAGTGGAGCGTATTAGGGAAACGATCAGTTTTGTAATTACAGGAAATGACATCCCCTTAAAATCACTAAAAACCTTCTCAAGGGAAATTGAAAATGATTTGAGGAGAATGGATGGTGTTTCACAAATTTCAATTACGGGCTTCCCAGAGGAAGAAATAGAAATTGCAGTTAGTGAAAGTGCATTACGTGCTTTTGATTTGACTTTTGCTGATGTTGCACAAGCTGTTTCAAAAAATAACATTCTTACTTCAGGTGGATCTGTTAAAACTAGTTCAGAGGAGTTTTTAATTCGTGCCAAGAATAGATCGTATTATGGAATTGATATGAATTCTATCGTGGTAAGAGCAGACCAAAATGGAAGGGTGATTCGATTGAAAGACATTGCTGAGGTTTCAGATAGATGGAATGAATCCCCGAATAGATTGTATTACAACGGAGATTTATCTGTGAAAGTTCGTGTGGATAATACCAATAGTGAAGATTTAATTGGGACTGCAGAAAAAGTTAACGAATATATTGAAGAGTTCAATCTAAGACACGATAATGTGGAGCTTGTAGTGGCTAGAGATTCTTCAATCACCTTGGTAGAGAGAACCAAATTATTATTTACCAATGCTTGGCAAGGAATGTTGTTAGTATTGTTGTTTTTATCGCTCTTTTTACGACCTCGTTTGGCCTTATGGGTTGCAGCAGGATTGCCCGTTGCCTTTTTTGGGATGTTTATGTTGGCGGGCTATTTTAACGTTACCATCAATGTGTTGTCTCTTTTCGGGATGATTATTGTAATTGGTATTTTGGTGGATGATGGAATTGTGATTTCAGAAAATATTTACCATCATTATGAACAAGGTAAAAACCCTGTTCGTGCCGCCATAGATGGTACAATGGAAGTAGTACCACCTATCTTTTCGGCAATTTTCACTACTATTTTGGCCTTTTCTGTATTCTTTTATCTTGATGGTAGGTTAGGAGAATATTTTAGTGAGGTCGCAACCGTAGTTGCTCTAACGCTTGTGGTTTCTTTGGTGGAAGCTTTGATTATTTTGCCGGCTCACGTGGCACATTCGAAAGCTTTGGATAGAAATGAAAAAGTAAATGTAATTAATAAGCATGCAGAAAAGGTGATGGATTACATGCGTGATCGTATGTATGGACCTTCTTTGAAATTTGTATTGAAAAATAAATTCTTAGGAATTGTAATTCCAATAGCCTTGTTTATCATTACTCTAGGAGCTTTTAAAGGAGGATTGATTAGAGCCACATTTTTTCCAAACATTGCTAGTGATAGGGTTGCCATATCTTTACAAATGCCACAAGGTACAAATGAGAAAATAACGGACTCTATTATTGGTATGATAGAAGATAAAGTATGGGAGGTGAATGCTGAGCTTACAGCAAAACAGACCGGGAATCTATCTGTAGTAGACAACGTGATTAAAAGGTTGGGAGCAGGTACTTCAACGGCTTCTTTGAATGTGAATTTATTACCAGGACAAACAAGAGATTTTAATGCAATTGAGGTAGCCAATGCTTTCCGAACTGCAGTGGGACCTGTCTATGGAGTGGAGTCTTTGGTGTTTGGTTCAGGAGGTAGATTTGGTGGAAGTCCTATTTCTGTTTCATTATTGTCAAACGACATTGACCAGCTAAAACAAGCAAAAGAAGAATTAAAGCTAGATTTTACCAACAATCCTATTCTGAAAGATATTTCAGATAACGATCCACAAGGAATTAAGGAGATCAAGATAAAATTGAAAGAAAGTGCTTATCTGCTGGGGTTGACGTACCAAGATATTATGTCTCAAGTAAGAAGTGGATTTTTTGGATATCAAATTCAACGTTTTCAAAGAGGTCAGGATGAAATAAAAATCTGGGTGCGTTACAATAGAGAAGAACGTTCTTCAATTAAAAATTTAGACGATATGAGAATTGCCACACCAACTGGGGCTAAAGTGGCTTTTTCTGAGGTGGCGACTTATGAAATTGAACGTGGTGAAATTAAAATAAACCATTTGAATGGATTGAGAGAAATTAGAATTGAAGCTGATTTAAAAGATGATAAAGCTTCTGCTACGGAAGTGCTGCAAGAGATGAAATCTACCGTGATTGCTGATATGTTGGCTAAATATCCACAAGTCTCTGTTTTATACGAAGGACAGAATAGAGAGGCGGCAAAGGTGATGAGCAATATTCCAACAGTGGGAGGAATTATTTTACTGTTGATTTATATTGTTATCGTCTTTACGTTTAGATCTTATGGACAACCGTTTATGTTGTTGTTAATGGTACCGATTAGTTTTGTTGGTGTTGGTTGGGGACATTATATTCATAATTTCCCTGTAAACATGCTGTCCATGTTGGGTATTATTGCCTTGATAGGAATTATGGTGAATGATGGTTTGGTGTTGATTAGTAAATTTAATTCTTACTTAAAGGAGGGAATGTTGTTTGATGAAGCTCTGCATAAAGCAGGGAAATCTAGATTTAGAGCAATATTTCTGACTACTATTACAACTGTAGCAGGTTTGGTTCCTTTAATCTTTGAAACGAGTAGACAGGCTCAGTTTTTAATTCCAATGGCTATTTCTATTGCTTATGGAATCATCATTGCAACCTTTTTAACGCTATTAACGTTGCCAATATTATTGTCTTTCGCGAATTATGTGAAGGTGTATGTCAAGTGGTTTTTCTCTGGAGAAAAACCAACAAGAGAATCTGTGGAAAGAGCGATCAAAGAAATGGAATACGAACAAAAAGAAATAGAAATATGAGAAAAGAAAGGTTATTGATATTCGTTTTATTTCTTGCTGTGGTTTCTAATACATCAGCGCAAGATTTGCTTACCAAAGAAGAGGCTATATTGCAAACATTGGAGAACAATTATGATATCATTCTGACTGAAAACAGTCTGGAAACAGCTAAAAACAATGCAAGTTTGTATAACAGTGGTTATTTGCCAACATTATTTACCAATGCAAATGCTACTTATGATATAAATGATTCGGAAGCGACTCAAATCTCAGGGGATGTTATTCCGGCAAATGATTTGGAATCAAAAAACTTGAATGCTTCTGTTGGTATTAATTATACTCTGTTCAATGGTTTGGGTAGATATTATACCTATGGTAAATTGAAAGAAACCTATAACCTAACGGAATTACAGGCTAGGTCGGTTTTAGAAAACACATTGATTACCTTGTTTTCTGCCTATTATGAAGTTGCGAGATTGACGGAGAATCTGGATAATCAGAAACAAACCTTAGAGATATCGAAGGAGCGATTGAAAAGGGCTGTGTATGGTTCTGATTACGGTCAGAATACCAAGTTAGATGTGTTGAATGCTGAGGTTGATTTAAATAATGATAGTATTACTTATTTAGGTGTTCATAGGGAGTTGGCAAATGCTAAAAGAGATTTGAACATAGTATTGGGAGCTGATGTAAATAATGAAGTATCCGTCGATACAACGATTGTTTATTTGGACGATTTGTATTTAGAAAATGTTCTAGACAAATCAATTGAGAATAATGTAGATTATTTGCAAGCAGAAAAGGCTTTAGAATTAGGAGAATACGATGTTAAAATTAACAATTCTGGTTGGATGCCAAATGTAAGTTTGACGAGTTCTTATGCTTGGTCAAAAAATTATAGTGATCCTTTCAATCCTGACAATCCATTTAGTACAGTTGAACGTTATCAAAATGGTTTGAATGCTGGAGTTGGGTTGACATGGAACTTGTTTGATGGAGGAAGTACAACAACTCGTGTTAGAAATGCTAAAATAGCGGTAGACCGTTTAGAAACTCAAAAAGATCAGCAAGAAGAATTTTTAAAACGAGATGTAAATAATGCTTGGGAGATTTATCAAAATGCATTATTTACTCTAAAAGTTCAAAAAGTAAATGTAGAGACAAATAAATTGAACTTTGAGCGTTCTACGGAATATTACAAACTAGGTCAGATCAGTTCTATTGATTTCAGGTTGGCGCAAGTAAATTTGGTCAATGCAGAATTGACTTATAGCGCAGCTAAATATGCTGCGAAAACAGCAGAGCTTGTATTGCTTCAGTTAGCTGGAGAAATTATTGCGAACAAACAGTTTTAAGATGCCTAAAAAAGGAAAAGAAAAGAATACTAAAAACAAATCTAAGCATACAAAGTTGATGAATCGTAAGTTGAACAAACAACGAGAAGAAAAATTAACGAGGCAAAAGCGTTTAAAGGAGTTGGTTAAAAAACATAACGAACTTAAAAACGAAAAGGAATCATGAAAATTGTTGATTGTCCGTGCGGAAGAAATAAAATCTATCAGGATTGTTGTGCTTTGATTCATAAAAGTAAAAAAGAAGCAGAAACTGCCGAAGATTTGATGCGTTCTAGATATGTTGCTTTTGTTAAAGGGAATGGTCAATATCTTCAAAAAAGTCATCATCCTAAAACACGTCCCTCAAAAAAGGAAGCTATCGAGATAGAAGAGTGGGCTAAAAGTGTAGATTGGATAAAACTAGAGGTTTTGAACTCTACCAAAGGAACTTCAATAGATACAGAAGGAACTGTGGAATTCAAGGCATATTTTTATGAAAATTCAAGAGTGTCTATCATCCATGAAAATTCCTATTTCGAAAAGGTATCTGGTTTATGGAAATACAAATCTCAGCTGTAAAATATTCTTTATTGTTTTCTAGTTTTCGGGTACTTGAGTTTGTTTACAATTTTTTAGTAACTTTAAAAGACAAGCAATTCTAGAGTTGGCTATGAGGAATCTCTTTAAACTTTCTGTCTTATTATTTTTTACATCTTGTTTAAAAACAGAAGTTTTTAAAGAGAAAATGTTTTTTAAAGAATTACAAGCATACGAAGAAAACTTTGAGGATGAAATTAACTTTAAAAGATTTTGGAGTAACGGTTCTCAAAATATCAATTATACCAACTATTTTTTAGATAGACATTCCATTCGGTTGAAAACAACAGAAGGAACTGAGGAAAGAGTGAAGATAGTTTTCAATAAAACAAATCTATCTTTTGGAGAATACGATTGGCATGTATATGTTCCTAAAATGAAATTATATGAAAATTGTAGTATAGGTGCCTTTTTATATGCTGATAACGAACATGAGTTAGATTTTGAAATTGGTTCAGGAAGTAAAAAGGATAGAACCAAAGTAGGTGCAAATGATAATGAGCTTTTACTGTTCTGTAGTTCTCAAAAGAATCCTTACAAATCAAAAATTGAAAAAATAGATAGAGAACAGTGGTATAAGCTAACTCTTCGAATACAGCGTGGTAAGAACAACAAATATTTAGTAAAATGGTTGTTAAATGGTGTATTGTTGCAAGAGTTGCAACTGACATATGGAAAAAGACATAAGTTTGAGGCATACTGTAGCTTAGAAAATATTCATTTTATTGGAGACAAACCTACGACTCAAGATAATTACGTTTTATTTGATTATTTTAAATTTACCTCTTTAGATTGATGTAATTGATTGGTTTTTAGGTGTTAAAAAGTTTTTAAAGTCAGGATTATATAATTATTTTTTTCACTTTTATTTGAAACTAAAATTGTAAATTTGCACTTTATTTTTATAAACTGTAAATCTTAAAAGATGCAACGTGATCAAATCATCTTCGACTTAGTACAAGACGAAAAAGAAAGACAATTAGAGGGGTTAGAATTAATCGCTTCTGAAAATTTTGTTAGTGAGCAAGTAATGGAAGCACAAGGTTCTGTGTTGACTAATAAATATGCTGAAGGATACCCTGGAAAGCGTTATTATGGTGGTTGTGAAGTAGTAGATGTTGTTGAGCAAATTGCTATTGACAGAGCTAAAGAATTATTTGGTGCTGCTTATGTAAATGTTCAGCCTCATTCAGGTTCTCAAGCAAATGCTGCTGTTTTTTTAGCGGTATTAAATCCAGGTGATAAAATGTTAGGTTTTGATCTTTCTCATGGAGGTCACTTAACTCATGGTTCTCCCGTAAATTTCTCAGGAAAAACTTACAAGACTTCTTTTTACGGAGTTGAGGAAGAAACAGGTCGTTTAGACTATGATAATATTCAAAAAATAGCTTTAGAAGAAAAACCGAAAATTATTATTGCAGGAGCTTCTTCTTATTCTAGAGATATTGATTTTGCTCGTTTTAGAGAAATCGCTGATAGTGTAGATGCTTATTTGTTAGCAGATATTTCACACCCTGCGGGGATGATTGCAAAAGGTTTGTTAAATGACCCAATGCCTCACTGTCATTTTGTAACAACAACTACTCATAAGACTTTAAGAGGTCCTAGAGGAGGGATGATTATGATGGGACAGGATTTTGATAATAAAATGGGAATCACTTTAAAAAGTGGAAAATTACGTAAAATGTCAGGATTGTTAAATTCAGCTGTATTCCCAGGAATGCAAGGTGGACCTCTAGAGCATGTGATTGCTGCAAAGGCAATCGCTTTTGGTGAGGCATTGACAGATAACTTTTTACACTACCAAGTTCAAGTAAAAGAAAATGCTGCTGCTTTGGCCGCTGCTTTTGTAGCAAAAGGATATAAAATTATTTCAGGAGGTACTGACAATCACTGTATGTTGATTGATTTACGTAACAAAAACTTATCTGGTAAAGATGCTGAAGAGGCATTGGTAAAAGCGGATATTACGGTAAATAAAAACATGGTTCCTTTTGATGATAAATCACCATTTGTAACTTCAGGTATCCGTATTGGAGCTGCTGCAGTTACTACACGTGGATTGAAAGCTGATGAAATGTCAACAGTTGTTGATTTAATTGATGAGGTAATTGTGAACTTCGAAGACGAAGCTGTTTTAGAGGCAGTTGGAGAAAAAGTAAATAAATTAATGAGCGGAAGA
>NZ_JAQWGB010000026.1 GCF_029238425.1 Flavicella sp.
GGATCAAAATCTGGATGCTCAATAGTTATAACAATGTTTCCATTAGTCAACACCTCCAAGCCTTCACTTAAATCTATCTCTGAAAAGTTTTTATCACTTGGATGAATATCTCCAGTAATATGAACTCTATAACCAGTGATGATATGGTCATCATTAATGGCAGCAGGCGAATCATTCCCTTGACTCATCACTTCCATTTCTGGAAACAAAAACTTCAACTCTGTTTTTTTATATTCTCCTTTCTCAATGATAGCAACTTCCCCTTTTTCATCATTACATGAAATCAGGATCGTACTGCAAATTGAGATAAGGTAAATTAGATTTTTCATTTTTAAATAATTATGGCATAAAGATAGTAGTCTTAGCAGACACCTAAGAAATGATTCATGTGAACCAACCAAACCACTAGGTCAAGTGACGAATAGACTATATAAAGAATTGAGAGATCATTCAATCTCTTATAAAATCATTGTACTTGAATTTGATCTAATATCAAATCATCAAAAGAAAAAGTCCCTGTTTTTTTGCTTCCATTTCCGATAATGTCAGAAAACGTTAAATCATAAATAATTCCTTCTCCCAAAACATTTGTGTGTTGCCCTTTTAAGCTTCGTCCAAACACTGTTATATTAACTTTTATGTCGTCTCCTTGCTTCCCTGAATAGTATACAGTATTCATATCAACCGCTTCATTATCTATGGTGACGAGCTCCACAAAGCCCTCAATAAAACTAGAGGTTGTAATGGATACATATCCTTGAACTAGCTCCAAATCAACTATGTTATTTTGGTCTTCTATCGGGTTCATATCCTGAGAATCTGTTCCAAAATACGCCCTGTCTTGAAGTTCATTCTCTTTAAAACCTAAGTGCACAACAGTTACTTGAATCGGCCCATTTATCTGTATCTCTAACTTCTGTGTTAAATCTACATGCTTAAAAACCTGATTTCCTCCAACAATCCCACCTTCTACAATAACTTTATAACCTTGCTTTTCATAATTATGTGCAACCGTAGTTTTTGCATTATTATTGGCGCTTTTTAATACGGGTTCTAATTCTAACCCAAAGCCTAACACAATGGTTTTTACCGGCGTATTGGGTTCAACATTTCCTTCCTCTATATCATTGGTATGATTACAAGAGTGAAAACTGAGAATTACCAAGCCCAGGATTAGCAGGATAAATTTATTTTTTATATAATTTTTCATGGTTTTAGAATTTAAAAACACCTCTAGAAACCATATCTACAGGCATTTTTTGTTAGTTTTCTATATTCAAAACTATATATTACTATGCTATCTCACCTTTTTAATTCTGTGAAACAGTCGAGATATGGCATCAATCAACTTATTTTAATAATGAAATTTTCTTTACTTGAAGTTTAAATTGCCATTTTCATCCTCAAAGGCATAATAAACATAACCTTCTCCAATAGCATTGTTATTCCCAATCTCAACAGACATCATATCATACGAAATTTTACTTATTACGTACTGCTCCGTCAAATAATAGGTCGTTTCAAATTCAGCTGCGATTTCATTAATTGCCAAACTATACTTATTCAAATCAAACTGATCAGATGTTGTAACAAGAACATACCCTTGTTTAAAATCTAAATCTAAAAACAATTCTTCTATAGTTCCTGTTTCTAAAGGAACCTCTTCCACTGAATAGTAGGCTTCTTTAGAAATCCCAGAAGCATCATAATTTGGATGCTCCACTGAAATGACCACATCTCCGGTTGTTTCAATCCTCAATGCGCTATATAAATTCACATTGCTAATCGTTTCAAATTCCTCTGAAATATCCCCAGATAAATGAATTGTATAGCCATCTGTTATATAATTATGTGTACTTTGAGTTTGAACCTCTGAAACAGCAGACATATAAGGCAAATTAAAATAGATGTAAACATATCTTGTAGTATTGGGAACTTCTGGCTCCATCTCGGCATCATCATTACAGGCAGAAAGAAATCCTAACATGGCAACTAAAAATATTTTTATAGTAGTTTTCATAATTTTTCATTTTTAGCATGGTTAAAATCCTGGTCCCCATTCTCCATCTCCAGGATCTCCAAACTCAGGAAAAGTAAACTCAATACCGTCCCCAGAAATGGTTACATTGTATTGTATACCTTCTCCAAGCTCTGTATTATGTTCTCCTCTTAGAGTTCCATAGCCATCTGTTTCTACAATTACATCCACCACAGGTGTATCCAAATAATACACAACATCTAATTGTGCAGGTTGTCCAAGAATTCTAATGGCCGTAATTAACGGTTCAGCCATTTCATCTGAAGTAACCATAACAAAACCTTGTACCAAATTCAATGGCACTATATTGTGGTCTGAACTACCGGTTGGAACTGTATAGGATTGAATCCCATAAAAAGCTTCTTGCAAAACATTATTGCTATAAAACCTAGGATGTGAAACTGTCATTACAATATCTCCTGTTACCTCTAGCGTAAGCCCCTCAGTCAAATCAATATTTGTTAAATAGGAATCCTCTGGGGAAATCCCTCCTGAGATTTGGATATTATATCCATCAGTCACATACGTATGTAAAGGATCTGATTTGGCAGAAAGTCCTTCTTTATTTGGAGTTAGTATCAAACCATCAAACCCCAAACTTATCATTCTTGGTTCTTGTGGTTCTGTCGGACTGCCTTCTTCTACTATACTATCACTACATGAAGACAATAGTCCTAAAACGATTACAGACATTACAGTCAGTATTCTATATTTTATTGTTTTCATAATTATTTCTTTTGATTTTAATCAAATGTACTTCTTGCTTTTTCCACATTGGAAAAATTCTAGATGAAGTAACTTTATTGGCAACTGAAATATTCTATAATTACAGTCATCAATTCCTGTCAATTGTATCGGAAAAGACAACAATAACATGCTGTCTTTATCCGACTATAAAATTTTATTGAGGAATCAAATCTCCATCTTCAGGATCACCAAACTCTGGCAATTCAAATTCTATTAATTGTCCATTTGAATCCACAGTAAACCTAACACCTGCACCAATCGTATTGGCTGCTGTACCTGTCAAATCTTGACCTGTAGTATAAACATTCACCACAAAATTAGCATCTGCAGAATAATAAGGTATATCTTTAGATTTCCCCGTAATGGTGTTCACGTCTAAACCTGTAATTACATTTTCCGCTCCCGTACCTTCCGTAACGATTACGAAACCTTGTACCAAATCCGTTTTAATAATTGCTGTAGACGTTCCGTAAGTAATTGTCTTATTTTCGGTACCATAATACGCTTCTTCTGATACTGCAAGTTCCGTAAAACTTGGGTGAAATACTTTTACACTTACATCTCCCACAGCTGTAAAGGACAACCCATCTGGCGCTGCTAAATCTACCCCTGTAAACACAACACTTCCATTAGAAACACCTCCTGTTATTTCAACAGTATAACCTTGTGTTTGATAGATGTGAGGAATATTAGAATCATCCATTTTCCCAACTTTACGTTGTCCTTCTGGTCCAGGTGTTAAAGTATACCCTTCAAAACCTAATTGCACCTCTATTGGATCTTGTGGCTCCACTGGTGCCGTTTCACTTGTGTCATCATTACATGATGCTAACATTCCAATTGTTAATATGGCTAACAAAACCGTCTTTGTACTCTTTATTAAATTTTTCATCTTCTTAATTATTACATGATTAGTATACCCCAAATGTACCGTGATACAGGCCTCTATTTTGAAACATTAAGGTGAAGTGGACTAATTGAAAACTGAAACGTCATTTTGTTAACTTTAACTCATTTTAACAAAACTTAAGGATATCGTATCGTAGCATAAAGAAACTTTAACATAGCTCAAGTAACTGTGAAATCAACAAGCTTGAGTTGTTTATCAGAACATCAATAAACGACTTCCCAATACAGCACAAAAAAAAGGCAACAATTAATTGTTGCCTTTTTTATCAAAATTTTAAGCTTTAGTTAACCGGTGTAATAGGGTTTAAATTACCATCTTCTGGATCACCAAATTCAGGTAAAACAAATTTTATCAATTGTCCATTAGAATCTACCGTAAATCTTACACCTGCTCCAATATCATTGGTAGCTGTACCAGTCAAATCCTGTCCTGTAGTATATACATTCACTACAAAATTAGCATCCGCAGAGTAATAAGGTACATCCTTAGATTTCCCTGTTACAGTGTTCACATCTAAACCTGTAATTACATTTTCAGCACCTTCACCCTCCGTCACAATAACGAAACCTTGTACTAAATCTGTGGTAATTAATGCCTCAGCTGTTCCATAAGTAATTGACTGATTTTCGGTACCGTAATAAGCCTCTTCTGTTACCGCGACTTCAATAAAATCTGGATGAAACACTTTTACACTAACATCTCCTACTGCCGTAAATGATAACCCTTCTGGTGCGGCTAAATCTATTCCAGAGAAAATAACTTTACCATTAGAAACACCTCCAGTTATCTCAACAGTATATCCTTGTGTTTGGTATACGTGAGGAATATTTGAATCCTCCATTTTTCCTACTTTACGTTGTCCTTCTCCCTCAGGCGTTAAAGTGTACCCTTCAAAGCCTAATTGAACCTCTATAGGATCCTGTGGCTCCACAGGTGCTGTTTCACTCGTATCATCGTTACATGATACTAACATTCCTATTGTTAATATGGCTAACAAAACCGTCTTTGTACTCATTACTAAATTTTTCATCTTATTAATTTTTACATGATTAGTATGACACAAATGTAGATTCATTTGAAAGCCTAATTGGTAAGAACTAGGTGAGATGGAAAATTTGCTAAGTGAAATGTCGTTTTGAATATGTTAAAGAAAACTTAATGAAAATTTCGCTTCATACAAACGACATCTATTTCAATAATTGCAGCCCAATCGTACAATGCAAACATCTTTTGTAATTACAATATTCATTTTTTAATTGCAGTAACGCCTGAGTATCCATGGCTGATGTAACAGAAACACCGACTTCCCTAAAATTATTTACAACAGCGTTATTCTCTTTTTTAATGGAATGAATAAAATTTTCTAAATCGTCAAAATTATGTTGAGAATTATATTTTCTAAAAGCATATTGCAGCGGAATTATTACATTGATGAGTAATACATCCATGAATGATTTAGAAATATTTTTTGATTTTTCTATTGATATTTTTCCAAATACATAATGATTTTTCCAATAAAGGGAAGTCTCAGTTTCTAGAATTTTATAATAATCATCTAACTTCTTACACTTCATTAATTCAGAAAAAAGATGCGTATGTGCCTCATACAACACAGCCAACTGGGAAATTCTAATACTCGGGAAATTATTAGGCCGCAATCTGAAAAACAAAAATTGCTCCTTATTTAAGGGGATTAAGGAATGTTTTCTTTTTAAAAACTCATATTCCGATTTCAGGTGCACATAAAAAACATCTTCACTATGCTCTTCCAGAAAACCAGCTTGCCCAAAAAGTAGTGCTTCTAGCATTCCTGTTTCGTTTCTATATTTCCGAATCAATTTATAATCAATAGATTTTGCAAGATTCATAAATGCATCTGCATTTATCTTCGTACCAAAACTTCTAGAGATCAAAACAAATAGGACAGCCTCCCAATCATTTTTGTTGGAGTCTAACAATTCTAAAATGTCAAAATATTTTTTTTCAAGTCGTTCAAAATAAAGTCTGTTCAACCAACTCGTCATTATAAAAGGATCGGTGTTTCCTATTTCTTCTTCACATAAAATCCATTTCTCTTGCTGAGAAAAAAGTTGATAATACTTTTCTAAAATACCTGGACTCACAAAATTCTTAAGAACTAGAGTCGGGATTTCAGATTGATTGGAATAAAAAACAGGAACATCATATTCCCAAACAATATGTAATACAACAGCATCATAATTTTTGTCCGTTTCATGTCCGTGAACATACCAATCGGAGGATTTTATATGAAATTCAATATTCCCAGCCCACTTTTGCTGCCCAATCTCCAACAATCCATTTAAAAAATCAGGACCACTATTGGTATTGAAAGTCCCAACTTTAAGAATCTGAATTTTTTGGTTATCTAAGGTATGAATGTGTTGAAAGTCGAATAATTTAAATTTCCATAAATAATATAAAAACTCTTCATTGATCGTAACTCCTGAAGCTATAGGTTCCATTCTTTTCATAGTTTTCTATTTAAGTTAGAAAAAAACATCGACATTATGATAACTTCAATTGATATACACATCAATTAATAAAATCTATATCCACAAAAAATTACATCATCTATCATCAGATTCTCTTATTTTTGTAATCTAAAAAAACACAAAGCATGGATATTCTAGAAAGCCTTCAGTGGCGATATGCAACTAAAAAATTTGATTCGGAGTTTGAACTTAACTCTGAACAATTGGATATATTAAAAGAATCGTTCAATTTAACAGCAACTTCTTTTGGTCTACAACCTATAAAATTGATTGTAATAAAAAACAAAGAATTAAGAGAATCACTTGTTTCCCATGCTTATGGTCAAAGACAAGTCGCAGATGCCTCTCATTTATTTGTGATTTGCATTCAAAAAGAAGCATCAGTTGAAGATGTAGAAAACTACTTTAAATTGGTAAAAGAGATAAGAAACACTCCCGATGATATTTTAGCTCCTTTTAAAGATTATTTGACAGGTACTTTTGAAAAAACTGAACAAGAAGAATTATTGCGAGCTGCTAAATCTCAGGCCTATATTGCTCTAGGAAACCTTTTAACAGTGTGTGCCACTCAAAAAATTGACAGTTGTCCTATGGAAGGATTTAATCCTGATAAGTTTGATAAGGTATTGAACTTAGACCAACACAATTTAAAATCTGTACTATTGTTACCTGTTGGGAAACGTGCAGAAGATGATTATATGGCCGAGTTGAAAAAAGTGAGAAAACCACTTGACTCTATTATTTTAGAAATGTAACAAAGAAACACTTTATGCACAAAGAGATTAGAAATACTGAACCAACTGCATTATGGAATCATTTTGCAGATTTAAATGCCATCCCAAGACCGTCTAAAAAAGAGGAGTGCATTGTAGCTTTTATGGTTGACTTTGGTAAAAAGTTAGGTTTAGAAACTCAGGTAGATGGCATTCAAAATGTGTTGATCAAAAAACCAGCAACCAAGGGTTTTGAAAACAAAAAAACCGTTGTATTGCAATCTCATTTAGACATGGTGCATCAAAAAAATAATGCTACACAGTTTGATTTTGAAAGTGAAGGAATTAAAATGAACATCACCGATGGTTGGATCCATGCTTTGGGAACAACCCTAGGTGCCGATAATGGAATTGGTGTTGCCGCCATCATGGCTGTACTTTCCTCTACTACTTTGGAGCATCCTGCAATAGAAGCATTATTTACAGTTGATGAAGAAACAGGCATGACGGGTGCCATGGAATTACAGCCCGGTTTTTTATCTGGTGATATTCTTTTGAATCTTGACACAGAAGATGATGATGAGATTTCTATAGGCTGTGCAGGTGGAATTGATATTACTGGAGCTACAGAATACCCAGAAATAAAAAACAGCAGAGAGGTTTCTTTTGAAATTTCTATCTCAGGACTCAATGGTGGACATTCAGGAATGGATATTCATAAAGGTTTAGGAAACGCAAATAAGCTGCTCAACAGAGTTTTACTACAACTTGAATCTGATATAAATTTTAACTTGGTGAGCTTCCAGGGAGGAAACCTAAGAAATGCCATCCCTAGAGAAGCCAAAGCAGGCATTAGTCTAGATCTGTCAGAAATTCAAAAATTTGACAATTCATTTGCAGATATAATAGCAACACTAACTAAAGAATTTCAGATTCAAGAAAAGAATTTAAAGATAGCAGCTGTTAAAATTGACAACCCACAACTTTGTATGTCTCCTGATTTTCAAAAAACATTGTTACGCACTATTGCTGCTATACATAACGGAGTGTTTTCAATGAATGCAAAAATACCGGAATTGGTAGAAACCTCAAACAACCTCGCTCGTATAACTGTTAGCAAAGGAAACCTTGAAATTGCATGCCTTACAAGATCTTTCTCAGAATCGGGAAAGACAAACCTTGTAAACAGTATCCAAAGTGTTTTTGAGCTTGCAGGTTTTAATTCCAAAATTTCTGGTGATTACCCAGGTTGGGAACCCAATCCGAATACCGAGATCTGTTCAATTTTGCAGAGTACCTACAAACAATTGTTTCATGAAGAACCCAACACAATGGCTTGTCATGCAGGTTTGGAGTGTGGAATTTTAGGCACCCACTACCCTACAATGGAAATGATTTCTTTTGGCCCTACAATTCGAGGAGCACACTCCCCAGATGAAAAAGTGAATATCAAATCCACAGAAAAGTTTTGGAAATTCTTTTTAGAAATTTTAAAAAGAATACCTAATAAATAAAAAAAAGCCAGACAACTTGTCTGGCTTTTTTATTTACTTTAATTAATTGGGAAATATTTTATATTGAGGTGTTCCACCAGTTGGACTGACAATTTGCAACTGCCCCTCTGAATCCGTTTCGTAAGAGAAATCCACATTCCCTCTAGCATCAACATTTGGAAATTCATCCAATACTTGATCCTTAGTCAAGTTAAAGTCATTATTATCATCTACATCCTCAAAGTCATCTTTAGTATCCCCATCTGTGTTATAAGTAGTGATATTACCCGCTAGGTCATAATTAATTTCAAACTTGGTTGGAACCATATCTAGATCCGTATCGATAAGTTTTACATCATTTAACTCTATTCTAAAAATCAAAGGAGAATTTGCAGGAATTAAACCAGTACCACCATTTTGGTATCCTAAACCAGATGGCATTATTATATATCCTTTTCCTGAGTCATGAAAAATGAAATCCTCATCTACATCAGTTTCAAAAGTCCCTCGTTTAAACTTAGGCAACCCCTTGGCCCAACCTTGAATCGTATTCGGTAACGTAAACCAAATAGCATAATCTTCCCTAGAATCGAAAACTGTACTATCTAATAACGTACCTGTATATTTAACAAAAACAGAATCTACGGGTGAAGGGTTTGAAAATCCAATATTCCCATTATCAATTCCTTCAGCAATTTCATAATAATACATTTTATAGTCTGCCACTGTACCATTTGCATCTATACCTTCTATGGAATCCAAGTTTGTGTCTTTATTTAAGGGTAGTTGATCTGCTACTGGCAAGGCACCTGTAGCCTCACTTCCTGCACCAATAGTCCAAAAAACACTATCTTTTGTATTGTAATAATGTTTTGCTAAATATTTATTTATTGAATCCTGATCCATCGGTATTTGGGCCTCATGATCAAAAGGAGGAATTACAACTTCATCTTCTTTCTTACATGAAACAATGATTATTGTAGCTATTATTAATAAACTTAAAAGAATATTCTTATTCATTATTTCTGAATTGATGTGCATATTTTTAAAAGCGCCAAGGTACAATTTTCCTATCTTTGTTAAAAGTATATCTTAACATTTTAACTTTTTGAATGAGAATTGATAAATACCTTTGGACAGTACGATATTATAAAACAAGATCTCTTGCAACAGAGGCCTGTAAAAAGGGTCATATTAAAATAAATGGTGCCAATGTAAAGCCAGCAAAGGATGTTTATATTGGAGAAAAAATCACCATTCGAAAAAATCAAATAAACTATCAAATCGAAGTTTTAGACATCCCTAAAAACAGAATGGGGGCAAAACTGGTTGACTTATATAGAAAGGACACCACACCAAAAGAAGAGTTTGACGCACAAGAATTACTGAAATACTCAAAAGATTATTATCGTAAAAAAGGTGTGGGAAGACCCACTAAAAAAGATAGAAGAGATATTGATGACTATTATGAAGATCCATTTTTAATTGATATGGATGATACGGAAGAAGAATAAATCATTTTTCCGCAACGCTTTAAATGAAATCAATATATTTGACCTAAGAAATAACAGAACATAATGACAGACAATAGTATCCTTACGAATGATCAAATCGTTCATAAAACACGTAGAATTGCGTATCAGATTTTAGAAAACAATGTTAATGAAAAAGAAGTTGTTCTAGCTGGTATTTGTGGAAATGGATACATTTTTGCAACTCGTATTCAAAAAATACTGGAAGAAATTTCTGAGATAAAAATCACTTTGTGTGAGGTTAGCATCAATAAAAAAAATCCTCGAGAGGCTATCACTACTTCTATAGATAAAAATGCATACGAAAATAAGTCCTTGGTTTTAATTGATGATGTATTAAACTCTGGATCTACCTTAATTTATGGTGTAAAACATTTTTTGGAGGTATCTTTAATTCGTTTCAAAACAGCGGTTCTAGTAAACAGAAACCATAAAAAATATCCAGTTAAAGCAGACTTTAAAGGTATATCTTTATCTACTTCACTTAAGGAGCATATAAAAGTTGAGTTTAAAAAAGATTCTGCAATCGCTTATCTGATGTAACCGCAAACTAATTTTCGCTGTATTTTTATATTTATTCAAATTGTATTCTGCTGATTTTATATGGCTTACAATTCTTATAAAAAAAAGCTTAAAAAAGTATATTAATTTCCTTGCAGAATTAAAATATGGAAGTATATTTGCACTCGCAATAACGCATTGCATGACCTGGTAGCTCAGTTGGTAGAGCATCTCCCTTTTAAGGAGAGGGTCCTGGGTTCGAGCCCCAGCCCGGTCACAAAAAAGCTTTTCATTATTGAAAAGCTTTTTTTCTTTAAATTGGTTTTATCCAATGCACACATGGCGGAATTGGTAGACGCGCGGGCTTGAGGGGCTCGTGTCCTTACGGACGTGCAGGTTCAAGTCCTGTTGTGTGCACAAAAACTCTCACAAAAGAAATACTACTATCCTAGACTAGGATCATTTTCTGTTCGTAATTTCGTAAATTTTTAACAACATTTCTTTTGATAATTAGTATACTTGTATCATGCAAAAAATTGTTCTAACATTCCTTTTCGCTACTTTTATCAGCTTTTTTGGGATTTCACAAGAAACTCAGAAATCCGTTGATTTAAATGGTGTTATTTTAGATGGAAAATCAAAGGAGCCATTAGGTGGTTCTCATATCTTAAACTTAAATTCTGTTCGTGGTACAACTACTAATTTTGATGGTCAGTTTAGCATTCCAGCAACAGTAAACGATACCATAATGATTTCTTATATCGGGTATCAGTCCATAAAACTTAAAATCACTAACGATTTACTTAAAGGAAATGAGCTCTCTATTACATTATATGAAAAAGCAGATGAAATTGGTGAGGTTACGGTGAAGACACATAATCTGATTGGAGTTTTAGAGGTAGATATCAAGCAAGTTCCTAAAGACAAATACACAAGAATTCATATCAATGGTTTGGCACAAACCTATGAAACCGGGAAACCAACTCCTAAAAGTTTTACTTCTTTAAATGCTGCCATCTTCCACCCTGTGGACTTTATGTACAATATGTTTGGTAAAAAGCCAAAATCTTTGAAAAAACTAAAAAAGCTTAAGGATGAGGATGAGTTGAGAGAAATCCTTGGCCAGAAGTTTGACAGAGAAGTTATGATGGAATATTTGGATATGAACGAGAAACAATTACAAGAGTTATTAGATGATTGTAATTATTCTGAATACTTTATACGTACCGCGAGTGATTTACAGGTTGTAGAAGCAATTTTAGATTGTCATGAAAACTACAAAGCGCTCCAAGAAGGATCTTTAAAACAAGATTAAATAATAATTTATATAAATAAAAAAAGGCTAACATTTCTGTTAGCCTTTTTTATTTATAGTATGTACTTATGAAAAACTTTGGTTGATCATAGTACTCAATCTTCTCTTATAATCATCTTCAAGCCACTGAATATAATTCTTAGTACTCTTTATAATACAATAAGAGTATTTTTTAATTCTATCCGATATATCATCTTGTAATAATCTAGATAAAATACGAGCATCAAAAACATCTTCACTATTCTCAACACACAATTTACAGTGTTGCTCAATAGATTTATCCAAAACTATCTTTGACTTAATATTCATTTTGATAGCCTTGTCATATTCCTCTTTTACGTTAAAATAGAAATCTGTAGAATTTGGAAATTCAGCTCTAATTTCAGGAGGCATTGTATACGTAAAATTACGTTCAATATCTTCATCACCAATTAAATTATCTAAATAGTACAATGGAGAACTAAATATTTTTCTCCAATCTAATGGAGTTCCCCATAGACCAAACCTGGCAGCGTTATTACCTAGATCCAAAACGGTAAAATCTTTTTTATCTCCAATTACACGAGATCCCCTACCAATCATTTGATAGTATAATGTAATAGATTTTGTAGCTCTATTTAAAATAATAGTTTCTACTGAAGGTTCATCAAAACCAGTTGTCAAAATCCCTACCGATGTTAAAATGGCATTAGGAGTCTCCTTAAACCATTTTAATATAAATTCTCTTTCTTGCTTGGAATTGGTATTATCCAAATGCATCACGTCATATCCTTCTGCCTTAAAAGTTTCATACACATGTAAGGATGTATTGATACCATTATTAAAAATCAACGTCTTTTTCCCCAAAGATTTTTCTTCATAGGCATACAACAACTTTTCTTGCATCAAATTGTTTGAATACAATTCTTCAGAAGACTTTACAGTATAATCTCCATTGATACCAACTTTCAATGTTCCTAAGGCTACATCATAAGTATAAGTCGTTGCTTTTGCCAAGAATCCTCTATCCACCAATGATTGAACAGGTTCCCCCACCAATAATTCATTGTAAATTTCATTCATTGGCAACTTCATATTAGAACTCAACGGGGTTGCCGTTACACCTAAAATAAAGCAATTTTCAAAATACTTAAATAATTTTCTAAAGGAATTATAATGTGCCTCATCAATAATCACCAAACCTATCTGATCCAACTCTAACTTGTCGTCGTTCAAACGGTTCTTTAAGGTTTCAACCATGGCCACAAAACACATATATTCGTCTTGATCATGAAGTTCCTTAACGTTACTATTGATAATTTTATTCTTTACATCAAATTCAGTCAACATTCTAGAAGTTTGATTACATAGTTCAATTCTATGCGTTAAAATCAAAACTTTCTTTCCTGTTTCCTCAATATAACGACGCGCTATTTCGGAAAAAATTACGGTTTTACCACCACCTGTTGGCAATTGATAAACCAAATTATAACTCTCTGGGTTATCTTCTATTTTACCAAAAATCTGACTCAACGCCTCTTTCTGATAATCGTATAACTCTTTTCCTGTATTTTTTTTGGATGTAGAAGTTGTCAAATCTTAAATCTCTTTGTGTATAATGTGAAACCTTGCAAAAATAGGTACTTTATTAGGTAAAAAGAAATGCTTTGACAACTATTTTAATTACCATTTTGTTAAAAATCTGTACGTAAAAATTATATTTCGCAATTCCATGGAATGATATTAAGACAGACAAAAGTCAATATCTGACTATCAACAAACTAAATATTGATACAAAAGAAACTTTATATATAAGATTATTTAATAAAAACCCAAACAATGATTATTCATTTCTTTATTTAAGAATTACCCATTAAAGTCAATACTATATTCCTTTCTCCTCCATAATTTCTATGTTCACCTAAATAAATCCCCTGCCAAATTCCCATATTTGATATTCCATTGGTTATGGGAATTGTTACGGATGATCCCAACATAGAAGCTTTTATATGAGCTGGCATATCATCTGCGCCTTCGTAATCATGTTTATAATAGGGCATATTCTCAGGAATCATCTTGTTGATATGTGCCTCAAAATCCTCACGCACTGTCGGATCCGCATTTTCATTTATCGTTAAGCTTGCAGAAGTATGTTTTATAAAAACCTGTAATTGACCATATTTAATTTGTTTAATTTCTGGTATCGCTGCAAGTATATCGTTTGTTATCAAATGATATCCCCTACTTCTAGCTGTTAGTGCAAATTCTTTTTGTATAACCGTCATAATTTTTCAATTGATAAAAAAAAATAGCCATTTGGACATTTCCAAATGGCTATTTATAATTAGTATTTCAAAAGTAAATTATTTTACTTCTTCAAAATCTACGTCTTCAACAGAATCTTCGTTGCTTGCGCTTGGCTCAGCTTGCTGTGCTCCAGCATCAGCTCCACCTTGTGCTTGTTGTGCAGCAGCTTGGAATTCAGCAGCAGCTCCTTGCAATGCAGTATTCAAAGCTTCCGTTGCTGTATCAATCGCTGTAATATCTTTAGCAGCATGTGCTGTTTTCAATTCAGCCAAAGCAGCATCAATTGGTGCCTTTTTATCTTCAGGAAGTTTTCCTTCAACTTCTTTCAATTGAGTTTCCGTTTGGAAAATCATTTGATCCGCTGTATTCAACTTCTCAGCTGTTTCTTTTGCTTTTGCATCTGCATCAGCATTTGCCTCAGCATCAGCTTTCATTTTAGCAATTTCCTCTTCTGATAATCCAGATGAAGCTTCAATCTTAATTTCTTGAGATTTGTTTGTTGCTTTATCAACTGCAGATACTTTAATGATACCATTAGCATCAATATCAAAAGTTACCTCAATTTGAGGTGCTCCTCTTTGTGCAGGTGGAATATCTGTTAATTGGAAACGTCCAATAGTTTTGTTATCAGCAGCCATCGCTCTTTCTCCTTGTAATACATGGATATCAACAGATGGTTGGTTGTCTACAGCAGTAGAGAACACCTGAGATTTTTTTGTTGGAATGGTAGTATTCGCTTCAATTAATTTAGTGAATACATTCCCCATAGTCTCAATTCCTAATGATAAAGGTGTAACGTCTAATAACAATACATCTTTTACATCACCTGCTAAAACTCCACCTTGAATAGCAGCTCCAATTGCAACAACTTCATCAGGGTTCACTCCTTTATTTGGCTCTTTACCAAAGAATTCTTTTACTTTTTCTTGAATTACAGGAATTCTAGTAGAACCTCCTACTAAGATTACTTCATCAATTTCAGAAGTTGATAAATCAGCATCTTGTAATGCTTTCTTTACCGGCTCCATAGAACGTGTTACTAACTCAGCAGCCAATTGCTCAAATTTAGCACGTGTTAACGTTTTTACTAAATGCTTAGGTCCTGCAGCAGTAGCTGTTACATATGGCAAGTTAATTTCTGTTTGAGCAGAAGATGATAATTCAACTTTTGCTTTTTCAGCAGCTTCTTTCAAACGTTGTAAAGCCATAGGATCTAAACGTAAGTCTACATCTTCTTCAGATTTGAATTCTTCAGCCAACCAGTCAATAATAACTTCATCAAAGTCATCACCTCCTAAATGTGTATCTCCATTTGTCGACAATACTTCAAATACTCCTTCTCCAATTTCTAAGATAGAAATATCAAATGTACCCCCACCTAAATCGTATACAGCAATCTTTTGGTCAGTTCCTTTTTTATCAATTCCATAAGCCAATGCAGCTGCAGTAGGCTCGTTGATAATTCTTTGTACTTTTAAACCTGCAATTTCTCCCGCTTCTTTTGTAGCTTGACGTTGTGCATCGTTAAAGTATGCTGGTACAGTAATTACTGCTTCAGAAACATCTGCTCCTAAGTAATCCTCTGCCGTTTTTTTCATTTTTTGAAGTGTCATTGCTGAAACTTCTTGTGGAGTATACAAACGACCATCGATATCAACTCTTGGTGTATCATTATCTCCTTTTACAACTTTATAAGGCACTCTTGAAACCTCATTTGAGCATTCAGAAAATTTATTCCCCATAAAACGCTTTACAGATGCAATCGTTTTTGTTGGATTTGTAACTGCTTGTCTTTTTGCAGGATCTCCAACTTTACGCTCTCCTCCTTCTACAAATGCAACTATAGATGGTGTAGTTCTTTTTCCTTCTGCATTAGGGATAACAACTGGCTCATTACCCTCCATTACAGAAACACATGAATTTGTTGTTCCTAAATCGATTCCAATAATCTTACTCATAATATTTATATTTAATCTGTTTATATCAAATTTACGATTAGCTATAGTCAATCTTTGTGCCAACAATAAATCATTCAAAAAATGTCATATTATATTTTACTAGAATGACAGGATGTCATTTTTAAGGTAAAAAAAGTGTAAAAGTATGACGAACTTGTCACATAAATAAAAAACATCAAAGAATATTTCCTACAGATCCATCAGCTGTTTTTGACAATTCATAAGTCTTATCAGGAGTCAATCCCGTCTCCATCCGGTGCGATACATATATAATCGTTGTTTTCGTTTCTTGAGCAATTTTATTAATCAAACTTACTATTAACTGAGTACTACTAGCATCTAAACCAGATGTTGGCTCATCTAAAATAAGCAAAGGTGGATGCTTAACCATCGCTCTTGCAATCAAAACCATTCTCTGTTGAGACAAAGGTAATGTCATAAATGTGCTATTCATAGATTCAGTTAATCCAATCAATTCAATCCACTCCTTGGCTAATATCACATGTCTGTCTAAAGGTTTTACATACAAACCAATGGAATCATAAAAACCAGATAAAACCATATGTAAAACGGAATGTCGTCGATTAAACAATTCAGTGATATTGGGTGTGAAGTAGCCTATCTTTTGTTTGATTTCCCAAACGTTCTCTTCGGTACCTTTTAATTTATCAAATAAAATAATATTCTGTCCGTAAGCTTTATGGCTATCTCCGGTTATTAATGATAATAAGGTGGTTTTACCACTTCCATTTTCACCAACCAACTGCCAAAATTCACCTAAATCAATCTCCCAATTGATTTTTTTAAGAACAACCTTATCAAAAAATTTAATCGTAACATCCGTTAATTTAACTAACAAGTTATAGTCATAAGTATATTCTGTCGTCGTTTTCGGAATCTTCACCTTTGCAAATGCTGATTTTTCCTTTGAAAAAAAAGAAGTGATTTTCTTATGATAAGGTTCTAAAAAAACCTCCTTAAATATCCAATGCGCTGCATTTGGCAACACCGGTTTTGTCTCTCTTGTGATCAGTTGCACTAAAATACCGCTCTCTGAATATTCCCTTAATAAAGTATTTATAAGAAGTAAGTTCTTTGCATCTAAATTTTCATGAATCGTATCAACAACCAAAACCTTGGGATGTAAACTCAATAAATATTTTAAAACCGCTATTTTTCTTTCACCGCTTGACATGGAACGCAAAGCTTGTCCTTCTCGCTCAATTATAACAGATGTGTCTCTTTTAGATTCTTCTTCTACCAATTTGTTTATGTAACTAACAGAAAAATAGGTAGTCTCTTTTGAGGAGTTTTTTAATAAAAAAGATTCAAATTTTAGTTTCTGATCCTTTTCCAATAAAATTACGGCATGCTCAACAAACAATTTATTCATAATTTTATTTTATAATCAAAAATCAAACAGACAATAATCCCTAAACCATATGCAAGTAAATCAAAAGTAGCTCCCAATACTATATAACCAAAACTGCCTTTTTCAAAATCCAAATATTCTGTCAATTTAAAATACTGTGCAAATTCGACAGCAAAGGCAAAGATTAAAACAGACAAACCTAGTTTTAATTTATTAAAATCAAAAAAAGTTCCGACCAAAACATATAGCAGACACACCGAAAGTACATCACCCATAAAAGATCTAATAAAACCTCTTGTAAAAAATAAGGCAATAAGTATTTCAATGATTAATAAACCTAAGGATATCCAAGCTTTGGTTTTATGAAATCGCATAGATTTTTTACCTCACAAACATTAATTCATTTTCAGATGACAATTCTTCACTAAAACCATATCCATCACTATTGAACCCTTTCAAGCCCTCAATGTCCTTAATATTATTATCAATGATATATCTCACCATCATTCCTCTCGCTTTTTTCGCAAAAAAGGAAATCATTTTTAATTTGCCATCTTTGTAATCCTTGAACTGAGGAGTCACTATAGTATTTTCAATTAATTTTGGTTTTACCACCTTGTAATACTCGTTACTTGCCAAATTTACCAAAAGTTCACCTTCTTCCATTTCAGCATTCAAAGCATCGGTAATTTTATTTTCCCAAAATTGATATAAGTTATCCTTTGTACCTACTTTCAACTTGGTCCCCATTTCTAAACGATATGCTTGAATCAAATCAAATGGCTTCAAAACACCATATAAACCCGATAAAATACGCAACTTATCATTCAATTGCTCTAATTTATTATCTTCAATTGTGTATGCATCCAAACCAATATATACATCACCTTTAAAAGCATAAACAGCTTGTCTTGCATTTTCTGTTGTGAAAGGCAATTCCCAATCCTGATTCCTTTGCCAATTCAACTCAGATAACTTAGCTGAAATTGACATCAGTTCCCCTATTTTTTTTGGTGACTTCTTTTTTAAAACTTTTGAAAGCTTTTCAGATTCTTCAAGGAATTGAGGTTGACTGAAACTGTTTGTTGGAATTACAGAGTCTAAATCCAAAGACTTTGCTGGAGATATAACTATTTTCATAGGAATTGAATCAATATTTTATTTAAGATCTTCTTTTGTGTTGATAGTATAAGCACGCCATCTTTCTAATGCTTTCAACATATCTTCAGGTGTATCTGAGGTAAATCTCATCATTTCTTTTGTAGTAGGATGAACAAACCCCAGCGTTTTTGCATGTAGGGCTTGTCTTGGTAATTCTTTAAAAGTATTCTCTACAAATTGTTTATACTTTGTAAAAGTGGTTCCTTTAAGAACAGCATCACCTCCATATCTAGCATCATTAAACAATGTATGCCCAATGTATCTAAAATGTGCACGTATTTGATGTGTTCGTCCTGTTTCTAGACGACACTCCACCAAAGTGACATAATTGAACCTTTCCAATACTTTGAAGTGACTCACCGCAGGTTTTCCAAAATCACCATCTGGAAAAACAGACATTTGCAATCTGTTTTTTAAACTTCTACCAATATTCCCCTCTATCGTGCCTTCATCTTCTTCAAGATTTCCCCAAACCAAAGCATGATAAACTCTTTCTGTAGTTTTATCAAAAAACTGTTTTGCTAGAAAAGTCATCGCTTCCACGGTTTTTGCAACAACCAACAATCCGCTAGTATCCTTATCAATTCTATGAACTAAACCAGGACGTTCATTACTGTTTTTTGGTAAGTTTTCAATATGATACATCAAACCGTTGACTAGTGTACCCGTATAATTTCCGTGACCAGGATGAACCACCATACCCGCTTTTTTATTCACCACAATCAAAGCATCGTCTTCATATACGATATCTATTGGCAAATTCTCAGCAACTAATTCATGTTCCACTGGTGGAGATTCTAAAACCACCGTAATAACATCTTTGGCTTTTACCTTATAGCTAGATTTTACAGCTAAGTCATTCGCAAAAATTTTGCCTGCTTTTGCGGCTTCTTGAATTTTATTTCTAGTCGCTCTTTCAATAAAATTCATTAAAAATTTATCTACACGCAACGGTACCTGTCCATCAGCAGCAACAAATCTATAATGTTCAAACTGATCTTCATTCTCTAATTCATTATTTTCTACTCCTTGTTCTAACATCCTACTTCCCTTTACCATTACCTAAAATCACATCTATTACAGAATGTTTTTCTAGCTTATCACCTCTCTTTAATAACTTCCCATCACATTTTAACCTTCTCACTACATTTCGTCCAATATCCGGAATAAACAAAATTCTACCGATGGTAAAACCAGATGATTTTAATTGTGCAATCACTTCATTTTTTGTTTTACCGTAAAATTCTTGAATTTCAACTTTTCCAAATTTCGATGGATTCAAAGTCAAATAAATTTTACGATTTTCTTTTACCAAAGCCCCTTTTTCTGGAAATTGGTTTATTACTGATTTTTTAGGAAAATTAGGATTATAACTTGCAGAATCAATCACTTCCATTCTTAAATTCAAAGCAGCAAGTTTTTTTTCAGTAACATCAACACTCAATTTTGCTAAATCAGGAACTTTTATTTCCTCATTATGATTTGTTGTTGCTGTAAGCCAGTTTACCAATCCAAAAAATACTATGATCAACATTACAACTGCAATGGATACCTGAATTAAAAACTGTTTACTGATGACGTATTTCCCTAAACTCATTTTTCACTATTTTGAACAAAGATATAAAACGAATAGGTACCTTATTAAATATTATTTGATATTTTTGAAACCTAATTCTTAGTCCAATTTTATGACAAAAAAGAACATTGCAGTTATCATGGGTGGGTTTTCCTCAGAGCATGAAATATCAGTAAAAAGCGGAACCGTTGTTTACAACCATATCGACACTGATACATACAATCCTTACAAAATTCATATCTCAGAAAAAAAATGGGTATTGATTCATTCTGATGATAAAGAATATGAAATAGATAAAAATGACTTTTCTGCAACTATTAACAATGATAAAATATCTTTTGATTTTGTGTTTAACGTTATTCATGGAACACCTGGTGAAGATGGAAAGATACTTGCATATTTCGATATGTTGAATATACCATATAGCTCCGCTCCCTTTTATCAAATGGCCCTTACCTTCAACAAAAGAGACTGTTTAAGTGTAGTAAAACAATATGGCATCAAAACAGCCACTTCTATCTATTTAAATCAAGGGGACTCTTTTTCTAATGAAAACATTGTTGCAAAAGTGGGACTTCCTTGTTTTGTGAAACCTAACAATGCAGGTTCTAGTTTCGGAATTAGTAAAGTACATGACATAGAAAAACTAGATACAGCCTTAGAAATAGCCTTTAAAGAAGATAAAGAAATACTTATTGAATCTTTTCTAGATGGAACAGAAGTATCTGTAGGGGTTATTCAATACAAAGGAAAGGTAAAAGTTTTACCTATCACTGAGATTGTTTCAGAAAATGACTTCTTTGATTATGAAGCTAAATATCTTGGAAAATCACAAGAAATAACACCAGCAAGAATTACACCTGTACAAGAGGTAAAAGTTACCGAAGCAGCGAAGCATATCTATAACTCATTAAATATGTCTGGTTTTTCTAGATCTGAGTTTATTTTTATCGGGGATGAACCTTATTTTTTAGAAATGAACACTGTACCCGGTATGACAGAAGCTAGTCTATTACCGCAACAAGCAGAAATAGCAGGAATATCTTTAATGGAATTGATCACTGATACGATTGAGCGAATTAAGTGAAATACTTTCTTACATCTTCAAATATTAAATCCCTTTATGTAATGATAAAGGGATTTTTTTTGTAATCTTAATTATTTCCTACTTAATATAGTTGTTTTGTTTGTTCAAAATAAGGCACACAAAAAAACCTCAATCA
>NZ_JAQWGB010000028.1 GCF_029238425.1 Flavicella sp.
ACAAATACTGGAAATACTCCTTTTGAATAAAAAACATAATAAAACCGCCTAATAAGAGTTGGTAAAAGTAATAGAAATTTCATTGTTTATTGGCAATAAAATTTATATTTGTAAATTGATAAAAAAACTATCCATGAACAAATTATTTTTAGTAATTAGTTTTTCAATTATTCTAAGTTCTTGTGTGCCTCACAGAAAACTTGTTTATTTCCAGGGAGAACCTATCGAAAAAGAGGATATCCATAAAATAAATGACACCCCATACAAACTTCAGGTTAATGATATCTTATCTATTACATTAAAATCTAAAAACGATGAATTAGTAGCATTATTTAACAACAGTAATAGTTCTAATGGATCAAGTAATAATTCCACAGGTGGTGATAATTTGTATTTCACGGGATATACCGTAGATGAACATGGAAACATACGACTGCCTTATGTCGGTAATGTAAACGTACTTGGATACACAATTGAAGAGGTTAGAGTAAAAGTAAAGTCTGAATTAAAATATTACATCAATTTTGACAAAAACATATTCGTAACTGTTAAATTAGCAGGTATAAAATATACTATACTTGGAGATATAGGATCTCCAGGAACGCACATAATCTACCAAAACAAAGTAAATATTGTAGAAGCAATTGCCAACTCTGGTGATATTATCTCCACTGGAGATAGAACAAAAGTAGAAGTATTAAGAGAAGAATTCGATGGATTAAAAAAATATACTGTGGATATTACCCAGATTGACGTTTTTGAATCTGAAGTTTTTAACATTTTGCCGCATGACATCATTTTCGTAAATCCAATTAAAACTAAATCATGGGGAATAGGAACGACCGGATTACAAACATTTACAACTTTAGCTTCGGTGTTCTCAATTATTGCAACAACACTTTTATTGATCAAATCATTCTAATAGATCTATATGAAAAACAACAATTCTTCATTCAATGATTCTCAAGACGAGGCATCTATAGATTTAAAACCATTGCTTTATAAAATTGTAGGCTATTGGAGACTTTTTGTTGTTACCTCAATTATTGCATTGAGTATCGCCAAATTCAAAAATGGTTATGAAGAAAAGTCCTATGCCATCCATACAACTATTAGTGTTAAGGAAGAGCAAAACCCTTTGTTTTCCTCAAGTACAAATATTGCATTTAACTGGGGAGGATCTAGCAATATCGTAGAAACTATAAAAGCTAGATTTACGTCAAGAACTCATAATGAAAAAGTTGTAAAAAAGCTAAAATTTTATATCCAATATCTCGAAGAAGGAAAATATCGACTAGAAGATGTTTATGGAAGTATTCCCTTCAAGATAATCACTGACCCTAACAAATTTCAATTGGCTAATACAAATATTGGAATTCAATTTACAGAAAAAAACAAAGTCCGAGTATCTGTCAATTTTGAAAATACGGAATCAAAAAGAGCGCTCTACGAATACAACGAAAATAAAAAGATTTCTTATACGCCAAAAAAAATAATATTCGAGAAAGAATTTGATAGTCGAGATACAATTAAGACTCCATTTTGTGAATTTCTAATTGAAAAAAAACACGATTTTGAAGTAACTAAAAACTACTATATACAATTCAAAAACATCAATAGCATTGTTAGTAAATACCGAAGAATTTACATCAAGGATTTGAAATCAGGAACATCTTTACTAGACTTATCCCTGACTGGCTCCAATAAAGGCAGGCTTGTTGACTACTTGAACACTTCGGTAAAAGTATTAGGTGGCGATCAAAAAGAAAACAAAATAGCATACGCTATAAAAACAAAAAAATATATTGATACGCTTTTTAAAAACGAAGCAAAACGATTGCAACAATTAGAAATTGAACTTTCCAAATTTAAAGACTCAACTAATCTTTACAATATTGAATCAGAAGGAAATAGACTGTTTGAGAAAATTATTGAAATTGATGAAGCTCTTCTTTTGAAAAAAAGAAGTTTAGACTACATTAAAAACCTTAGAGATTACCTTATTTCACATGATCAAAAAACTAAAGACATCCCTGCTCCAACCATTACAGAAATAAATGAACCAACTACTATTTCTAACACCCAAGAACTAATTACTTTAGTTACCTTAAAAAACGAATTAGAAGAAGCTGGAGTCACGGCAATTCATCCTGAGATGATCGATATTAGAAATAGAATTGCGTCTCGTAAAAAAATCGTAGTTGAAAACTTAACTTCATTAGAACAAAAAAACAAAAATGACATAAAGCAACTAAACAAAAGGCTAGATAAGTTGAACCGTGAATTGAAAAAAATCCCTCAACTTGAACAAGAATTAGTTAAATACTCTCGAAACTATCAGCAAACAGAAAGTAACTATACATACTTAAAACAGAAAAGTTATGAGGCTGGTACTGCAATAGCAGCCAATGTATCGGATATCAAAGTTCTAGACATTGCAAAGGATGTCGGACAAGGTTCTTCTAAACCAAGAACGTCCTTTAATTATTTAGTATCCTTAATGTTAGCCATAATTTTTCCTTTGTTGTACATTGTAATAAAACAATTATTAGATGACAGTATTGGAAGTGTTGAAGAAATAGAGAAAAGTTATTCAATTCCCGTATTAGGTGTTATTGGTAAAAACACTAGTACAACAAATTTAGCTGTATTTGAAAGACCAAAATCATCTGTCGCCGAATCATTTAGAGCACTTAGGTCTAATATTAAATTCCTTACAGAATCGAGAGATAGTGAAAATAAGTTTAGCAGGAATAAAACCATTTTACTAACATCGTCTGTCAGTGGTGAAGGTAAAACAATGGTTTCTATTAATATGGCAACTGCATTTGCCTTGAGTGGTAAAAAAACAATCTTAGTTGGACTGGACCTCAGAAAACCTAAAATTTTCAACGATTTTAATATTGACAACAATATTGGAATTGTAAACTATTTAATTAATCAAAAAACTATTGAGGAAATAACCTATAAAACGGAAATACCAAATATGGACCTTATCGTTTCTGGTCCTATCCCACCCAATCCATCTGAACTAATTTTGGGATCTAACACCACAAAATTTTTCAATACTTTAAAAACTAAATACGACTACATTATTATTGATACTCCTCCCGTTGGACTGGTTTCTGATGCGTTCGAATTATTAAAATACTCTGATGCTAATATCTATGTAATACGTCAGAACTTTTCAAAAAGAGGAATGATGAAAATGATAGATGATAAATACAGCAATGGAGAAGTTCAAAACATAGGATATATTCTAAATGATTTTAGTTCTAATGGAAAGTATGGATATGGATATGGCTACGGTTATGGTTATGGTTATGGCTACGGAAACAGCTATCATGAAAACGAAAAACTATCTATTAAGGACAGAATTAAGAATATCTTTTCTAAGTCCTAGCTGATATTAGACCACAAGTTTGATTTTTTGACAAAAGAAGCATAGACTGCTGACAAGTTTTTATTCTCAGTTTTTGATAAATTTGGATCTTCAGAAAGCAATTGGATAGCAGTTTCTCTTGCTTGCTCTAATATCTCAGTATCCTGCACTAAATTTGCTATTTTTAAATTTAGAATACCACTTTGTTGCGTCCCCATTAGATTCCCTGGTCCACGTAGTTTTAAATCAACATCTGCGATCTCGAAACCATCCGACGAACTAACCATCGTTTCAATTCTTTTTTTCCCATCTGCAGATAATTTATAACTAGACATCAATACACAATAACTTTGCTCAGCTCCTCTCCCTACCCTACCGCGTAATTGATGCAACTGAGACAAACCGAATCGTTCCGAACTTTCTATGACCATGATACTTGCATTTGGCACATTTACTCCAACCTCAATCACTGTGGTAGCGACCATGATTTGCGTCTCTCTTTTAACAAATCGATTCATTTCATATTCCTTGTCTGCAGCTTTCATTCTACCATGAACTATACTTATTTGGTAGTTCGGAGATGGAAACTCTCTAGCTATACTTTCATAGCCATCCATTAAATCTTTATAATCCATCGCCTCAGATTCTTCTATCAAAGGATACACAACATATACTTGACGTCCTTTGGAAATCTCATCTTTCATGAATTTAAAGACCTTCAAACGATTGCTATCATATCTATGAACAGTTGTAATTTCTTTTCTTCCTGGTGGCAACTCATCAATTACCGAAATATCGAGGTCCCCATAAGCACTCATGGCCAAAGTACGAGGTATGGGAGTTGCAGTCATTACCAAAACATGAGGAGGTTTCACATTCTTCATCCACATTTTTGATCTCTGCGCGACTCCAAAACGATGTTGCTCATCTATGATTGCCAATCCCAAGTTTTTAAATTTCACTTTATCTTCTAACAAAGCATGCGTACCAACCAAAATATGTAAGGTTCCTTTTTCTAAGCTTTCGTGTATCTCTCTTCTTTCCTTTATTTTGGAAGAACCAGTTAACAAGCTTACGTTTATATCAAACCTAGAAAGTGATTCCTTTATAGATATAAAATGTTGATTTGCCAAAATCTCAGTAGGTGCAATCAAAGCAGCCTGATAACCATTGTCCAAGGCAAGCAACATGGCCAATGTTGCAACTATCGTTTTACCAGATCCAACATCCCCTTGTAATAACCTATTCATATGAATACCAGATCCAACATCTTTCCTAATTTCTTTCAATACTCTTTTCTGAGCGTTCGTCAATTCAAACGTTAAGCCTTTAGAATAAAACTCATTGAATTTTTCACCAACTAACTCAAACTTAAAACCTGCAATCTTTTCATTGATATTTATCTTTTTATGCAACATTTGAAGTTGCATAAAAAACAGTTCTTCAAATTTCAATCTATATTCAGCTTTAGCCAATATTTCTTGACTTTTCGGAAAATGGATATTTAATAATGCCTCTCTTTTTGATAAAAAACCGAATTTTTTAATAATATTTTTAGATAAAGATTCACCAATTGCCGAATAAAAATCTCTAAAAACGTGCTCCAATACAGTACACATGATTTTATTTGACACTCCTCTACTCGTTAGCTTTTCTGTTGAAGGATACACAGGTTGAATTCCAGGACGTAAACTTTTTTCAAAAAGTGACAAAAGTTCAATTTCTGGATGAGGCATACTAAAATTCCCATTATAAAAATTAAGCTTACCATATATCACATATACCTTACCTTCTTTAATCGAATCTTTCAGCCATTTACCTCCTTTAAACCAGACCAAATCAATAGTCCCTGTACTTTCCTTAAAAACAGCAGAAAATCTTGAACCTCTTTTTTGTTTGATTTCTTTAAATCCAGAAATCTCTCCTACTAATTGAACTTCGGATGAATTAGGCTGCAATTCATTTATTTTGTAGAACCTAGATCTATCAATATACCTAGTAGGAATAAGAGAAAACAAATCCTGCACTTTTCGAATTCTTAATTCAGACAAAAGCAATTCCGCCCTAGCAGGACCTACTCCTTTCAGATATGATACAGGTACATTAAAGTCTTTCATTGGTTAACAACATAATCAGTTCAAAACTAATCAATAAATTCTAAATCTTTAAATTTCTTCAGTAAAACTGCGCAAGAAAAAAAACTTTCATATTTTAACAAAACATTAATTTCCCTTAGTTTTATTTGTTTTTTAAATAAAAGCTTCTATATTTGTTTAACATACAATTAATATTACCCTATACCCCCGATTAATGTATCTTTTTAAAAAATATACCCCTATAGTAGTTTTACTGTTTTTTATAAGTTCTGTGAATTCTCAGAACAAATCAGTAAAAAATGTTGGAATCTCCTCCGATAAACAGACGACTGGAGTTTCTGTTTCACCGGCACACTTTCATTTAAATTTAAAACAAGGTCAGTCCAAAGTTTATAGTATTAACATAAACAATGATACCTCTAGCCCTAAAAGTTTTCAAGTTAAAATGATGGATTTTAACATGAACGGAAAAGGGAAAAGCTCATTTCTACCTGCTGGTAATGGAAAATACTCTTTATCTAAATGGGTATCAATTAGTCCAACATTCGTTGAACTAAAACCAAATGAAAAACGCAAGGTTGATTTTACTGTATCTGTTCCAAATGACTCAGATGGAGCCAAAGCTGCTTGGAGTATTATCATGATAGAACAACAACAAGCTAGACAATCCTTAAGTCCTGATAACAAAAGTGATAACACTGTAGCACTCGGTGTAGTTCCTACTTTTGCATTTGGAGTATTCGTTTATCAAAATCCACCAGGTGTTGCCTTAAACGAAGTTGAGTTTGTAGATTTTGTTTTTGACGAAAACAACAAACAGATTTCTATCGTTGCCGAAAACAAAGGTGACGGCATATCATACTGTACTTCATATATTGATTTAACTAACTTAAAAACTGGAGATCAACAAAGATTAAAAGTTAAAAAATTCACCATTCTACCTGATTTAATTAGAGATTTTATTTTTAAAATCCCTGATAATCACGAACCCGGTGACTATATTGCTGTAGGAGTTTTAGATTTTGAAAACTCTGATGAAATACAAGCAGCCAAAATGGAATTCAAATTGAATTAATAATAATTATACTAACCCCTAAAATTAAAAAAAATGAAAAAAAGTAACAAGTTTAAATTGTTTATCGCAGCAGCTGGATTAATCGGTGCAACTGCAAATGCACAATTAGTTGATGAAAAAGATGTGTCTATTACAATGGATTTACAACCAGTTCTTCAACTAGAAATGACAACACCTGATCAAATTGAATTCGTATTTGACGACATTAGTGAATACCAAGCTGGTATCACCCAATATGCAGCAACTGTTTTGAAAGTAAGTTCTACTGTAAGTTGGGATTTATATGCCGTTGGTAGATCGCAAGGAAATACTGCACCGGGATTCTGGGATCAACAAGTTGACTATGGAGATGACAACGTTAATGCCGTAGATCAATTGCCGTTGAGCTTATTAGAATTAAGACAAAATAGACAAAATTTATCTACAAGATTGGATCCAACAAAATTGGATTATAGTGCTAACTTTCAAAATCCAAATACCTTAGGAGCTCTTGCTCCATATGCAGGAACAAATAATATTTATGTTGATGCAGCTGGTGCTGGCACACCTCCAAGTGCTACCGATAGATATATTGCTGGACATGCGGGAGACGATGGGATTGACAACTATATGCCAGGAGGTACATACTTGAATCAAACTACTCATACTTCTGATTACTATTATACAATAGATTACAGAATTTTACCAGGATTACCTGCTGTCTTCCCAATGGCTTATGATTTAGCTACAGCATCTTCTGAAAGTGTTAACACTTTGAATCCAGCGGCATATGCTGAACCAGGAGTTTATACAATGTACGTTCAATATATCCTATTGGAAGACCAATAAAATTAAAGTTTATAATACAATGAAGGATGCACTAAACTGCATCCTTTCATTGTATAAAATAAATACATATGAGATTAATTGTAAATGTAATTTTTGCATTCCTCTTTTTTCTATCTATCACTAGATCCAATGCTCAAATTCATTGTGGTTCTGTTGAGTTGTTTTTAGAAGAACAAGGGAACAGTGCTTTTACATTTACTGATTTCAGCAAATACCAAAGTGGATATCCACGAACAACAATTGCAAGATTAAAGGTAAGAGTAACCGACAAAGTAATTCCAGATAACTTATGTTCTTGGAATCTAATCCTAACAGTAAACAACAACGGAGCAAACTCAACAGAATGGGAAGTATTAAACCATTATAGTGATGGTACTGGACCTAATCCGTTGCTTAGTATTCTAGAAGTTAGAATCACAAATGATTGCATGACTTCTGAAGATTTCTCTAACTTTGTTCCTCTTTCTGATGTAAATGATATTTTAGAAATTATAAAACCAATTATTGGAACACTAGAAGCCTCTGACGTTATCCCTAGTAATAGTTGTGTAAAAAACGTTAATGGAATTGGAGATTATATTAGTAATTACAGTGAGTATACCTTTAAAATAGAAGTTAGATTAAAACCTGGAATGACTTTCAACCCTGGAACTTTTGCACTAAATTTTAATTTTCGTTTAGAAGAAAATATTTAATATAGATTTGACACCCCTAAAAAATCTTATTCATATTTTAAACAAAGTATTTATTTTTGCTCTGCTCTTAAACTTTTCTTTCTCTTTTTCACAAGAAAATAAAATAAAGAAAGAAGTTAATGAGTTTAAAAGCAGTATCGCTGAAAAAGTAAAAACAAAGTTTAAAACCCCTACCATAGAACTTGAAAGATCAGGATTAGTTTCTAATGTTCTATATATTGTAAATTCAAGTACTGATAATTTAAATTTCACTTTGGATGTTCTTATTCCAAACGAATGGAATAGCATCGTTGATTCAGAAAAAATCTACAGTCTTCCCGTAAATGACACTATCATTGTACCTATTCTGTTAATACCTTCTAAAGTAAAATCCGGTAGTAGTCAAATAGTCATCAATACCTTTCTAATAGATTTAGACGGCCAACAAATTGGTGATAACTCCTTCCAAATGAAAACTAAGAAAACTGTCAAATGGGATTTAGGAGTTAAAACAGCTAATAAATTCTATTTTAAGAATGATGAATTCAACAAAAAATTTGAATATTCCATCATTAATAAAGGTAATTATAAACAAGATATTTCTGTAAATCATAAAATTCCTAAAAAAGATTTGTATCTAT
Source organism: Flavicella sp. (assembly GCF_029238425.1). GTDB lineage: Bacteria > Bacteroidota > Bacteroidia > Flavobacteriales > Flavobacteriaceae > Flavicella. The sequence goes on from NZ_JAQWGB010000028.1 coordinate 8,697, forward strand.
CTGATACCTCAAATGTTGAGGACAGAATAGCCAATAAACATAACAATATTACACTCGAGGTCGGTGAAGAAGCCGATTTTAGTTATTACGCTTCAGCAATACAATTAAACGAAAGGAACAAAAGAAAAGTTTCTAATACAACCTACACACCATACGAAAACAAGTATTATAAAAACTATGATCTTGTTATCAATAGTACCGAAGACAAATCTCAAAGCGATATTCATTACAAAAAAACCGCGAAAGTATCATTTGTTAAACTACCAAATGAAATTGACTATGATATTTATGGATATCCAACACTCCCCCTATTGGTAGATGCATATATTCAGAACATTCTAGGTGCAAACACTTTTATGTCTGTTAATCTAAGAGGGACTAAACAATTATCACAAGATGCTAGTTTGGTTTATAACACCACATTAAACTTCAATCAAAGTACTTATAATAGAGAACTACAACAAGATATACCCTGGTATATTGGTTATTACGATGATAAAAAATCCATCGAAATCGGACAAGTTTATTCCAATATCATCGGTATTACCAGTGTTGGTAATGGTGTTAAAGGGTCTTATAGATTAAATGACAAAAACATTTTGTCCGCTTTTTATATTCAATCAAACAATAACATTCAAAATGCAAGAAATGACTCTTATGGTTTCACTCATAACTTTCATTCGACATTTTTAAGCCTTAGATCACAAATTGGTAGAAATGACAACAAAATAAACCAAACTACTACTGACGTTATTTCATTACATCCCAGATTGAGATTATTTAAAACTAATATTTTTGATTTCTCTATTGCTCGCTCATTGGTTACAAACTATATTACTGATACAAAACGTGAAGGTTTTGTTTATGGAGCTGGATTTTCTACAAAAATAGCTAGAAAGTTAAGATTTAACGTACATGGAAGGTATAACGATGCAAATTTTGGTACTGGAGGAATCAAAAGAATCAACCTGAATCACAGAACAAGTTTTAAATTTAGTCGAAAATGGAATATACTAATTAATAACAACTACCAAAGTACCGAAAACTTGCGAAGAACCTATTCATTTATAAATACAGGTCAACAGATATTGAATAATAGATTGTCAATATCAAAAAAAGTTAAGGCCGGTTCAGTTCAAAATGGAGTTTTCTACGACATTAGACAATTTAACGATGTACAACTTCATAACAGAGGTTTATCTTACAGATTTTCAACTTACAACAATCAAACTAGTTTTCAATCTTCATATCTTTTAAGAGCAGGGTACACGCAAGAAACTCAACCTATAAAATCTGACAATCACTTTAGTTTTGACTTTACTAGTTTGTTAAGATATCGAATTTGGAATTTTACTTTTAAATACAATTATGGTAATTTTTCCGTAGTCGACAATCAAAATACAATTGGTCCACCCGTTACTCCACAATTACTAAGATTCTCAATTCAAAACCAATACACCTTTAAAAACAGGCGTTTTATTTTAGAAACAAATAGCAGTTATACTTACAGAAATATTGCTAAAAATAATTCTTTCGGAATCAACCCTGAATTATTCTATTTTTCAAAAACTAACTGGAGATATAGCTTACAGTGTAGTTATATTTTTAACAGTACGGATTACAGCGATATTGTTGTATTTGAGGACGAACAATTTAGCTCTAACCGATCTGGTAAAAACCAAAATTCAAATCTTACGATCGGTTTGAGCATTAGAAAGGAAATAGGAATTCCTATTCCATTTGCTAAAAAATCAACCACTAACGTTAAATTTATCGCGTTCAAGGACCTGAATGGAAACAATCGAAAAGATTATGACGAATCACCAATCAACAACGTAGTTATCAACTTGGATAAGAAAGAAGTAATAACCTCTTATAATGGTGTTGCCAAAATTAACAATACACCCTATGGTAAATTCAAAATAAAGGTTCTTCCTTTGGAAAAATCTGAAGGTTGGTTCTCTAATGTACCTGACTCAATCCCAATTGACCGAAGTGAAAATTATTTTATTCCCTTCGTAAAAGGAGTCAAACTTCATGGAGATGTTATCATGGATAGACAAAAAATTGCTATTACTGATGAAGGTCCGATGGATCTATCTAGAATTAAAATTACTGCTACAAAAGAAGGTCAAAATTACAGTACCCTAACTGATCTTAGTGGTCATTTTGAATTCTATCTGCCAAATGGAGAATATGTTCTTACCATGGATGATTCCATCCTATCAAGCACTCTAAGATTATCACGAAACAATATACCTGTAGTTCTTAATAACAATCAAGATGGTTACTATACCTCCTTTTATATTTTAGAAAAACGAAGAAAAGTTATTATTCGAGATTTTTCTAAAAAGAAAAAGTAGCAAATTCTTCTTTACCATCTGATTTAAGTACCTTTGCATTCTCAAAATAATGACTATGCGTTTACACAGAAATTTAGTTTTCACAGTTATCGATTCCTTAAATGCAATATTTAACGAAGGTATATATGCTGATAAAGCAGTTGAAGCTGCGCTTAAAAAGGACCCAAGATGGGGTGCAAGAGATAGAAAATTTGTTGCAGAAACTATTTATGAAGTTGTGCGATGGAAACGTCTATACAATGAAGTCGCTGAAACTAAAGACCACTATTCTAGAGAAAACCTTTGGAAAATTTTTACTGTATGGGCTGTCCTTAGAGGAATTGAATTACCCGATTGGAAATACTTTGCAAATGCTCCGGTTAGACGTATCAAGGGTAGGTTTGATGAGGTACAAACTGTGCGTAAAATCAAAGAATCGATTCCAGATTGGCTAGATGAATTAGGTTCCTCTGAATTAGGTAAAAACTGGGATAAAGAAATCAAAGCTTTGAATATTCAAGCACCAGTTGTTCTTCGTGCGAACACGTTAAGAGGTTCGCGTCAAAATTTAGAAAGAAACCTAAATGAAAATGACGTAGAAACAACTGTAGATCCAAAATACAAAGATGCCTTGATACTTAAAGAACGTAAAAATGTTTTTAGAACGGATGCTTTTAAAAGTGGTTTGTTCGAAGTACAAGATGCCTCATCTCAATTAGTTGCGGAATACCTTGATGTAAAGCCAGGTATGCGTGTTATTGATACATGTGCAGGTGCCGGCGGTAAAACATTACACTTAGCAGCTTTGATGGAGAATAAAGGCTCTATTGTTGCTATGGATATCTATGCTGGAAAATTAAAGGAACTTAAAAGACGTGCTAAACGGGCTGGAGCTCATAATATAACTCCGAAACCAATAGAAGGCACAAAGACTATTAAAAAACTTCACAATAGCGCTGATCGCGTTTTAATTGATGCTCCATGTTCTGGATTAGGTGTACTGAAAAGAAACCCTGATGCTAAATGGAAACTTCTACCTGAATTTATAGAAAACATAAAACGTACGCAAGAAGAAATTCTTAATAGTTATTCCAAACTAGTTAAAAAGGGAGGTAAGTTAGTTTATGCGACTTGTTCAATTTTACCTTCTGAAAACGAAAATCAAGTAAAGAAATTTCTTGCTAGTAATGATGAATTTGAATTTATCAAAGACAATAAAATACTTCCATCAGAAAGTGGTTTTGACGGTTTCTACATGGCTCTTTTAGAAAGAAAAAAATAATACTTTTTTACATCTTCAAATATTAAATCCCTTTATGTAATGATAAAGGGATTTTTTTTGTAATCTTAATTATTTCCTACTTAATATAGTTGTTTTGTTTGTTCAAAATAAGGCACACAAAAAAACCTCAATCA